>NZ_DASPMG010000222.1:0-46367 GCF_035627195.1 Azospirillum sp.
CGAGTGCGCGGAGCCGGTGACGGCGCTGCTGGTCGAGGCGACGGGCTCCACCTACAAGCTGCCCGACCGCGGCATGGTCGGCGCGCACGCGGTGTTCGACCCGGCGGTGCTGGACGTGCCGGCCATCGACGACGCCTTCCGCGCCCAGCAGGACGAGCGGGAATGGACGGTGCGCATCAAGCGGCGCGGCGCCATCTCCACCGTCACCTATCCGTTCAACCCGCTGGACGCGGTGGGCTGGAAGGGCGACTTGGCGCCGGTGCGCCTGAACGTCGCCGACATCCGGCCGCTGATGAGCCATCGCTACCACCTGCCGCCCAGCGCGCACACGACCTTCGTCGCCGACCGCTTCGTGGTGTGCACCTTCACGCCGCGCCCGTTCGAGAGCGACCCGGACGCGCTGAAGGTGCCGTTCTTCCACAACAACGACGACTATGACGAGGTGCTGTTCTACCACGCCGGCGACTTCTTCTCGCGCGACAACATCCACCCGGGCATGGTGACCTTCCACCCCTGCGGCTTCACGCACGGGCCGCACCCCAAGGCGCTGGGCGCCGCCTTCACGCCGAAGAAGCCGGCCACCGACGAGTATGCCGTCATGCTCGACACCCGCGACGCGCTGGAGGTGGGGGAGGGGGCCGCGTCCGTGGAATGGGGCGGCTACGTCGAGTCGTGGCGCGCGCCAGGCGCCTGACCGGGGCGCTTGATCACTGTCAAGGCCGTTGGGCGGCCGGCCGGGCACCTTCGGCGGGCCGCCCCACAACGGAGACCGGACGCCATGGACCTTGCCCCGATCGACCGGCGCGCGCTCAACATGCCGCGGATGATGCGGCGCCTGGGCGTCGACGTCTTCACCGTCACCACCTTCGGCGTCGGCCACGAGATGGCGCGGGCGGCGCGGCGGTGCAGCCTGTGCCGGACCACCGAGGCCTGCTCGCGCTGGCTGGAGGATCCCGACGCGGACCCGGCGGGGCACCGCGCCTTCTGCCCGAACGCCGAACTGTTCGAACGGCTGGCCGCCTGAACATTGCCGGCTTTACCCGCGGCCCCTCTGCGCTCATCTTGATGGGCGGAGCGGCAGCGGGCACGGACGGGATGGCCGAGGGACCAGACGAAGCACCGGAGGATGCAGGGCAGGGCGCGCGCGGCCCGCGCCGGTGGTTCTTCCTGGGCATCGGCTATCTGGCGGTGGGGCTGGCCGCGCTGGGCGTGTTCCTGCCGGTGCTGCCGACGACGCCGTTTCTGCTGGTCGCCGCCTGGGCCTTCGCCAAGGGCAGCCCGGCGCTGGAGCGCTGGCTGTACCGCCACCCGCGCTTCGGCCCCTTCCTCACCGAATGGCGCGACCGCCGCGCCATCCCCCGCCGCGCCAAGGTCGCCGCCGTGGGCGGCATGGGGGCGAGCTGGGGCATCATCCTGGCCACCACCAGCAGCCCCGTCGTGCCGGTGCTGTCGGGTGCCGTGATGCTGGCCGTCGCCGTCTACGTCGTCACCCGGCCGGCGCCGCAGGCGTGACGCAACCACCCCAGCCGCCGGAGACCAATCATGTCCACACCCGAATCCGAACGCCGCGTCGTCCCGCTGATCGAGGAGGCGGCGCTGGCCGCCCGCATGGACGGCCTCGCCGCCGAGATCGCCGCCGTGATGCCGGCGGAGTTCACGCTGGTCGCGCTGCTGAAGGGCGCCTTCGTCTTCGCCGCCGACCTGACGCGCGCGCTTGGCCGCGCCGGCTGCCACCCGCGGGTGGAGTTCATGCAGCTGTCCAGCTACGGCTCTGGCACCGTCAGTTCGGGCGTGGTGCAGCTGCACGGGCCGGCGCCGGAGGGGCTGGCCGGGCGGCCGGTGCTGCTGGTGGACGACATCGCCGACAGCGGCCGCTCGCTGTCCTTCGCGCGCCGGCAGATCCTGGACGGCGGGGCCAGCGAGGTGCGCGTCTGCGCGCTGCTGGACAAGCCCAGCCGGCGCGTGGTGCCGGTGCCGGTGGACTTCGTGGGCTTCACCGTGGAGGACGTGTTCGTCGTCGGCTACGGCATCGACTATGCCGAGCATTACCGGCAGCTGCCGTTCGTGGGCGTGGTCGAATAGGGGGGAGCAGGGGTGGCGAAATGCCGCTTCCCGCCGTGCCGTTGGCGCTTGACGGCGGTTCGGGGCAAGCACACCATGTGATTGTGGAAACAAGCCTGCGAGGTGTTCCGGCCTCTCCCCCCCTCCACACCGGACCCCGGTCCCATCTGCCGGAGGGTGCCTGCAACAGGCATCTCGACAAACGGCACGCCGGGGGTGAATACTGATCCCATGCACGTCGGCGCCACGGCGCCGGACGCGCCCTTCTCCCGCAAGGGAGGCGACCCATGCAGGACGCCAGGACCATTGAGCCGCCCGAGCTGAACATCGGCTTGGACAAGCTCGCCTTCATCATCGCCAAGGCACGGGAATTCGACGTCGAGACGGCGCCGTCCGTAATAGAGGACGGGTCCGATCCGGGCGACGAGGGCGATGCGGCCTTGCTCGGCGAGGACGCCCGCGACCCCACGCTCGACGAGTTGGAAGGCGCCATCGACGCCCTCAACGACGACGAGATCGTCGACCTCGTAGCACTCGCCTGGCTGGGGCGGGGCGACTTCACCCGCGAGGAATGGGAGGACTCCCTTGCCCTCGCGCGGGAACGCTACAACGACCGCTCGGCCGAATATTTGACGGGGATTCCCAACCTCGCCGATTGCCTGGAGGAGGGGCTCGAACTGCTCGGCTTCTCCTGCATGGACGTCGAGCAGGACCGGCCCTGACCCTTCGCCGGCCCGCTCTGGGTTTTCGCGGACCACCACCAAAGGAGCCTGCATCATGCAGCTGCCTGTCCAGATCAGCTTCCGCAACATGGACCCGACGCCGTGGATCGAGGAAAAGATCCGCGAGAAGGCCGCCAAGCTCGAACGCTCGTTCGACCGCATCACCCGTTGCGACGTGGTGATCGAGGCGCCGCACCACGACCACCGCAAGGGCCGCCTGTATCACGTCCGCATCGACATGACGGTGCCCGGCGGCGAACTCGTCGTCCGCGGCGACGCCTCGCACGCCAACGAGGACGTGCGCGCCGCCATCCGCGACGCCTTCGACGCCGCCCGCCGCCAGTTGGAGGATTGGATCGGCCGCAAGCGCGAAACCCCCGTGGAGGTTGCAGCGGACTAGGGAAAATGCATGGCTTTTGATGCGGATCAAGGACGGCGCCGTCCGTTCCGGCGACACTCACCGGCGGACGGCGCGTTAACCGACTCCCGTTCAGCGTTTCGAAGTGATGTACCCATCCATCCTGCCCTCAAGGGTCCCTCCGTGTTGCCGGCGTGGAGGGGCCCTTCTTGTTGTCCGGCCCCGGGCGCCCGTCCTAAGCCTTCGAATTGATTGACCGGAGCGGCGGGAAGGCTGCACTTTTGCGCGACCGGGCCCATATCGCACTGGGGGCCTGCTGCGTTGTTGGGAGTGCCGTCGCCTTGCGCATCCTGGTCATCGACGAGGACAACGAGCGTTCGCGCGTGCTCGCCGAGGCGCTGCAGGCGGCCGGCTACGACATCGTCGCGTCCATCTCCAAGGACGACGACGTGCGCCGCGAGGTGGCGCGCTTCCAGCCCGACATGGTCATCGTCGACCTGGAGAGCCCCTACCGCGACTTCGTCGAGGACCTGATCCGCATCCACGAGGAGAACCCGCGCCCCATCGCCATGTTCGTGTCGCGCGACGACCCGGCCGTGGTGGCCCGCGCCATCGAGACGGGCGTGTCCGTCTATGTGGCGGAGGGGTTGGACGGCGGTCTGGTGCGCAGCGTGCTGCAGATCGCGGTGAAGCAGTACCGCGAGTTCGCCCGCCTGAACGACGAGCTGGAGAAGGCCCGCTCGGCCCTGCGCGAGCGCAAGCTGCTGGAGCGCGCCAAGGGCCTGTTGATGACCAACAAGGGCCTGAGCGAGGACGAGGCCTACCGCCTGCTGCGCAAGATGGCGATGGACCAGAACAAGCGCATCGCCGACATCGCGGAGAACATCCTGTCGCTGGCGGATTTGTTGAAGTAGCGGAGGTGTTGCCCCCTCCCGGCTTCGCTCGCGCTCAGCCACCCTCCCCCGCCATGGGCGGTGGAGGGTAGAGCGGCGGCAGTCCCCTCCACCTCGAAGAGGGGGAGGGTGGCGAGCGTCAGCGAGCCGGGAGGGGGCAAAACCCGACAAATCGTCAGCGACACAAGCATTGTCGGCTTTCCAACGTCCGCTTTGTCGGAAACCTGACAAAGCCCTTGTCGGAAACCCGACAAAACCACTTGGAAACTGTGGCTTTCCGGTGCGCCGAATTCCGGCAACCCGTTGATATTCCTGAAAATCCCACAAAGCCCGACCCTTCCGCTCCGTTTGGCACGTTCCTTGCTGAGTAGAGAGCGATCCTGCGGGCAACGGCGTCCGTGGGAACGGAACACGGAACCCGCCTTGGCCCAACGATGGGCCGCCGGCGGGGCGCGATACCCGCCAGTCCAAGGATGGGCTGGCACCAGGACAACGGCGTCCGAACCACTGGCACTCATTGCCTGCGGTTTGGGCGCCTTTTTGTTTTTGCCCTGCTTTTGGGCAAATTGAATGGAGGAGTGGAGCATGGGCAACGGGTCGGCCGGCAAGGGCACGCGGCGGGGCGTTCTGGCGGCGGGGGCGTCGATCGCGGCGGCTGTCGCTTTGGCCGGCTCCGTCGGCGGTGCGCTGGCCGCCCCGGCCGGGGCGGGCGAAGGGCTGGAGAAGTCCGCGCTGACGCTCGGCTTCGTGCCGCTCACCGACTGCGCGCCGTTGGTCGTCGCCAAGGAGAAGGGCTTCTTCCGCCGCGAAGGGCTGGACGTGACGCTGTCGCGGGAGCCGTCGTGGGCCAACATCCGCGACAAGGTGGCCGTGGGCCTGCTGGACGGCGCTCACATGCTGGCCGGCATCCCGCTGGCCGCCACCGCCGGCATCGACCCGCTGGGCACGCCGATGATCGCCGCCTCCACCCTCGACCTCGGCGGCAACGCCATCACCGTGTCGGCCGACCTGCACGCCCGCATGCTGGCCGCCGATCCCGAGGCGATGGATGAGAAGCCGCTGACCGCCCGCGCGCTGAAGGCGGTGATCGAGGAGGAGCGCATCGCCGGCCGGCCGCGCCTGTCCTTTGGCGTCGTCTTCTCGGTCGCCAGCCACGCCTACCAGCTGCGCTGGTGGCTGGCCGAGGCCGGCATCGACCCGGACGCCGACGTCCGCCTCGTCGTCGTGCCGCCGCCGCGCATGGTGGCCAGCCTCGCCGCCGGGGAGATCGTTGGCTTCTGCGTCGGCGAGCCGTGGAACACGCTGGCCGTGCACGAGGGCATCGGCCGCGTGCTGGTGAGCAGCCACGAGCTGTGGAACAACGGGCCGGAGAAGGTCTTCGGCGTCACCGAGGCCTGGGCCAGGGCCAACCCCAACACCCTGCGGGCCGTGGTGCGCGCGCTGATCCGCGCCGCCCGCTGGCTGGAGGAGCCGGGCAGCCGGCTGGAGGCCGCCTCCATCCTGGCGTCCGGGCGCTACATCGGCGTTCCGGCGGCGACGCTGGTGCAGTCGCTGATCAATCCGGACGCGCCGGACTTCGTCGTCTTCCACCGCTACGCCGCCACCTTCCCGTGGCGCAGCCACGCGGTGTGGACGCTGGCGCAGATGGTGCGCTGGGGCCAGTTGCCGGCCACCGCCGATCTGGCCGGCATCGCCGCCCGCACCACCCGCGCCGACCTCTACCGCAAGGCCGCCGTGGAGGTGGGGGAGGCGGTACCGCTGGACGACATGAAGGTGGAGGGCATCCACGACGACCGCTGGGTCCTGATGGCCGCCACCAACCCCATCCTGATGGGTCCCGACCGCCTCTTCGACGGGCGGCGCTTCGATCCCGAACGCCCGCTCGACTACGTCAACAGCTTCCCGTTGCGCAGCACGCTTCCCGAACCGGCCCTGACCAGCTGATCGAAATGGGCTGACCGGCAAAAAAGCGGCCGGCGTCCGACGACACGACGCAAACGCCCCGAAATACAACCAAAAGTTTCAACTCCTATGGGATTGGCGACCATGACGAAAAACGCTTCCACCGGTCCTTCCGTCACCCGCCGCTCGCTGCTGACCGGCACCGCGCAGGCGCTGGGCACCGCTGCCCTTCTGTCCGCCGCGCGCGCCGTGGTTCCCGGCGGCGTCTGGGCGGCCACGGCCGACGCGCCGGAGACGACCAAGGCCATCTTCGGCTTCATCGCGCTGACCGACTCCGCCCCGCTGATCATCGCCAAGGAAAAGGGGCTGTTCGCCAAGTACGGGCTGAAGGACGCCGACGTGCAGAAGCAGGCGTCGTGGGGCACCACGCGCGACAACATCGAACTGGGATCGGCCAACGGCGGCATCGACGGGGCGCACATCCTTACCCCCATGCCGTACCTGATCAGCACCGGCAAGGTGACGAAGAACAATCAGAAGCTGCCGATGTACATCCTGGCCCGGCTCAACACGAACGGGCAGTGCATCTCGGTGTCGAACCGCTACAAGGCGGCCGGCGTCACCACCGACGCCAAGTCGCTGAAGGCCGCCTTCGCCGACATGAAGAAGGCCGGCAAGGAGGTCAAGTGCGCCATGACCTTCCCCGGCGGCACCCACGACATGTGGATCCGCTACTGGCTGGCGGCCAACGGCGTCGACCCGGACAAGGACGTCTCCACCATCGTCGTGCCGCCGCCGCAGATGGTGGCGAACATGAAGGTCGACACCATGGAGGCCTTCTGCGTGGGCGAGCCGTGGAACGCCCAGCTGGTCGCCCAGAACATCGGCTTCACCGCGCTGACCACCGGCGAGCTGTGGGCCAACCACCCGGAGAAGGCGCTGGGCATGCGCGCGGACTGGGTGGACCGGAATCCCAAGGCCGCCAAGGCCGTGCTGATGGCCGTGCAGGAAGCGGCCATGTGGTGCGACAAGCCCGAGAACAAGGCGGAGATGTGCCAGATCCTGGCCAAGCGCGAGTGGTTCAAGGTGCCGGTGGAGGACATCCTCACCCGCGCCCAGGGCACCATCGACTACGGCACCGGCCGCGTGGTGAAGGACAGCCCGCACATCATGAAGTACTGGGCCGACCACGCGTCCTATCCCTTCAAGAGCCACGACGCCTGGTTCCTGACCGAGAACGTCCGCTGGGGCTACCAGCCCGCCGGCCTGGACGTGAAGGCCACGGTCGACGCGGTGAACCGCGAGGACCTCTGGCGCGAAGCCGCCAAGACGCTGGGCGTCGCCGCCGACCAGATGCCGGCCGGCACGTCGCGCGGCAAGGAAACCTTCTTCGACGGCAAGGTCTTCGACCCCGACAACCCCTCCACCTACCTCGCCAGCCTCGACATCCGGCGCGTCTAGCGCGTTGAGCCCTCCCCCGGTCCCACCGGGGGAGGGGAGGGATTGAAAAGCAAGGAGCCCCCATGTCCGCTATCGCCGAATCCCGAGACACCGCGCCGGAGCGGCCGTCCGCCGTCGTCGCCGCGCTGAAGGCCGTGCCCGGCCACCTGCGCACCGCCGCCTCCAACGTGCTGCCGCCGCTGGTGGCGCTGGCCATCCTGATCGGCATCTGGCAGGTGCTGTGCATGAGCCCCGGCGCCTCGCTGCCGCCGCCGACCAAGGTCGTGGCCGACACCTGGGAGCTGATCGTCAACCCGTTCTTCGACAACGGCGGCACCGACAAGGGCCTGTTCTGGCACCTCGCCGCCAGCCTGAAGCGCGTCGCCATCGGCTTCTCGCTGGCCGCCGTCGCCGGCGTCCTGCTGGGCGTGCTGATCGGCCAGTCGAGCGCGGCCTACCGCGGCCTCGACCCGATCTTCCAGGTGCTGCGCACGGTGCCGCCGCTGGCGTGGCTGCCGATCTCGCTGGCCGCCTTCCGCCACGCCGACCCGTCCGCCATCTTCGTGATCTTCATCACCGCGGTGTGGCCGGTCATCCTCAACACCGCCGTCGGCATCCGCCAGATCCCGCAGGACTACCGCAACGTCGCCAAGGTGCTGCGCCTGACCGGCCCCGAGTTCTTCTTCAAGATCATGCTGCCGGCGACCGTGCCGTACATGTTCACCGGCCTGCGCATCGGTGTGGGCCTGTCCTGGCTGGCCATCGTCGCGGCCGAGATGCTGATCGGCGGCGTGGGCATCGGCTTCTTCATCTGGGACGCGTGGAACAGCTCGCTGATGAGCGAGATCATCCTGGCCCTCGTCTACGTCGGCATCGTCGGCTTCATCCTCGACCGTCTGATCGGCTTCGCCGCGGCCCGCGTGTCCGGCCCCAAGGTCCGTGCTTAAGGAGGCAACGATGTCCAACCACGCCTATCTCAGCCTCGAAAACGTCGGTATGGAGTTCACGCGCGGCAACCAGCGCTCCGTCGTGCTCCAGGACGTCGCCCTCAAGATCGACCGGGGCGAGTTCATCTCGATCATCGGCCACTCCGGCTGCGGCAAGTCGACGGTGCTGAACATCGTCGCCGGCCTGCTGCGCTGCACCAGGGGCGGCGTGCTGCTGGAGAACCGCGAGGTGGACTCGCCGGGTCCCGACCGCGCCGTGGTGTTCCAGAACCACTCGCTGCTGCCCTGGCTCACCGTCTACGACAACGTCCGCCTCGCCGTGGACAAGGTGTTCGGCAAGACCAAAAGCCGGGCGGAACGGGACGAGTGGACGCTGCACAACCTGTCGCTCGTCCACATGGACCACGCGGTCAGGAAGTACCCGGAGGAGATCTCCGGCGGCATGAAGCAGCGCGTCGGCATCGCCCGGGCGCTGGCCATGGAGCCCAAGGTGCTGCTGATGGACGAGCCGTTCGGCGCCCTGGACGCGCTGACCCGCGCGCACTTGCAGGACAGCCTGATGGAGATCCACCTGACGCTGGGCAACACGGTCATCATGATCACCCACGACGTGGACGAGGCGGTGCTGCTGTCCGACCGCATCGTGATGATGACCAACGGCCCGGCCGCCACCATCGGCGAGGTGCTGGAGGTGCCCCTGAAGCGCCCCCGCCGCCGCCTGGAGCTGACCGAAGACCCCACCTACACCCGCTGCCGCGGCGAGGTGATCCGCTTCCTCTACGAGCGGCACCGGCACGCCGAGGCCGCCTGAAGAAACGCCACGACCGCGTGAACGAGGGAAGAGCATGAGCAAGGAACGTCTCGTCGTCGTCGGCAACGGCATGGCCGGCATCCGCACCCTGGAGGAGCTGCTGGCCCGCGCCCCCGGCCGGTACGACATCACGGTGTTCGGCGCCGAACCGCACCCGAACTACAACCGCATCATGCTGTCGCCGGTGCTGGCCGGCGAGAAGACCTTCGACCAGATCATCCTGAACGGGCGCGACTGGTACGAGGCCAACGGGATCACACTGCACACCGGCGACCGGGTCGAGAGCATCGACCGCGAGGCGCGCACGGTGACCTCCGTCTCCGGCCGCACGGTTCCCTACGACCGGCTGCTGCTCGCCACCGGGTCCGATCCGGTGATCCTGCCGGTGCCGGGGGCCGGTTTGAAGGGCGTGGTCGGCTTCCGCGACTTGGCCGACGTCGAGGCGATGGTGGCGGCCACGAAGACCGGCACGCACGCGGTGGTGATCGGCGGCGGCCTGCTGGGCCTGGAAGCCGCCAACGGGCTGGCGGCGCACGGCATGGAGGTGACGGTCCTGCACCTCATGGGCACGATCATGGAGCGCCAGCTCGACGAGGCCGCCGGCTTCCTGCTGCAAAGCGAGCTGGAGGGGCGCGGCATCACGATCATCACCAAGGCGCAGACCGAGGCGCTGATCGGCGACGGCAAGGTCGAGAAGGTGAAGCTGGCCGACGGGCGGGAGCTGGACGCCGACCTCGTGGTCATGGCGATCGGCATCCGGCCGAACACGGCGCTGGGCCGCGCGGCCGGGCTGAGCGTCGGGCGCGGCATCGTCGTGGACGACAACATGGTCACCTCCGACCCCGCCATCCTGGCGGTGGGCGAGTGCGTGGAGCACCGCGGCCTGACCTACGGCCTCGTGGCGCCGCTGTGGGACATGGCGAAGGTCTGCGCCGACCAGCTGGCCGGTGCGGCCGAGAGTGCGTATGAGGGCACGGTCACCGCGACGCGTCTGAAGGTGACGGGGATCGAGGTGTTCTCCGCCGGCAGCTTCACCGAGGGCGGCACCGAGGACATCGTCTTCCGCGACGCCGCGCGCGGCGTGTACAAGCGCCTGGTGCTGAAGGAGAACCGCATCGTCGGCTCCGTCCTGTACGGCGACACCAAGGACGGGCCGTGGTACTTCCAGCTGCTGAAGGACGGCGAGGACATCTCGAATCTTCGCGACACCATCATCTTCGGCCAGGGCGTGGGGGCGCAGCAGCAGGACCCTTTCGCCGCGATCGCCGCGCTGCCTGACAACGCCGACATCTGCGGCTGCAACGGCGTCAACAAGGGCACCATCGTCACGGCCATCCGCGAGAAGGGCTGCACGACGATCGACGACATCCGCACGCACACCAAGGCGTCGGCGTCGTGCGGCAACTGCACGGGCTTGTGCGAGAAGCTGCTGGCCTACACGCTGGGCGACGCCTACACGGCCGACACCGGCACCAAGCCGATGTGCAAATGCACCCACCTGGGCCACGACGACGTCCGCCGGCTGATCGTGCTGGACAAGCTGAAGTCGATCCCGGCGGTCATGCAGGCGCTGGAATGGACGACGCCGGAGGGTTGCGCGTCTTGCCGCCCGGCGCTGAACTACTACCTGATGTGCGCCTGGCCGGGCGAGTACAAGGACGACAACCAGTCCCGCTTCATCAACGAGCGCGTCCACGCCAACATCCAGAAGGACGGCACCTTCTCGGTCGTGCCGCGCATGTGGGGCGGCCTGACCAACCCGCAGGAGCTGCGCGCCATCGCCGACGTGGCGGAGAAGTTCGCCATTCCCACGGTGAAGGTCACCGGCGGCCAGCGCATCGACCTGCTGGGTGCGAAGAAGGAGGACCTGCCGGCCATCTGGTCCGACCTCAACAAGGCCGGCCTCGTGTCGGGCCACGCCTACGCCAAGGGTTTGCGCACGGTGAAGACGTGCGTGGGGTCGGAATGGTGCCGGTTCGGCACGCAGGCCTCCATGGACATGGGCGTCAAGCTGGAGAAGATGACCTGGGGCACGTGGACGCCGCACAAGGTCAAGCTCGCCGTCTCCGGTTGCCCGCGCAATTGCGCGGAGGCCACCATCAAGGACTTCGGCGTCGTCGCGGTCGACAGCGGCTTCGAGCTGCACGTCGGCGGCAACGGCGGCATGAAGGTGCGCGTCACCGACTTCCTCGCCAAGGTCGACACCGAGGAGGAGGTGATGGAGTATTGCGGCGCCTTCCTCCAGCTCTACCGCGAGGAGGCCCGCTACCTGGAGCGCACGGCCAATTGGATCGAGCGCGTCGGCATCGACTATGTCCGCGCCCGCCTGGAAGACGTGGAGGACCGCGAGGCCGCCCACCAGCGCTTCCTCGCCTCCCAGCGCTTCGAACAGATCGACCCGTGGGCGGAACGCGCCTCCAGCGCCGTCGATGCGCACGAGTTCGCGCCGCTTGCCAGCCTCGTCCCCCTCGCCACCGCCGCGGAGTGACCGCCATGAACGCCATGAACATTCAGTCCTGGGTTTCCATCGGCCGCGTGACCGACATCCCGCGCAGGGGTGCCCGCGTCGTCAAGGCGCCGGGCGGCGACATCGCCGTGTTCCGCACCGGCAACGACGAGATCTTCGCCCTGCGCGACCGCTGCCCGCACGGCAACGGGCCGCTGTCGAACGGCATCGTGCACGGGCGCAGCGTGACGTGCCCGCTGCACGGCATGATCTTCGACCTGGGCACCGGCCAGACCACCGGCCCGGACGGCTGCACGGCGTCCACCGTCACCGTCCGCGTGGTGGACGGCGTCATCCAGCTGGCAAACCCGCTTTACGAGGAGGCCGCCGTTGGCTGATCCCGTCCGCACCACCTGCCCCTTCTGCGGGGTCGGCTGCGGCGTGCTGGCCGAGGTGGGGGAGGGCGGCGCGCTGAGCGTGCGCGGCGACCCCGACCACCCGGCCAACCGCGGCCGGCTGTGTTCCAAGGGTGCTGCGCTGGGCGAGACCGTCGGCTTCGACGGCCGCCTGCTCCATCCCGAACTCGACGGCCGCCGGGTCGATTGGGAGACGGCCGTCGGCGCGCTGGCCGGCGCGTTCCGGGAGACGATCGAGCGGCATGGGCCCGACGCGGTCGCCTTCTACGTCTCCGGCCAGCTGCTGACGGAGGATTATTACGTCGCCAACAAGCTGATGAAGGGGTTCATCGGCTCGGCCAACATCGACACCAACTCGCGCCTGTGCATGGCGTCCACCGTGGCGGGGCACCGGCGCGCCTTCGGTTCCGACACCGTGCCCGGCTGCTACGACGACCTGGAACTGGCCGACCTCGTGGTGCTGGTCGGCTCCAACCTCGCGTGGTGCCACCCGGTGTTGCAGCAGCGCCTGCTGGCGGCGCGCCGGCTGCGCGGCACCCGGATCGTCGTCGTCGACCCGCGCTGCACCCCGTCCTGCGACGAGGCGGACCTGCATCTGCAGCTGAAGCCCGGCACCGACGTGGCGCTGTTCAACGGGCTGCTGGCGCACCTGTCGATCAAGGGGCGCGGCGACCGGCATTACATCGACGAGAACGTCGCGGGCGTCGATGAGGCGGTGGCCGCCGCGCTGGCCGAGGCGCCGACGATCACCGCCGTGGCCGACGCCTGCGACCTGGCTCCGGCCAGCGTGCGCCGCTTCTACGAACTGTTCGCGGCGACCGAGCGGGTGGTCACCGTCTTCTCCCAGGGCGTCAACCAGTCGGCGCACGGCACCGACAAGGTCAACGCCATCCTCAACGCCCACCTCTACACCGGGCGCATCGGCCGGCCGGGCATGGGGCCGTTCTCCGTCACCGGCCAGCCCAACGCCATGGGCGGGCGGGAGGTCGGCGGGCTCGCCAACCAGCTGGCCGCGCATATGGGCTTCGGGCCTGAGGACGTCGGCCGCGTGCGCCGTTTCTGGGACGCGCCGAACGTGGCCTCGGCCGAGGGGCTGAAGGCGGTGGACCTGTTCCGCGCGGTCGAGGACGGCCGCATCAAGGCGCTGTGGATCATGGCGACCAACCCGGCCGTCAGCGTGCCCGACGCCGCGCGCCTGCGCGCGGCACTGGCCAAGTGCGACTTCGTCGCCGTGTCCGACTGCATCGCCGACACCGACACGGTGCGTCTGGCGCGCCTGAAGCTGCCGGCCGCGGCCTGGGGCGAGCGGGACGGCACCGTCACCAATTCCGACCGCACCATCTCCCGCCAGCGGCCGTTCCGTGCGTTGCCGGGGGAGGCGCAGCCGGACTGGGCAATCATTTCCGCCGTCGGCCGCGCCATGGGCTGGACCGACGCCTTCGACTTCCGCACGCCGGCCGACGTGTTCCGCGAGCACGCGGCGCTCTCCGCCTTCGAGAACGGCGGGAGCCGCGATTTCGACATCGGGGCACTCGCCCACCTGACGGACGCCGAGTATGACGAACTGGAGCCCGCCCCCTGGCCAAACCGCAGCGGCGGGGTGCCGGTGCGCCGGCTGTTCGCGGCGGGCGGCTTCTACACCGCGGACGGGCGGGCGCGCATGCTGCCCTTGCAGGCGCAGGGCACGGCGCGGGCACCGGACCCGGCCTACCGGCTGCTGCTGAACACCGGGCGCGGGCGCGACCAGTGGCACACCATGACGCGCACCGGCCTGTCGCCGCGCCTGTCCGCGCACATGCCGGAGCCTTGCGTGGAGGTGCACGCGGCTGACGCCGCGCGCTTCGGCGTGGCGGACGGCGGCTATGCCCGCGTCGCCACGCCGGCCGGATCGGCGCTGGTGCGGGTGACGGTGAAGAGCGGCCTGCGGCCCGGCGAGGCGTTCCTGCCCATGCACTGGAACGACCGCTTCACCGCCGACTGCGTGGTGGGGAAGCTGTTCGACGGCATCACCGACCCGGTCTCCGGCCAGCCGGAATCCAAGGCCATGCCGGCGCGCCTGGAGCCGGTGGAGATGCGCTGGGCCGCCTGCCTCGTCACCGCGCACGAGGTCGTGCCGGCGCACGGCGGATACTGGGCGCGCCACGCGGTGGAGGGCGGCTGGGTCGTCGACATGGCGGGGGAGGGCGAGGCGCCGACCGCCGAACAGCTGGACACCCTGCTGCCCGGCCTGCCGGCGGGCTGCCAGACGGTGGATTACGCCGACAGCGGGCGCGGCGTCGTGCGGCGCGCCTGGATCGACGGCGACCGGCTGGCCGCCTGCCTGTTCGTGGCCGCCGACGGCGCCATGCCGTCGCGCGAATGGCTGCTGCGCCTGCTGGCGGGGGAGCCGCTGGACCCGGCGGCGCGGCTGGCCGTGCTGTCCGGCCGGGCGCCGATGCCGGTGCTGGACGAGGGGCGGATCGTCTGCTCCTGCTTCCGGGTCGGCTTCAACCGACTGGTCTCGGCCGTGAAGGAGCAGTCGCTGGCCAGCGTGGAGGAGATCGGCCGCATCCTGCGGGCGGGCACCAACTGCGGCTCCTGCATCCCGGAGATCAAGGAACTGCTCAATCAGGCCAAGCGCCCGGCCGCCTGAAACGGACGAACGGCGGCGGTGCCGGCGCGCAGGGCGCCTCGACCACGGTCGGGGTGTCCTGCGGTTCCGGCCGGCGTTCGCACGACACACGCTGCCGCGCGGGATCGGCGACGCGCAGTGCCTCCGGATCGAGCAGCAGGACGTGCCGGCCGCGCCAGTCGAAGCTGGCGATCACCGGCTGGCCGGCGGCGTTCGGCGCGTCGTGCGGATCGGCGCCCAGCGTCAGCGCGTCCAACGGGATGCGGGCCATGGGCATCCGCCCCAGCACGCGCCGCACGCGGATGGCGAACGTTCCGGCGGTGCTGCGCACCTCCAGCGTCTCCGGCAGAGGGCTGTAGAGGGGGAGGATGGGGGTGGCGGGGTGCAGCCGGGCCGCGAGGTCGATGGCGACCAGCGCCCGCCCGCCCGTCAGCACGAAACCCTCCACCGGGGCACAGGGGAAGGGGAGCGGTTTGAGGGGGCTGTCCACAGCCACCTGCGCGGTGGCGTCGGCCGGCAGCGCATAGATGCTGCCGTCGCGCTCGAACAGGATGAGTTCCATGGTGTGGCCTCCGATTGCCGGGCGATGGCGAAAGTCTGCGCCGGACAATCGGGGGCTGGATACGACGCTTGAGCGTGGCGAAATCGTTCTTGCTCATACCAAGGTTTGTCACCCGCCCAAGGTTTGTCACCCGCCCGGAAGGAGCGGGCCGCCGGCCTCAGTCGCCGGCGGCGAAGCGCGCGGCCTGCACCCGGTTCTGCACGCCCAGCTTGCGGAAGACGTGGCAGAGGTGGGACTTCACCGTCACCTCGCTGACGTTGAGGCGCCGGGCGATCAGCTTGTTCGGCAGCCCCTCGCGCAGCAGGTCGAGGATCTCCCGCTCGCGCAGGGTCAGCGTCGGGTCGGCGCCTTCGCCGCCCTGGCGGGACGGCGTACCGGACACCGTGAAGCCGGAATGGATCGGGTCGTCGAACAGCGAGGCGGGCACGTAGCGCTCCCCGGCGACGATCAGGCGCAGTGCCGACAGCATGGCCTGGGCGCTCAGCCGCTTCGGAATGAAGCCGGCGATCCCGAGGCCGAGCGCCTCCAGGATCACCTTCCGGTCGGTCACCGACGACAGCAGCGCCACCGGCAGGTTCGGGTGCCGCTCGCGGATCACGCGGATCCCCTGCAACGCGTCCATGCCCGGCATCCGCAGGTCCAGAACGACCAGATGAATGTCAGGAACGCTTTCCAGAAGATCCAGAACTTCACAAAAATTACCCGCTTCAAAGATTTTTGTTGCGGGGTCCAACTCCAGAAGGAAAGGCCTCAGCCCATCCCGGATCATCACATGATCGTCTGCAAACAAAAGTCTCATGGTCTGCTCCATTGATGAAGCTTCTGCACATCCCCGTATGCATCTTGTCTAGGGCAACCTACGACTGTCAAGATTTACGTAAAATTAAAAGGGACAACTTTCCGTCGAAAGTCCGGGGGGGATTTGCTTCGAATGAGCCGGATTTGTCCATAGTGTGCATTGCGTTCTCCGCCTTTCTGACGAGGCGGGGTTCCTTTACATCCGACCAAGGTATAGCGACGATAAAGCAGGTGCCATGTCCAGGCTTTGACTGTACGTGCACGGTGATGCCCAGCGCCGCCGCCGTGCGGCGGACGATGGACAGGCCCAGGCCCAGGCCGCACGGTTCGGTCCGGGCGGCCGCCCCGCGGCGGAATTCCTCGAAGATGACGGCGAGGTCGTCCTGGGCGATGCCGGGGCCGGTGTCCCACACCTCGATCCGCAGCGCCTCCTCGCCCCGCCGGCAGCCGACCAGGACGCGGCCGGACGGCGTGTAGCGGACGGCGTTGGAGACGATGTTCAGGAGGATGCGCCGCAGCAGCGCGGGATCGCTGTGCAGCAGCAGCGAGCAGCCGACCACCCGCAGGTCGATGCGCTTGCGGGCCGCCTCGGCGCGGTACAGGGCGGCGATGTCCTCCAGCACCTCGGCGACGGCGAAGAGGCGGGGCTGCGGCTGAAGCGTGCCGGATTCCAGGGCGGTCTCCTGCACGAGGTTGTCGAGCATCTCCTGCTGCAGATCGGTGGCCGCCGCCATGCGCGCCAGCAGGTCGCGCTGGTAGGCGGTGGCCGCCTCGCGCTCCAGCACCTCCAGATGGAAGCGTACGGCGCGCAGGGGCTGCGACAGGTCGTGCGTCACGGCGGCCAGCAGGCGGGACTTGGCCGCGCTGGCGTCTTCGGCCATGCGGCGGGCCTGCATCTGCTCGCGCGAGATGGCGGTCAGCTTCTCGTTGGCGCGGCGCAGCGCCGCCAGGACCAGCCGCTCGCGCCGCAGCCCGCGCCCCACCATGGTTCCCAGCGTGGCGATGGCCAGGATTCCCAGCCCGGTGAAGGACCCGGTGCGCAGAACCTGGCTCCGCCAGAGCGCCAGGACTTCGGCCCGGTCGGCGGCGACGGCGACGATGACCGGCAGGCCGGGGACGCGGCCCATGGCGTAGAAGCGCTGTTCGTCGGACAGGCCGACGGCGTCCGGGTTGCCGTGCTCCAGGCCCCGTCGCACCAGGGCGGTCCAGCTGGCGGCCGTGGGGGCGCGGTCCTCGGATTCCTGCACGATGGGCGTGCCGTCGTCGCGCAGCACGCTGATCGTCAGCGCGAAGGGGGCGGTGCCCAGCGAGCGGTAGAGTTCGCCGAACAGGTCGAGGCGGATGGCCGCCATCGCCACGCCGACGAAGCGCCCCTGCGCCTCGATGCGCTGGCTGAGCGTGAAGAAGGGGGTGGAGGCGATGCGCCCCACCACAGGCGTGCCGACGTGCACCGGCCGGCCGTCGCGCGGGGCGCGGAAGTACTCGCGGTCGGAGACGTCCAGGTCGGGTGCCGACATGGCGCTGTGGGCGACCAGCCGCCCATCGGCGGTGACGAGCCCCAGGCCCAGCACGTCCGGCTGGTGGTCGGTGTGATGGCGCAGGATCTCGTGCCAGTCGGCGGGCGTGGAGTCCGCGACGGCCTGCTCGGCGATGGCGTCCAGGTCATGCTGGACGACGGCGAGGGAACGGCGGGCGTGCTCGCGCAGCAGCGTCTGGGTGGTGTGCAGCACGGTGCGCGCCTGGTCCTCCGACTGCGCCCGGTCCCACCAGGCATCGACCGCCCACCACGCGAACAGCGTCCCGCACGCCACCAGCGTCACCGCCGTGAGCAGGTGTTGGACACGTTCCGGATCGTTCGGCCTCATACGCCGCATCGTTCACCTTCTGCGGGTTTCTCCGGTGATGGTGAGTCGAAACGGGCGTTCGTGGTACTACCCCAAAAGGCGTAATCCCATACGAAAGGCGTGCGTCCATCGCTGCACCTGCGGTGCCCTGGAGGATCGTACACCCCGCTTTAAGCTTGAAAAGTCTGTGAGCGTACAGGGGGTTCGGCGCTGCCGCAGGCGCCGGAAGGCGCGATGCGCCGAAGCTGAATTGCGGCGTTATGTCGCGGCGCTTAAGGATGGCTTGCGAAGAGATATAGATATTCGTGCTAATGTTACTTTGTTAGCAACCGAACTGTTTCGCGCCGTGCTTTCAGCGGGGCTTTGTTGTCTGTACCGATACTGCACGGGCAACGGCGATCCACTCGTCACCGGGTTCGGCGTCGCGCAGGGCCAGCAGCGGCGGCCATACACCCAAACGGCTATGCCGGCGCTGGGCGATGAGGCGGTCCAGCTCCTCGGGCGTCGGCAGGCGGTCGCCCTTCATCTGGTTGCAGCGGCGGTGCGCCAGCACGATGTTGCCGGGATCGTCGGTGCCGCCGTAGGCCTGCGGGATCAGGTGGTCGAAGGTGGCCTTCGCCCCGACGGGGCCGCCGCAGTAGAAGCAGCAGCCCCCCTGGAGGACGTCCATCAGCTTGGCGTCCTCCGGCGTCATGCCTAATCCTCGAGCTTTTCGATCGAGCCCCACAGGTCGTATTCGTCGGCGTGCTCGATCATGACGTCGACGATGTCGCCAGGTTTCACGCCCGTCTCGCCGTTCAGGAAGACGTTGCCGTCGATCTCCGGCGCATCGGCGTAGGAGCGGCCGATGGCCCCTTCCTCGTCCACCTCGTCGATCAGCACGGCCAGCGTCCAGCCGACCTTCTGCTTCAGCCGCTCGGCGCTGATGCGCTGCTGCGCCTGCATCAGGCGGTCGTAGCGCTCCTGCTTGACCTCCTCGGGCACGGCGCCCGGCAGCTCGTTGGCGGCCGCACCGGCGACCGGCTCGTACTTGAAGCAGCCGACGCGGTCGAGCTGCGCCTCCTCCAGCCATTGCAGCAGGAAGGCGAAGTCCTCCTCCGTCTCGCCGGGGAAGCCGACGATGAAGGAGGAGCGGATGGCCAGATCCGGGCAGTCGCGCCGCCAGGAGCGCACCTGCTCCAGCGTCTTCTCCTGCGCGGCCGGGCGGCGCATGGCCTTCAGCACCTTCGGGCTGGCGTGCTGGAAGGGCACGTCGAGGTAGGGGAGGATGCGCCCCTCCGCCATCAGCGGCAGCACCTCGGCCACATGCGGGTAGGGGTAGACGTAGTGCAGCCGCACCCACAGGTCGAAGTTCGCCAGTTCCCGGCACAGGTCGGCGAAGCGCGTCTTCACCGTGCGGTCGTACCACGGCCGCTCGGCGTACTTCAGGTCGACGCCGTAGGCGCTGGTGTCCTGCGAGATGACCAGCAATTCCTTTACGCCGGCGGTGGCCAGCTTCTCCGCCTCGCGCAGCACCTTGTCCACCGGGCGGCTGGCGAGGTCGCCGCGCAGGCCGGGGATGATGCAGAAGGTGCAGCGGTTGTTGCAGCCCTCGGAAATCTTCAGGTAGGCGTAGTGGCGCGGCGTCAGCCGGATGCCCTGCGGCGGCACGAGATCGATGAACGGGTCGTGCTGCGGCGGCACCGCCTCGTGCACGGCCTCGACCACCGCCTCGTACTGGTGCGGGCCGGTGACGGCCAGGACGCCGGGGTGGGCGGCGCGGATCGACTGCGCGTCGCCGCCCATGCAGCCGGTGACGATGACGCGGCCGTTCTCCTTGATCGCCTCGCCGATGGCGTCCAGCGATTCCTGCTTGGCGCTGTCGAGGAAGCCGCAGGTGTTGACGATGACGGCGTCCGCCCCCTCGTAGCTGGGCGATATCTCATAGCCCTCGGCGCGCAGGCGCGTGAGGATGCGCTCGGAATCGACGAGCGCCTTGGGGCAGCCGAGGCTGACGATGCCGACCTTGGGGGCGGCCTTCGCGGACAGGGGGGCGGAGAGGGGGGCGGTCTTGCTGGTCATGGCGCGTCTATATAGGCAATTCCGTCGATCCCGCCAGCCGATTCGTCGCATCCGGACGAACTCGATCGGTGAAAATCGCCCGGGGCGCACAGACCATTTCCCGACAGGCCCGCTTGGGCTAATATAATTAATGGCTGGTAAAGAAATTGTGCGTGAAGTGGGTTAATCGCTGGACAAAGGGCGTCGTCCATGTTAGCCTCCTAGTCATATAGGCACTATACGGTTTCGACTCACGGTGCCGGCCGCGAAAGCCTTGCCGGACCTGGGCCGGAAGGGTGCCGCGGGACGCTTGGAAGGGTACAGAGGGCGACGCCATGTCCAACACGCATTCCTCTCTCGCATCCCCCCAGGCGATCGCCGAAGTGATGATGCACATCGGGCACATTGCCGACAGCCTGGGCTATTCGCGCGGGCTGAAGCCCTCGCAGTGGACGGCGTTGCGCTACTTCGCCAGCGCCAACCCCAGCCAGCGCACGGTCTCCGCCTTCGCCGACTTCCACGCGACCACGCGGGGTGCCGCCTCGCAGACGGTGGAGGTGCTGGTCGGCAAGGGGTTCCTGACGCGCGTCCCGGTGCCGGAGGACCGCCGCGTGGTGCAGCTGCACCCGACGCCCACCGCGCTCGACCTGCTGGAGCACGACCCGCTGAAGGAGTTCGCGGCGGTGATCGGCAACCTGCCGCAGGACGAGCAGTACCAGCTCGCCGACGTGCTCTCCCGCGTCCTGCGCGGCCTGCTCATCAAGCGCCAGGCGGCGTAAGGCCGCCGTCCTCCCGAAAACAGGAATGCTGTGGCTTACGCCCGCTGCAGGCGGGTGATGAAGCCATTGACGTGCTGGCGGAGCTGGTCGGACTGGCCGGCGAGGTCGCGCGAGGCGGCGAGCACGCTCTCCGCCATGCCGCCGGTCTCGCCCGCCGCCTGCGAGACGGCGCCGATGTTGGCGGTCACGTCGGCGGTGCCGGACGCCGCCTGATGCACGTTGCGGGCGATCTCGCTGGTGGCCGCCCCCTGCTGCTCGGCGGCCGCGGCGACGGCGGCCAGCACCTCGTTGATGGACAGGACGGCGTCCGCCACCTCGCGGATGGCGCGGGCCGCCTGACCGGTCACCGCCTGGATCTCGGCGATCTGCGTGCTGATCTCGTCGGTGGCCTTGGCGGTCTGGGTGGCCAGATGCTTCACTTCGCCGGCGACCACGGCGAAGCCCTTGCCGGCCTCGCCAGCGCGGGCGGCCTCGATGGTGGCGTTCAGCGCCAGCAGGTTGGTCTGGCTGGCGATGCCGGAGATCAGCTTGACCACCTCGCCGATGCGGCCGGCGGCGGACACCAGCCCCTCCACCGTGCCGTTGGCGTGGTCGGCCCGCGTGGCCGCCCCCTGCGCCATCTGCGAGGAGGACTGGATCTGCTTGTTCACCTCGGCGATGGAGGCCGACAGTTCCTCGGCCGCGGAGGCCACCGCCTCGACGTTGCCGGTGGCTTGGCCCGCCGCGACGGCGACGACGCGCGAGCGCTGGTTGGTGGCCTCGGAGATGGAGGACAGCTGCTCGGCCGAGCGGTGCATCTCCTCCGACGCGCGCGAGATGTTCTCGGCCAGCACGCCGATGGAGGATTCGAAGTCGCCCAGCATGCGGCCCAGTTCCTCGGCGTGGCGCTCCTCCATGCGCTGGAGGTAGGCGTCCACCGACAGGTTCATGTCCAGCACCGACAGGCGCACGGCCGCGCTCATCATCGCCGTCATGCGCTCGCACCCGGCGGCGCTGGCGAAGCGGCGGCGGCAGTGCTTCTCGATGGCGGCCAGAAGGCGTGCCAGGGTCAACCCGTAGGCGGACATGTACCAGTGCGGCGCCAGCCCGATGCGCGCGTGGGCGTCGCCGATGCGGTGGACGGAGCGCGCGTAATCCTCGTCCAGCCGGCCGGCGAACAGGCGGCGCCAGTGCGCCTTCTGCATCTCCTGCGCATGCCGCTGGCGCGACGGGTCGCGGAACAGCGCGTTGACGCCCGGAAAACGGGCGACATGCGCGTAGAAGTCGGTCAACGCCGTGTCGATGCAACCGTCGACGACCGTCGATAGCTCGGGGAGGAGCCGCCGGGTCTCCGCATCGATGCCGAGGAAGCCGAGGAGTTCTTCCCGCTCTTCCGATGCACGCATGTCGCCGTCCTCCCAGATTTCTGTATCACAAGTTGACGCCAGCCAATGTTGGTTCGTCAATATACAATTCTCTCTCTGACCCACTCACCGGTAAGTAACGGTGGCCAGAAGACCGGCTATGAGTTCCGTGTTATGGCGATATTACTATTCGAAAGTTCCGAACATCGCGCGGCGCCTAACAAAATGTCCGAGTGTTTCTGTGCGGAAGGCAATGTGTCGTGCCGTTAATTGACAAGGCGTGGCGTGGGCGCGGGAATCATCCGCCGCATGGGCGCCGCACCCAGCGACACGGTCGCCGTCGTGCCGTGGCCCGGCCGGCTGTCCAGGCGGATCGCCCCATGCATGCGCTCCGCCAGCAGCTTGCACAGCAGGAGGCCGAGGCCGCTGCCGGCGTTGCCGTCGGTGTCCGGCAGCGGCACGGGCGGCGTAGCCCGGAACAGCGCGGCGAACTGGGCGGCGGCCATGCCGACGCCGGTGTCGGCGACGCGGATGTCGACCGTCGCGTCGCGCCGCAGCGCGGTCACGGTGATCGTGCCGCCGGGCCGGCTGTAGCGCAGCGCGTTGTCCAGCAACTGGCACAGCAGGTGGCAGAGGGCGGCAGGCTCCCCGGCGACCGGCATGCGGCTCACCGCGTTGACGAGGCGCACGCCCTTGGCCGCCGCCCGCGGCTCGAACCGCTCCAGCACCTCTTCGAGGAGGCCGCCCAGTTCGATGGGCATGAGGTCCGCTGGCGCGTCGCCCTGGCGGGCGTGCAGCCACAGGGCGGCGTTGTCGAGGAGGCGCAGCAGCTGGCCGCCGGCCGTGTCGCACAGGCTGGCGTAATCGCGCAACGCCGGGGGCGTGGGCGACCGGCCGTCGGCGTTGACGTCGGCGATGATCTGGGCGAAGCCGAGAATGACGTTGAGCGGATCCCGCACCTCGCGGCAGAGGTGGGCGAGCACGCCCGTCAGGCTCTCGACCCCATCGGTCGAGGTTTCCTCGGTCAACGTGGCGTAAGGCAGTGCGATCGGCATGGCGGTCTCCTCCCAGGCGTCGGCGAGCGCGGTTGTGTCGGCACGGCACGGCGGGTTCTGGTGCCAGCCATTAAGCATCTATACCGTTTAGACACGTAACTGATAGCGCGCGGCGGATCGCCTGTCAACGCCCGCAAGGCGGACGTTGACGGTCACGGCCTGCGACGTGTGCGCGCAGACGCGGGCGGGAACGGAGGGGGAGGAGGGGGCGGGCGTTCAGCCCGCGCCGGCGCCGTTCAGCAGGTTGGCGACGGTCTTGCGCAGTTCCTCGTTGAGGAACGGCTTGTAGAGCACGGCGTCGGCGCTGAACATCTCGGTCATCTTGAGCGCATAGCCGGCCGGCAGGTTGGGGGCGCCGCCGGACACCGCCAGGATCTTCGTGTCGGGATACACGCGGCGGACCGCCTTGATCACCTCGATGCCGTCGACCTCCGGCATCAGCACGTCGGTGAGCACCAGGTCGAAGGGGCCTTCGCCGAGCCGTTCGATGGCGATGCGGCCGTTCTCCGTCTCGACCACCGTGTGCCCGAGGCCTTCCAGCACGTCGACCATCGCCAGCCGGACCGCCGGGGAGTCCTCAACCACCAACACCTTCGCCATGGACGATTTCCTTATTGTTTTCGTCATTTCGTTCCGTCGCCGCCGGCAGGTCGATGACGACGGTCGTGCCCCGGCCGAGGGCGCTGTCGACCGAAATGACGCCTCCACCGTTGCGGACAATACCATAGACGACCGAAAGCCCAAGCCCGGTGCCGAGGCCGACCGGCTTGGTGGTGAAGAACGGCTCGAACACGCGGTGCCGCGTCGCCTCGTCCATGCCGGCACCAGTGTCGGTGACGGAGAGGCGCACGTACAGGCCCTCGGGGATCTCCAGGCGCGACGCCTCGGGGTCGCGCAGCGTGACCGCCTCGGCGCTCAGCGACAGGATGCCGCCGCCGGGCATGGCGTCGCGCGCGTTCTGGATGAGGTTCAGCAGGACCTGCGACAGCTCCGTGGCGGTGATGGTCACCGCCGGCAGGCCGTCGGCGATGTGCGTCTGCACCATGATGCCGGACGGCAGCCCGGGCAGCGTGAGCTGGATGGCCGAACGCACCGCCTCGCCGATGTCGCCGGGCGGCGAGTCGGCGACCTCCGAGCGGGCGAAGGCCAGCACGTCGCGCAGGATGGTGCGGGCCTTCAGCCCGCTGTCGTGCATCGCCGTCAGGTAGGTGCGCAGCTTGGGATCCTCGCCGACGCGGCCCAGCGCCAGTTCCGACAGGCTGATGACCGGCTGGAGCAGGTTGTTGATCTCGTGCGCCAGACCGCCCACGAGGCTGCCCAGCGCGGCCATGGTGCGCTTCTGGCGCACCGCCTCGCCGGCCCGGCGGCGGTCGGTGATGTCGCTGGCCGTGCCGCGGTAGCCCAGGAAGCGGCCGTCCGGCGCGAAGCGCGGCACGCCGCTGACCGAGATCCAGCGGCCGGTCACGGCCGGCGTCTCCAGCGGAATGATCAGGCGGCGGAACGGCCGGCGCTGGCGCAACTCCTCCGTCAGTTCGGCGAAGTCCTCCGGCGCGCGGCCGGCGTCGAGCAGGTCGGCGTAGGTCTTGCCCAGCAACTCCGCCGCGGGGCGGCCGGTCGATTCCTCGGCGTTCGCCGAGAGCGAGAGGAAGCGGCCGGCCGCGTCCGTCTCCCAGAACCAGTCGTTGGAGCATTCCAGCAGCGCCCGCCAGCGCGCCTCGCTCTCCCGCAGTTCGGCGGTGCGGGTTTCGACCACGGCCTCCAGGCCGCCCAGGTGGTCGCGCAGCGCCTGCTCGCTGCGGCACAGGCGGTAGAACAGCAGGTCGTAGGGATGCTTCAGCGCGGTGACGACCACCGCCTTGTACAGCAGGTAGTACGACAGGATCTTGCAGAAGTGGCCCAGCGCGTTCATCAGCCCGTGCGGGTCGTGGTACAGCGTGAACGCCATCTCCTGCGGGATCACCAGCGCGATGCCGCCGAGCGACAGCGTGAACACGCCGGGCTCCAGGTGGCGCCGCCGCGCGATCAGCGCCAGGCAGCCCAGGGCGACAACGCCGCTCACCACGTACTCGCTGGCGATCTTGAACGCCGTCAGGCCGTAGCCCTCGACATAGGCCGCCGGCATCACGTCGAAGGTCATGGTGGCCAGGACGGTCGCCGAGAACAGCACCGCCTCGATGCCCAGCACCACGGTCGCGGACACCCGCGCGTTGGGCAGCAGCAGCGGCGCCACCAGGAAGGCGCCCGCCTGCACGTAGCGCGCGGCCAGCCACAGCTGCGTGGCAAGGTTGGAGCCGGTCACCGGGAACACGTTCATGCCCCGGAAGGCCAGGGTGTGCAGAAGATCGATCGCCGCGACGGCCGGGAACGACAGCCCGATGAAGGCCAGAAAGGGCGACTGGTTGGTGTGCCGCGTGTTCCAAGCGATCATGAAGGTCGCCGTGGCGACCACGATGCTGAACAGCTCGGCGATCGTGTGGAAGAGAAGATAATTGTAACGCATACCAAAGAACAGCATCGCCATGGTGCCGCCCAGCAGCGCAACTTCCCGCATCCAGGCAATCGGCGCCCGACGTGGCTCGGCTGTGTCTGCTGCGGAAAACTGGACCATGGCCGTCTGCCGGCTTCGGATTATTGGCGCGTCTGCGCTCTTCTTACCAAAGCAAGCACGCACGGAATAGGGCTTTCGGTGAATTTATGCCAAAAGCCATAGACTGTGCCGTTCCGCCTGCTCCGGCGGGTGCGCGGACGCGCGCGGGTGCGCCCGGGAAGGGGCGCGCCCATGGGCGCGTCAGTGCGCGCGTCAATGCGCGCCGGATCCCTTCTTGCCGGGCGCGGCGTCGGCGAACGGCGTGCTGTTCAGCGGATCGCCCCGGCCATGGCCGGCGCGGTCGTGTCCCGTCTCCGTGGCCGCCTGGCGGTAGTAGCCGACGATGAAGACGCGCGCCGCGTTGGCGATCGAAACCGTGCTGGCCGACCGCGAGGCGCGCTTGGTCTGCTGGTCCAGCCGGACCCGGAGGTCCGTGAACAGCTCGTCGATCGCGAGATCCTCGCGCCGGCAGATGTCGTCCAGCGCCTCCCAATAGGAAGGCTCGAGGCGCACCTGCGTCGGCTGGCCGTCGATCGAAACGGTTCGGCTCGTCAAAGGCCCCACCCCCGGCGGATTGGCGCCGTCTTTCTTCGATACCCCATTGCTTCCCATGCTGCAGATACCCCCTGATTGCATGCGGAGGGGTTGCTCACCATGGTAGTATAGCCTGTTCGCACGGGAAAGAGGTGATAAAAGTTTCACTCCCCCGTGTGTTCGGCCATGCGTCCGGATGTATGCCCGGAATCCGCGGGCTCCCCGGCCATGTCGCGCAGCAGGTGCAGGTCGGTCAGGACGATGAAACCCTTGGAATAGGCGATGGCGTTCGACTTCTTGAGCGCCTTCAGGCTGCGGTTGACGATCTCGCGCGTGACGCCCAGCATGTGCGCCAGCCCTTCCTGCGAGATCGGCTGGCCGATGCGAAGGCCGCCCGAGGCCGGCTGCCCGTAGTCGCGCGCGAGCTGCAGCAGCCGCTTGGCCAGCCGGCGGGGCACGTCGAGGAAGACGGCGTCCTCGATGCTCTCGCTGACCCAGCGCAGGCGTTCGCACAGCACGCCCATCATATGGATGGCGAGCCGCGGGTGGCGTTCCAGGAAGGGGATGAAATCGGCGCGGTCGATGCGGAACAGCTCCGACGGGCGCAGCGCCGTGGCGCCGGCCGTCCGCTCGCGCCCGTCGATCAGCGCGATCTCGCCCAGCACGTCGCCGGCGTCGAGGATGTTGAGCAGCATCATCTTGCCGTCGATCGACGACGTGTGGATGCCGATCTGGCCCTTCAGGATGGCGAAGACGCAGTCGCCGGGATCGCCCTTGGCGAACACCGTCGTCTCGGCCGGGTAGCGCACCAGCCGGCCCAACCCCAGCAGTTCGTCCATCTCGCGCCGGTCGAGCCCGCCCAGAAGGCGGTTGCGCCGCAGCACCGAGGCAACGTCCACGACTCCGCCCGTCGCCATATCGCCATCCGCCGTCATCTATCCCGGCGCTCCGTAACGGTTACGGCGCGCGGCGCGAGTATAGCGCATACAGGGATATGAGTGTTGCGCTTCCATCGTGCGGAATGGCGGCGGCGATGCATACCTGCGGGCGGCTTCGGGCGCGGTCAGCTGGGGCGGGCGGCCTCCCGCGCGGCGCGCTCCCACAGGGTGGTGTGCTCGAAATGGAAGCGGACGTCCGGCGCCCCGGCGTCGGCGCCCAGCCAGCGGCGCAACGTGCGCAGCATGAGGCGGGCGTCCTCGCGCTTCTGGTCGACCCGGCCGGTGGGCAGCCAGGCGCGTAGGCGCGCCAGCTCGTCCTCCGGCAGGCCGCTCTCGCCGCCCAGGCGCATCACGCGGCCATAGCCGCGCTCGCGGTAGGGCAGGGCCTTGGCGGTTTCCTCCAGCACGCGGCCGGTGCGCACCGACACGACGCCGTCGGCGACAGCGTCCGCCAGCGTGCGGCGGATGTTGACCATGGCCTCCGACAGCGACAGGTAGCCCAGCTCGGCCGGGCCGTGCGTCACCGCCACCTCGTCGTCGTCCTCCAGCCGGCCGTCGCGGTACGCCTCGAAGATGGCGCCGACGCCGACCATGCCGAAGGGGTGCAGCTCGGCCGCGCGCAACGCACCCATGCTGGACGCGCCGAACACCGCCACGCCCTGCTGGAGCGCGAACAGGATCTCCTTGTGCCACACCGCCGGCACGCTTTCGAAATAGCCGTCGACGATGGCGATGGCCTTTGGCTTTTCCAGGCAGATGCGGGCGACGTCGCCCTGCGCCACGGGGGGCAGGTAGGTGGCGTTCAGGTCGCGGGCCGCGTCCTCGTGCGGCAGGGTGGGGCCGAGGAAGACGTAGACGCTCATGGCTTGGCCTCCAGGGGCTTGCTTTCCAGCTTGCCTTCCACCAGGGCGCGCGCGCGGGCGCCGAGCAGGTAGTCGGGGGAGTCGTCCAGCCCTTCCAGGCCGGGGATGACCACGCGGACGACGGGAATGCCGAATTCCGGCTTGGTCAAGTCGACGGCGACCACCTCCTCGATCCCGACCGCGCGCAGCCGCGCCAGTTGGGTGTCGAGGTCGTCGGCCAGCGTTCGGCCGGAGGCGGTCGGGCACAGCGCGAAGTCGCGCCCGCCCCGGCCGGCGCGGATGCGCGCCTTCCAGCGGGCGTGCAGCGCCGGATCCTGATGCTTCTGGTATTCGCTGCGGGGCATGTCGTCGCGCGCCCCGGAGATGAAGGTCAGCCGGCTCTGCGCCGCTTCGGTCAGCGCGCGGCTCAGCGCCACTTCCCGCGCCACGTGGCAGCCGGAGCCCATGGCCGGGCGGATGCTGTGCTGCGGCGCGTCCTCGCGCGGGACGATGCGGCACAGGAAGACGGGCAGGCCGACGTCGCTGGTCAGCTCCCACACGCCGACGTCGACGCCGGCCTTGTCGTACAGCTCCAGCATGCCGCGGCAGACGGGGTCGGTGACGGTGCCGAGGTCGAGGCGGGTGGCCTCCTGCGCCTCCTCGTCCAGCAGGTGCCAGAGCGTGATGGCGTCGCGCTCGACCAGTTCGGTGACGGCGTGGCCGACGGCCTCCAGCCGGTGGTTGCCGGACGCCAGCCCGTTGGAGCCGGCCGTGAAGCAGCCGTGGCCGGGGGGCAGCGGCAGCGTGAAGTTCAGGTGCACCATCTCGAAGGGCACCCAGGCGGCCTCGCCGCTCATCAGGTCGCGCCCCTCGATCCACATCAGCGGCGTGTGGGGGGTGAAGCGGCTGGTGGCGAGCCGCGGCAGGCGCTCGACGTTCACCACGCGGTGCGACCAGCGCAGTTCCTCGTAGCTGGCGTACTTGACCGGCAGGGTGATGCGTTCGGCGTGGTAGGATTCGATGGATTCCATGACGCCCGACGCCTTGGCGGCGGCCAGCGTCACGCCCTTGCCCTGGGACACCGACACCGAACGGGAGTTCGGCCGCGTCACCATGACCACCGGGATGCCGAGGGTGTCCAGCCCGGTGACGTTCGCCACCCGCGTGATGCCCATGACCGGCAGGAACGGGGTGACGCGCTTCAGCGTCTCCTCCGGCGCCACGGTGCGGTGGGTTCCGGCGGTGTGCGCCTTGGGCGCTTCGGGGGTGGAGCGGGCGGAAATCTCGTCGAACGGCATCGCGGCTTACTCGATGTGGAGTTCTGACTCGCTGTGGAGTTCGGGGCCGTGGACCGCAGCGGTCCGGCACTGGGCCGGCCGCCGCGGTCCGCGGACACGGGAACGGTTACGGCGATCAGAGGCCCGGCGAGACCGCGTTGCGGGCCGCTTCGTGATCGGCAGCGTCAAAGGCGATGCGGTCGCCGGCCCGCAGAGCAGCGCGGGCGGCGGCGGTGCCCGCTTCAGCGACCGGGCTCACGCCGGCGGCGGTGATGGCGTACAGGCGGCCGTCGGCGCCGCGAACCAGCGAGTCTCTCGAGATCATGTTCATGTTCGTTTCCGTCCATGGGGGGTTTCGATGGCCACACGGTCCCAGGCGAGGGGGTGTTCGGGCTGTGAAGTTCTTCACAGTCCGAACCGGGGTCGCAGGCATAGAAATCCGGCGACGCGCTCGCCAGCAGCGCCGAGATGGAGACGCCGCCAATGCAACTCGAAAACAAGATCCGCTCCGAAAGCCCGAAGGCCAGCCCGGTGGCGTCCCTGATTACGTGGCCGATGGTCGTGTCGCGTACCGTGCCGCTGGCCGGCCGACAGGCGCGCCTGCGGCTGGAGACGTCGGTGTGGGAGGGCTTGGACGAGGTGTCGCGCCGCGAAGGACGGGCAGTGGCCGATCTGTGCTCGGAACTGGATGCGTCGCGCGCTGACGGGACGCCGCTGGCGACCGCCATCCGCACGTACGTGCTGGGCTATTTCCGTGAGGCCGTCAGCCGCTGACCGGCTTCTGGTGACGGTGCGGGCTCAGCGGTTGCCAAGGGCCAGGACGTTTTGCGCCGGCATTCCGGCGAGGGCACGGGCGCACCGCTCCGCGAGCAGCCGCATCGACAGGCGCTGGGCGATGGCCTTCGCTTCCCTGAACGCGCGGGCCGCGTCGGTGCCGCCTGGACGCGCGACTGCCAGGGCTTCGGCATAGGCCACGGCGGCCCGTGCCTGATAGCCCATGCGTCCGGCGTCGCGAGCGAGCCGCAGAGCTCGGCCGGCCTCGGCTATGGCGGCATCGGTGCGGCCGACATGGAGCAGGGCTTCGGCATTCCACAGAATGACCTGCTGCGACCAGAGCTTGGCCGGGTCGTGCTGATAAAAGCGCACGGCCTGCTCCAGTAGTTCCAATCCCCGGTCTCGGCTACCCGACATGACATGGGCATAGCCGAGGGCGCCCATGATGAACGGCTGATGCAGATAGGAGCGGGTCAGCTCCGACAGAGACAGCGCGTTTTCAAGGCTGGGAAGGCTGCGCGCGGGATCGCCGAGCAGGATGAGCGTCCATCCCATGTGCCCGTGCGCGTACACCTTCGAGAAGGTGTGGCCGCTCTCCTCGGCGATGTCCACGCCTTCCGCCCCCGCGCGGAGCGCGGCCTCGACTTCCCCCAATTCGGCGAAGCAGCGGGTGCGCTGGCCGTTGGCGACGACCAGGCCGACCGCGGCCATCCCATGAAGATCGAGGGAGCGGCCGGGAGCCAAAAGCCTGCGTGCCTCCTCGACGGACGCGCACCCCTCCCGGAACAACCCTTTCTCGGCCAGAATGCCGCCGAGGCGGATCAGGAGCGGCACCCGCACCGCCAGACTTGCGCTGCTTCCAATCGCGTCCAGCCCCTGGCGGCTCAGCCGCACAGCCTTTTCGATATCCCCGTGTGACCATTCGAAGGCTGCGTGCAGCGATGCGGCGCGCGCGAAGCGCAGCGGGTCGCCGGCCTGCGTTGCCAGTTCGCGGGCGTGGGTGAGGCGATCGTCGACGCCGGTCACGCCGCGCGGCAGCAGCGCGGTGGACAATGCGATGGACAGGTCGATGCGCCGCAGCACGTTGCGGCGCGTCGGCATCAGGCGCTCCAGCGCCGCCAAGGCATTTGTGTAGTGCTGGCTGGCGTCCACCAGCCGCGACCGCGCCTCCGCCCGCTGGCCGGCCTGCCGGCCATAGACATAGGCGAAGGTCCAGTCCTCGGCCTTGAAGGCGTGGTGTGCCAGCAGGTCGATGCGGCCGGGCAGGTCGTGGTCGCGCCGGTGGCGCAGCGCCGCGACGATGCGGGCGTGCAGGGTGCGGCGCTCGGCGCGGACGATGGTGCCGTACGCCACCTCCTGGATCAGCGCGTGGCGGAAGCTGTACTCCAGGTTCGGCAGCAGGCGGGTGCGGGTGATCAGGCCCGCCTCCTCGAGGTCGGCGAGGCGTTCGGCCAGCGCCGCGTCGGCCACCGGGGCCAGCGCGCGCAGCAGCCCCGCATCGAAGGTTGGCCCGACCACGGCGGCACTCAGCAGCGTGCGCCGCGCGTCCACGCCCAGCGCGTCGATGCGGGCGGCCAGCAGCCCGTGCACGGAGGCCGGCAGGTCGACCGTGCGCGCCGCCGCCCCCGGCCGGTAGTCGCCCGGCGTGCCGACGATGGCGCCGCCGGTTTCCAGCGCGCGCAGCGATTCCTCCAGGTACAGCGGCACGCCCTGGCTCCTGGCCATGACGTGCGCCTTCAGGTCGTTCAGCGCCGGGTGGCGGCCCAGCCAGCGGTCGAGGAATTCCCGCGTCTTGTCCGACGGCAGCGCGTCGAGCGTCAGGCGCAGCGCGTCGTCGTGCCCCTCCGCCGTCCAGCCCGTGCCGGTCTGCGGCCGGGACGTGGCGAGCAGCAGAACCCGCGCCGGTCCCAGCAGCGGGGCGAGCGTGTCCAGCAGGCGCACCATCAGCGGGCTTGCCCAGTGCACGTCCTCGACCAGCAGGACCAGCGGTTCCCCGCTGGCCAGCTCGACCACCGCGGCGGCCAGCCCCTCGATGGCGAAGGGCAGGCGTTCGGCCGGCTGCAGGCCGCGCCACACCGGGTCGTCCACCGGCAGTTCCAGCAACTCGCGCACGGCCGCCCGGGCGAGGCTGCCGCCCGCGCGCTCCGCCGCGTTCGCCGCGGCGTCCGGGCCGCCGGCCACCGCCGCCAGCGTGGCCGCCACCTTTTCCAAGTCCTCCGGTTCGCCCAGGCGGCGGATCGGCGCCTGCGGCCAGTGCACCAGCCGGTGGCGGCAGCCGCGCAGCAGCTCGGCCACGAGGCGCGATTTGCCGATGCCCGCCTCGCCGCTCAGCACCACCATGGTGCCCACGCCGTCCTCGGCGGATTCCAGCGCGGCGCGCAACGCCTCCAGCTCGCGGCGGCGGCCGACGAAGGGGCCGGCCTTGGCCGACACCACGTCGGCGGCCGTGCGCCGTGCGGCGCGCACGCCGACCAGCTGGAAGACCGGGAACGGCGGCATGTCGGGCGCGAGCTGGAGGAGGTCCGCCGGCTCGACGGTCAGGCCGACCGGGATCAGCTCGGCCGTCTCGCGGCCGATGAGGATGCTGTTGGGGGCCGCGCGCTGCTGCAGCTTGGCGGCCAGATGCACGCTCTCGCCCACCGTGCGGTAGTCGGTCCACAGGCCGTTCTCGATGACGTGGGCGACCACCTCGCCGGTGGCGACGCCGATGCGCACCTGGAAGCCCGCGCCGGCGCGGGCGGTGTTGGCGATGTCCTGCGCCGTCAGGCAGGCGCGCAGCGCGTGGTCCTCCAGCGCCGAGGGGGCGCCGAACACGGCCAGCACGCCGTCGCCCAGCATCTGCGCGATGGTGCCGCCATAGCGGCCGATGGCGCCGGTCAGCAGGTCGAGGATGGACAGCAGCGCCTGGTCGGCGTCCTCCGGGTCGCGTCCGGTGACCAGGGCGGAGGAATTGACGATGTCGGCGAACAGGACGGTGACCAGCTTGCGCTCGGCCGTGGTCGCGCGGATGCCGGGAGAGCCGTCGAAGGGGGGCGGGTCCGAGGCCCCGTGCGCGCGTGCCGAAGCGGCGGTTCCCAAGGGGGAACCACTGCTGGATGCGCGTAACGGTACCTGGCCTGCCTCCGTCATCCACGCCCCCGCCGACCCGTCGCGAACATATTACCGCATGCAGTTCCCCCTGGGTAGCGAGGGATGGCTACGATTCGTCGAAATTTCAGTCGAATTGTGACACGCGACATATCATAGTATGATATACGGCGCGCAAGGCAAGCCCCTTGCGCGCCGCTCACAAGAATATTTCGCGGTGGGTATGCGGAAGTGACCGGGGCGGCTTGGCGCCGCCCCGGCCGACCGGACTTAGCGCCGGACGGCGATCCCTTCGACCTGGCTGACGTCGCGCACGGCACCCCGGTCGGCGCTGGTGGTGAGCGCGGCGTAGGCGCGCAGGGCCGGCGACACCACGCGCTGGCGGTTGGCCGGCTTCCAGGCGTTGGCACCCCTGGCGTTCATCGCCTCGCGGCGGCGCGCCAGCTCCTCCTCCGGCACGGCGAGGTTGATGGTGCGGTTGGGGATGTCGATCTCGATGCGGTCGTTCTCCTCGACCAGCCCGATGGTGCCGCCCTCCGCGGCCTCCGGCGAGGCGTGGCCGATGGACAGGCCGGACGTGCCACCCGAGAAGCGGCCGTCGGTGACCAGCGCGCACGCCTTGCCCAGGCCCTTCGACTTCAGGTAGCTGGTCGGGTACAGCATCTCCTGCATGCCGGGGCCGCCGCGCGGGCCTTCGTAGCGGATGACCACCACGTCGCCGGCCTTGACCTTGTCGCCCAGGATGGCCTCCACGGCCGCGTCCTGGCTCTCGAACACGCGGGCCGGGCCGGAGAACTTGAGGATCGAGGCGTCGACGCCGGCCGTCTTCACGATGCAGCCGCGCTCGGCGATGTTGCCGAACAGCACGGCTAAGCCGCCGTCCTTGGAGAAGGCGTTGTCGACCGCGCGGATGACGCCCTTCTCGCGGTCCAGGTCCAGTTCCGGCCAGCGCTTGTCCTGGCTGAACGGCACCACGGTGGGCACGCCGCCGGGTGCCGCCTTGAACAGGGTGTGCGTGCCGGCGTCGGCGGTGCGCTTGACGTCCCAACGCTCCAGCGCGTCGGCCAGCGTCTTGGCGTGCACGGTGGGGACGTCGCGGTTCAGCAGGCCGGCGCGGTCAAGCTCGCCCAGGATGCCGAAGATGCCGCCGGCGCGGTGCACGTCCTCGATGTGCACGTCGGAGACGGCGGGCGCCACCTTGCACACGTTGGGCACGCGGCGCGACAGCCGGTCGATGTCGGCCATGGTGAAGGGGACCTGCCCCTCCTGCGCGGCGGCCAGCAGGTGCAGCACCGTGTTGGTGGAGCCGCCCATGGCGATGTCCAGCGTCATGGCGTTCTCGAACGCCTCGAAGGTGGCGATGCCGCGCGGCAGCGCGGTGGGATCCTCGTCCTGGTACCAGCGCTTGCACAGCTCCACCGCCACGCGGCCGGCGGCCAGGAACAGCTCCTGGCGGTCGGCGTGGGTGGCCAGGATGGTGCCGTTGCCCGGCAGCGACAGGCCCAGCGCCTCGGTCAGGCAGTTCATGGAGTTGGCGGTGAACATGCCCGAGCACGACCCGCAGGTCGGGCAGGAGCCGCGCTCCATCTCCGCCGCCTCCTCGTCGGACACGGTCGGGTCGGCGGCGGCGATCATGGCGTCGATCAGGTCGACCGCCTTGGTCTTGCCGCGCCAGTTCACCTTGCCGGCCTCCATCGGGCCGCCGGACACGAAGACGGCCGGGATGTTGAGGCGCATCGCGGCCATCAGCATGCCCGGAGTGATCTTGTCGCAGTTGGAGATGCACACCAGCGCGTCGGCGCAGTGGGCGTTCACCATGTACTCCACCGCGTCGGCGATCAGCTCGCGCGAGGGCAGGCTGTACAGCATGCCGTCGTGGCCCATGGCGATGCCGTCGTCGACGGCGATGGTGTTGAACTCCTTGGCGACGCCGCCGGCCTTCTCGATCTCGCGCGCCACCATCTGGCCCAGGTCCTTCAGGTGGACGTGGCCGGGGACGAACTGCGTGAAGGAGTTGGCGACGGCGATGATCGGCTTGCCGAAGTCGCCGTCCTTCATGCCCGTGGCGCGCCAAAGGCCGCGCGCGCCCGCCATGTTGCGGCCGTGCGTGGAAGTGCGGGAACGGTAGTGCGGCATGGGTCCACCTCGGAAAGCTGATCGCGCCTGAAGGTCAAAAGGGGCGCAAGGTTAGCAATCCGAACGATCCGCCGCCAGCAATTCCGTGTCCGCCGTCCTGCGATGACGGAGGATGGCCGATCCGCTTGCGCCGCATGGCGCGCGTAGAGGTGCGCCGCATGGCGCACATGACAGTCCCTGCGGCGGCGGACAGGCCGCCGCCGTGTACGGACATCGGCCCCGGACGGGCGCCGTCAGCGCCGGGCGCGCGTTCCGCGTCCGCGCGGGGCCTCTCCGGCGCCCTCCGCGACCACCGACAGGTCCTCGGCCGCCGCGCGGGTGCTGGCCTTGCGCGGCGCCGGGGTGCGCTTGGCGGCCGTGGCGGCCGGGCTGGCCGACTTGGTGGAGGTCTTGCCGGGATCGCCGGCGGGCACCGGCTGCGCCGCCGCACCCTTGGTGCGCCCGCCCTTGGCGGCGGCCTTCGGCGCCTCGGCGGCGGCGGCCGGCGCCGTCACGGCGGCCTTGGCGGCCGACGGCTTGGCCGCCGGCGCCTTGCTCTCCGCGGTCTTGGCCTTGGTGCCGCCGGCGGCCTTCGCCTTGCCGGCCGGCTTGGCCTTGCCGCCGCCCTGCTCGGCGCGGATCTCGGCTTCGGCCTGCGCCCAATGTTCGTCGTGCCTGCCTTCGGGCCGCCCGTCCTGTTCCCACAACTCGTGGGCGCGGCGGCGGATGCGTTCCTGGATACCCTCGTCCATCCCTCGATCCTCCCTGATCACCCCAGCCATCACCACAGCCATTCGGCGACCCACCGCTGATGGGCACACAGGCCCGGTAGATCGGGAAACAGCTTGCCGGTTTCAACGCCCAAGCGGTTGAGGTGTTTCAGGATATCCAACCGCGCGGCACCGGGAACGAGGATGCGCGTCACCTCCAGGCCCAATTTTTCCGCCATTTCGGGGAAGCTCGTCTCGGAGAGTTGCTCCTCGAAGCTGAAGAGCCCCTCTTGGGAGGCAATCCGGGAGGATAGGGTGGGCGGGCTGAACAGGTGCACGCGGTTGTCGCCGCCGGCGGGGCTCTCCCCATCGGCGATGCGCCCGTGCCCGCGCGGCTTCATGGCCGGCAGCAGGTCCAGCGGCAGCATGTGGCGGTGGCTGTCGAGCGTGTCGCTGATTACCCACATGAAGACGTAGGCGTCCGACCACTGCTCCGGCCGCTGGTAGCGGCCGCGGTTGTTGGCGGCGAAGTACAGCGCGATCAGCGGGTTGCGCGTCCAGTCCAGCAGCCGGGTGGGCAGTTCGTGGTGCTGCGCCACGGCCAGCCAGTTGAGGTGGCAGCCCGGCGCGCTCTCCAGGAACGGCAGCGACTGGCGCTTGAAGGACTCGATCAGCCGCTCCTCGTATTCCCACAGCGGCGGTCCCTCGCCGCCGTTGCGTGCGGTATCGGCGCGGATCGCCCGGTTGCGCTGCCAGGAGCGCACGACGGTCGGCTTCATGTCCTCGACCGGGTCCTTCGCCCCCCGGTAGCTGACCGTGCGGTCGGAGGCGCCCGAGATGAAGTCGATGTAGTCGATGAGGGACTCGATCCGGACGTCGCGCATGGTCCCCTTTCAAGAGAAAGGACGGGGGACACGGATGAAGAAGTTGAATTTTTATCCGTGTCCATCCGTGCAAAATCCGTGTGCATCCGTGTCTCAAAACCCGTCTTGCCGACAAACAGCCCTTCGGAAGCCGGAGTTTCGGCGCCCTCTTCAGCGCATGGCCGCGGCCGTCAGGCGGGTGGCGTCGGCCGGGTCCAGCGCCACGCGCACGTGCGCCACGCCGTCCTCGTCGTCGCGGTGCAGGACCTGCCCGTGCTCGTATAGCCAGGCCAGTGTCCGCCCGTCCGCCAGGTCGACGTCCAGCTCCACCACGCGGCGCCCGCCGTCCAGCCGCTGGTCGAGCAGGGCGAGCAACTCCTCCATCCCCAGCCCGGTCCGGGCCGACACGGCGACGGCGCGGCCGTCCGCCAGGGCGGCGCGCATCATCAGCGCGGCGCGCCGGGTCGCATCCAGCCGGTCCACCTTGTTCAGCACCTCGACCACGCGCTCGTCGCGTTCGGCGTCGATGCCCAGTTCGGCCAGCACGGCGGCGACGTCGGCGGCCTGCGCCTCGCTGTCGGGGTGGGAGGCGTCGCGCACGTGCAGGATCAGGTCGGCCGCCTGCACCTCCTCCAGCGTGGCGCGGAAGGCGGCGACCAGCTGGTGCGGCAGCTCGGAGACGAAGCCCACCGTGTCGGACAGCACCATACGTTTTCCGGACGGCAGCTCCACCCGGCGCACCGTGGGGTCCAGCGTGGCGAACAGCCGGTCGGCGGCCGGTACGTCGGCGCCGGACAGGCGGTTGAACAGCGTCGACTTGCCGGCGTTGGTGTAGCCGACCAGCGCCACCTGCGGCGTGTCGCGCCGCTGGCGGGCCGCGCGGTGCAGGGCGCGGGTGCGCCGCACCTCCTCCAGTTCGCGCTTCAGGCGGGTGATGCGTTCGGAGATCAGGCGGCGGTCGATTTCCAGCTGCGTCTCGCCGGGGCCGCCCAGGAAGCCGAAGCCGCCGCGCTGGCGCTCCAGGTGGGTCCACGACCGCACGAGGCGGGAGCGCTGGTAGGTCAGCGCCGCCAGTTCGACCTGCAGCTGACCCTCGCGCGTGTGGGCGCGGGCGCCGAAGATCTCCAGGATCAGCGCGGTGCGGTCGATCACCTTGGCGATCAGCGCGCGTTCCAGGTTGCGCTGCTGGATGGGGGTGAGCGCGTGGTCGACGACGACGAGGTCGATGTCGAACGCCTCGACGATTCCGCCCAGCCGCTCCACCGTGCCGCGGCCGAACAGGGTGGCGGGGTCCGGGCGGTTGACGCGCACCACCTCGGCGTGGGGCACCTCCAGTTGGATGGCCTTGGCCAGGCCGACCGCCTCCTCCAGTCGGGCCTCAGGGGGCCGGGCCTCGGGTGTTCGGCCGGCGGCGTCGTTCGGCAGCACCGGTCCGACCACGAGGGTCCGGACCCTGCTCTCCTGCACCGCATCCGCTCCGCCGTCCCGATCGTCGGTACCCATTCGCGCGCCATCCTTTTCCGCAAGCGCAAGCCGTGCGGGTCCAACAGGCGCGTGGGGAGGGGGTTCCTTCAACCGGATTGGTGTGGGCGGATGGGGGTGGCGTTACGGCCATTGCGGATGGGGCAGGGCGCGGAACGCCTCGCGCAGCGCCGTCGACCAGCCCTCGCTGATCTGCTTGAAGCAGGCGTCGTCCTCGCCGATGCGGCGGCGCTGCTCGGTCCGCAGGGCGTCGCGGCGGTAGACCAGCAGGTCGAGCGGCAGGCCGACGCTGAGGTTCGAGCGCACGGTGCTGTCCATGGAGATCAGCACCAGCTTCACCCCGTCCTCGATGCTGGTCTCGTAGGTCAGCGCGCGGTCGAGGATCGGCTTGCCGTACTTGTGATCGCCGATCTGGAAGAAGGCGGTGTCGGGCGTCGCCTCGATGAAGTTGCCGGCGGAATAGACCTGGAACAGGCGCATCTGCCGCTCGCGGATCTGGCCGCCGACCAGGATGGAGACGTCGAAGTCCACCCGCTGTTCGCGCAAGGGGCCGCCGTCGCGCTTCCACACGTGGCGGATGGCGACGCCGACGAGCTGGGCCGCCTGGAACAGGCTGGGCACCGTCAGGATCGTGTGGTGTTCGCCGTCCAGTTCCACGCCCTGCTGGAGCAGGGTGATGACGGACTGGCTGATCGCCAGGTTGCCAGCGGTCATCAGCGTGACCATCCGTTCGCCCGGCACCTCGAACACGTGCATCTTGCTGAATGTGGAAATGTGGTCGACACCGGCGTTGGTGCGGGTGTCGGACAGCATCACCAGCCCGTCCTTCAGGTACAAGCCCACGCAATAGGTCATGGCCGCCGCCCACCCTCCCTGCGCTTTCGATGCAGTGAAACTGGGATGCGTGCCGCGCGCGCCAAGCGCCCGCCGTCGGTGGTACCCGCAGGAGGGGAGGCGGCTCCCCTCCTGCGCCGCCGGGACTAGCGGTTCTGGTTGCCCTTGTCGCCCTGGCCGCCCTGTCCACCCTGGCCCTGGCCGATGTTCTGGCCCTGCTGCCCCTGGCGGCCGGGGTTCTGGGCGGTCTGCTGACCCTGCCGGTCGCGATCCTGATCGTTCAGGTTCTGCCCCTGCTGGCCCTGCTGCTTGCGGTTCTGGTCCGTCTGCTGCGCCTGCTGGTTGCGGTCCTGCTTGTTCTGGTCGCCCATCTGGTTCTGATTCTGGTCGCGATTCATCTTGGGTCCTCCGGATTTCCGTCGTTCTGCCCCACGGGGCAAATCGTCAACAGGGCAGGGACGAAGATGTCACGCGGCCATTTCATATGCCCAAATGCTGGGCAGAAGACGGCGTGCCGCTTTTTTAGCGCCCGATAGAGCATTGCGTGCGTTTTATTTGGGCAGACCGCGCGCGTCGTCGATGGCGGCCAGCACGCCGGGCACGTCCATCCGGGCGAAATCCGGCCGATGGTGGACCAGCGTGCGCCGGCCGCTGGCGTGGATCGGGTTGGAGGCGTCGGAGAACAGCGCCACCGTCGGCCCGCCCATGGCGGCGATCAGGTGCGTGGGGCCCGTGTCGTTGCCCACCGCCGCCCAGGCCCGGCGCGCCAGTCCGGCGATCTCCGCGAGTTTGGTGCGGTCGGTGAGGTCGAGCGCCTGCGGGCAGGCGGCGGCGATGGCGGCGGCCAGACCCTTCTCGATGGCCGTGCCCAGCACCACCGGGCGCACGCCGCGCGCCACCAGCGCCTGCGCCAGCTCGGCGTAGCGCTCCACCGGCCAGCGCTTGTCCGGCCGCCCCGGCGAGGAGCCGGGCACCAGCAACGCGTACGGCCCTTCCAGGGCGAAGCGGGAGGTGTCAGCGTCCAGCCACGACAGGTCGGGATGTGCGTCCAGCTCGATGCCGAAGGGGCGCAACTGGCGGGTGTAGCGCTCCAGCACCGGCACCTTGCGCCGACCCGGATAGCGGTCGGGATGGGAGCAGCCGCGCGCCGTGCCCGACCATTCCGGCCAGGGGCCGGGGAACAGCAGCCAGAAATAATACTCGGTCCGCGACTGGGCCTGCAGGTCGTAGACGCGGGCGAAACGCCCGGCGCGCAGTTGCCTGCGAACGGCGAGGTAGGATGAGAGGGAGCGGTCGCGCGGATCCTCCCACACTTCGTCGAACAGGCCGCTGAGGCGGGCCAGGGGGGCCAGCTGCGGGATGGTCAGCAGGACGATGCGCTCACCCGCGTGGTGCCGGCGGATGGCCTGGAAGGCGGTCTGCGCCAGGAAGAAGTCGCCCAGCGCGCCCAGCTTGATGACCAGGATGCCGCCTGTAGCCATCACGCTCTCCCGCGCCGCGGCGCCCGCGCCGCCAGCCGCAGCATCAGGCCCGACGCCAGGATGCCCGCCATCCACCACGCCTGCCAGATGCCGTAGGCGGTGCTGACCATCACCAGGGCGGCGGCGAACAGGGCCAGCGCGTAGGGCTGCTCGTCCGCCGGCAGGCGGCGGGTGCCGCCCAGCGCCAGCAGCGCCAGCGCCAGCGCCAGCATCGCCCCGACCGCCCCGGTCTCCAGCCAGACCTGGAGGTAGGCGTTGTGCGGGTGCAGCGGCAGCAGCGTGGCGTCGTCGACCGAGAAGCGGCGGAATTCGCCGGCGATCTTCAGCGCGCGGGAGGAATCGATGCCCTGGCCCAGCATCGGCGCCTCCAGCGCCCGGCCGGCCGCCAGCGACCACAGCTCCACCCGGTGCCGGGCCGAGGTGAACAGCCACGACGCGTCCGCCAGCCCCAGCACGCGCTCAAGGAACAGCGCGATCGGCAGCGCCCCGGTGAAGGCCACCACCAGCAGCACCGCCAGCACGCGGCTGACCCACCGGGCCGAGGCGTGCGCCAATCCGTACACCACCAGCCCCACCGCGACCCCCACCATGGCCGAACGGCTGGACTGCAGCAGGCAGCTGGCGGCGTAGAGGGCGGGCAGGGCCAGCGCCGCCGTGCGCAGCCCGGCGCGGTGCAGCGCCAGCGCCGCCGGCCATACCAGCAGCGCGAACAGCACCGCCGTGCGCTTTGGCACGTTGCTGTCGTCCACGGCGTAGGCGGCCTTGCCGTTGACCAGCTGGTGCAGGGGGTGGCCCAGCGCGTCCTCGATCGTGAAGGCGGCGATGCCCAGCACCAACCCGCCGACGAACAGCCGCGCCAGCCGGCCGGCCTCCTCCTCGGACAGGGTGGCGATCCAGGAGCCGGCGAGCAGCGCGCCGAGCGCGACGTAGCCGATCTCCAGCGTGGTGGCGAGCGCGCGCCCGGACGGGCTCCACGCCACGCTCGCCAGCGCCAGCACCACGAAGCCGCCGCCCGCCGCCAGCGCGAAGCGGCCCGGCCGCAGCGTGGCGAGTCGGCCGCTGCGGGCCAGCGCCGCGGCGGCGATCAGCGTGGTGACGATCAGCCACACCGGCATGCCGCGCGGCGCGGTGCCGACGAGCGGACCCAGCAGGGCGGCGGAAACCCCGGCGAGCGTGGCCAGGAGGGTGGCCGGGAGCGTGGCGTTGACGGACGGCGATCCGTCGCGGCGCGTCATCGGGAAGACCATCGGGTTCCGGTTTGGAGGCGGGTTCCGGTCTGGAGGTTCCGGCGTGCGGGGTGCGGGCGGCTGCCGTCCTATCAGCAAGGGCGGGGGAATTCAACCGCAGGGGAGGTGGGTCCGGATGGACGCCCGGCCCGCCGTCCGGCGCCCGGACACCTTTCCCGTCAACTTTCCCCTCAACGCCGGGCCGTTCCGGTGTACAAGACCGGCCGGTTCGCCCGTTGGGATCAGGCATGCTCTTCCACTCGCAGGTGTTCGTGCTCGGCTTCCTGCCGGCCGTGCTGGCGCTGTTCTACGCCGTGGGCCGGCGCGAGGCGGCGCGCGAGTGGGTGATGGTGGCGGCCTCCGTCGTCTTCTACGGCTGGTGGGACGTGCGCTTCGTGCCGCTGCTGCTGGGCCAGACGCTGGCGACCTGGGCGCTGGCGCACGTGTGGCGCCGGTGGCGGGTGGACTGGATCGTCACGGCCGGCGTGGCGGCCAACCTCGCCCTGCTCGCCTACTTCAAGTACTGGGGCTTCTTCCTGGATTCGGCGCAGGCGTTGCTGGGTGTCGATCTGCCGCACAGCGACGTGCTGCTGCCCATCGGCATCAGCTTCTTCACGTTCGAGCTGATCTCCTACCTGATCGACCTGCGGCGCGGGCACGTGCCGGCCTATCCGCTGCGCGGCTTCTGCCTGTTCGTCTTCTTCTTCCCGCACCTGATCGCCGGCCCCATCGTGCGCCACAACGAGCTGATCCCGCAGCTGGCCGACGACCCGTTGCGGCCGGGCTTCGCGGAACGCTTCGGCAAGGGGCTGACGCTGTTCATCATCGGCTTCGCCAAGAAGGTGCTGTTGGCCGACCCGCTGGCCCGCATGGCCGACCCGGTGTTCGCCGCCGCGGCCGGCACGGCGCCCAGCGTGGGCGAGGCGTGGACCGGCGCCCTGGCCTTCTCCTTCCAGCTGTTCTTCGACTTCTCCGCCTACACGGAGATGGCGCTGGGCATCGCGCTGCTGTTCGGCATCCGCCTGCCGGTGAACTTCGACGCGCCGTACCGGGCGGCGTCGGTGCGCGACTTCTGGCGCCGCTGGCACATGACGCTGTCGCGCTACATCCGCGATTACCTCTACATCCCGCTGGGCGGCAACCGGCACGGCTTCGCGCGCTACGTCCTGGCCACGCTGGGGGCGATGGGGCTGTGCGGGCTGTGGCACGGGGCGGCGTGGACCTTCGTGGTGTGGGGGCTGATGCACGGCGCGGGGCTGATCGTCTGCCAGGCGTGGCAGGGGCTGAAGCGGCCGCTGCCGTGGCCGGCGGCGTGGCTGCTGACCATGCTGTTCGTGGTCGCCGGCTGGGTGCTGTTCCGCGCGCCGGACTTCGCGGTCGCCGGAAGCATGCTGGCGGCCATGGCCGGGTTCGGCGCGTCGGGCCTGGGAACGGGGCTGGAGCGGCCCCTGCTGCTGGCGGCGTCGGCGGCGGTGGCGCTGATCGGCCCGACCAGCCTGGAGTTCATCGACCACAAGCTGCCACCCCGGCGCATCGTGGCGGCCGGATTCGCGGCGGTGGCGGTGGTCTGCATCCTGGAGGTCGGCAAGGGGCAGCCCCTCAACTTCATCTACTTCCAGTTCTGAGGCGGGGACGGCGATGCGGCATTCCCCCTGGACCGGGTATGTGAAGACCGCCGTGGGCACGGTGCTGGGCCTCGTGGCGGCGCTGTATCTGTTCGTGCTGCTGGTCGATCCCTATGGCGACGTGCCGTTCTCGCTGCCGATCGAGCGGCCGATGATGGACGACAACCAGCGCTTCCTGTACCCCGGCCTCGTGCGCAGCGGGCGGTTCGACAGCGCGGTGTTCGGCACCTCCACGTCGCGCCTGCTGCAGCCCGCGCACCTGAACGGCCTGTTCGGCGGGCGCTTCGCCAACCTTGCCATGAACAGCGCCACCGCGTGGGAGCAGACGCAGCTGGCCGATCTGTTCCTGCGCACCGTCGCCGCTCCGCGCACCGTGGTGTTCGGCCTGGACCGCGTTTGGTGCGAGGCCAACGCCGACGTGGAGCGCCTGACCTTCCGCCCGTTCCCGCCGTGGATGTACGATGACGACCCGTGGAACGACCTGGCTTACCTGCTGAACGGCAAAACGCTGGAGATCGCCGGCCGCCTCGTCGAATACCACCTGGGCCGCCGCCGGCCGCGGCTGGGCGCCGACGGCTACGAAGTGTTCGTGCCCCCCGACTCCGAATGGGACCGCGCCAAGGTGGAGCGGAAGATCTACGACGGCCCGCGCCGCACCGTGGAGCCGCAGGTCCCGCCGGTCGTGGTGGGGGAGGCGGAGCGGAACGCGTTGCGCTTCCCGGCGCTGGACTGGCTGGCCGCCCTGGTGCGGCGCCTGCCGGACGAATCGACGCCCATCCTCGCCTTCATGCCCGTGCACGTGATCTCCCAGCCGCGCCCCGGCAGCGTCGAGGCGGCGCGCGAGCAGGCGTGCAAGGACCGTGTCGCCGCGCTGGGGCGGGAACTGGGGGCCTGGGTCGTGGACTTCCGCGTGCCGTCGCGCGTCACCAGGGACGACGCCAACTACTGGGACAATTTGCACTACCGCGTCGCCATCGCCGACTGGATCGAGCGGTCGATGGCCGACGCACTGCGCCACCGCGCCGACGCGCCGGATGGAACGTGGCGCCTGCTGGCCGCACCTCCGGCCGGGTCCCCGCGCGGCAATTCGCGGCTGGTCAGCCTCTCCGACTAAGGTATAGTCCCGGTACCGACAGGAGACGGGCATGCAGCATCCGAATGATGGCCCGATCGGGGGCCGCGCAGGGGTTTCCCGCCGCTGGGTCCTCCAGGGGCTGGGCGGCGTGGCGCTGGCCGCCACGGCACCCGGAGCCTTGGCCCAGACGGCGGCGCCGCTCACCGTCGGCTTCCTCTATCCGGGCTTGCGCGCCGACTTCGGCATCAACCAGGCGCACGCCGACGCTGCCCGCGCCGTCGCCACGCTGCCCGGCATCACGGTCGTGGAGGCCGAGGGCACGGCGGCCGAGCTGCCGTCTCGCGTGGAGGAGATGGTGCTGGGCCGCGGCTGCCGCGTTCTCTTCATCACCGATCCCGGCGACTGGGCGACGACGCTGCTGGCCCAGGCCGACGCCCACCGCGACGCCGTGTTCCTGCTGCGCGGCGGTTCGCTCGCCGACCTGCGCCTGCCCGACAACGTCGGCGTCTACGACGCCCACATCGACGAGGGGCAGCACGTCTCCGGCATCGTCGCCGGCTATGCCTCGCGCACGCACCGCATCGGCTTCGTTGCGGCCGGCGCCTCGCCGCGCATCGTGCGCTGCGTGAACGCCTTCACGCTGGGCGTGCGGCGCGCCGACGCCGGGGCCACGGTCCGCCTGCTGCGCCTGGGCGAGGGGGCGACGGCGGAGGCCGTGGCCAAGGCCGGGCGCGAGCTGGTCGCCGACGGGGTGGACGTGCTGGCCGGCCACCTCGAATCGGTGCGCCCGCTGTGCGAGGTGGCGGAGGCCGCCGGCATCCTGTGCTGCGGCCTGCACACCGACCTGTCGGCCATCGCCCCGCACGGCTTCCTCACCGGGGCCGAGTGGCACTGGACGAACTTCTACGCCGACGTCGTTACCCGCATCCAGCAGGGCCGCCCCTGGCCGCGCCTGACGCGCGGCGGCTTCGGAAGCGGGCTGGTGCGCAACACCAAGTACGGCGCGCCGACCGGAGTGGATGCGCGGGCGCATGCGGATGCCGCGCGCATGCAGCTGGCAAACGGCAACGCCGCGGTGTTCCGCGGCCCGATCACCGACAACACCGGCCGCACCGTGCTGGGCAAGGGCCAGTCCCTGCGCAGCGATGACCCGGCGCTGGACCGCATCGTCTGGCTGGCCGATGGCGTGTCGGTGGCGGGGTTCTAACCCTCGTCCCTCCACCCGCACGCGGCCAGCGCTTCCGCCATGTGTGGCGGCGGCGGGGCGACGGCGCGCACCGGCGGGTGATCCTTGTCCAGGCGGAAGGCGACCATGCGCGCCAGCAGGTGCAGGGTGCCGGGCGGGATGCGCTGCGGTCCGTAATAGGGCTCCCCCTTCAGCGGGCAGCCGATGGCGGCGCAGTGCACGCGAAGCTGGTGCGTGCGCCCGGTGCGCGGCCGCAGCTCCAGCCACGCCAGCCCGGCGCCGTTCGTGCCCAGAACGCGGTAGTCGGTGACGGCGCTCTGGCCGTCCGGGTGGGGCAGGATGTTCCAGGAGCCGGGGACCTGGACCTTCAGGAGCGGCAGGTCGATGGTGCCTTGCGGCTCCGCCGGCACGCCCTCGCTGACCGCCCAGTACACCTTCTCCACGTGCCCTTGCGCGAACAGCTTGCCCAGGCGCGTGGAGGCCGCCGGCGTGCGGCCCAGCACGAGGCAGCCCGCCGTGTCGCGATCCAGCCGGTGGGCCAGCCGCGGCGCCTCCGCCACGTCGAAGGCGAGGGCGTCCATGTACTGGCCCAGGTGGTGCTCGATCTTGTGCGCGGCGTGCACGGCGAGCCCGGCGGGCTTGTTCAGCACCAGCACGTCGGCGTCCATGTGCAGGACGAGGGCGCGGATCTGGTCGGGGGTAT
>NZ_DASPMG010000223.1:0-30475 GCF_035627195.1 Azospirillum sp.
GTTGCCGTACAGCGCGTCGTTGGCCATGTTGCCGTAGATCACGTCGGCGTCCTGGCCGCCGAACACCGTGTCGGCGTCCTGCCCGCCGAACAGCGTGTCCATGCCCAGGTTGCCGTACAGCAGGTCGGTCCCCTGGTTGCCATACAGCACGTCGTCGCCCAGGCCGGCGGTCACGCTGTCGTTGCCGGCCTCGCCGTACAGGATGTCGTTGCCGGCCCCGCCGGTCATCACGTCGTCGGCCGGGGAGCCCTGCACGGCGTCCGGCGCCGCCGGCACCGTGGGTTCGGTCGGCACCGTCGGCGTCGAACCGCCACCGCCACCACCGCTGCCGCCCCCGCCGGTGTCACCGCCGCCCGTCGAGCCGCCGCCGCTCGAACCGCCACCCGTGCTCCCACCCCCCGTGCTTCCGCCGCCGGTGTCGCCACCGCCGCTCGACGCGCTGTCGTCGTTGCGGATGGTGCCGTTGGCCGTGGCGGTGCCCAGCGTGGCGCCGCTGGCGTTGGACAGGGTGACGGTGAAGCCTTCGTCATCCTCCACCGTGCTGTCGCCGGCCACGGCGATGGTGATCACTTTCGACGCCTCGCCGTCGGCGAAGCTGACGGTGCCGCCGGGCAGCGCGCCGCCGAAGTCGCCGCCCGACACCGCCGACCCGCTCACCGCGTAGTCGACGGAGGCCGCACCGGTGGCGGCGCTGCGGGTGACGGTGAAGGTGAAGGGCGTGGTGCCGGCGTTGCCTTCCAGCGTGTCGGCGCTGGTGGCGGCGATGGAGATCGTGGCGGGCGGGGGCGGCGGTTCGGAGCTGCCCGCCTGCACCGTGATGTCCGTGCCGTTCAGCGCGAAGCGCGAGGCGGCGAAGCTGCCGGCGATGGTGATGGCGGCGTCGGCGCCGGCCACGCTGTCCATGCCGATGTGCAGCACGGTGTTGCCGCCCACCTCCTCGACCTGCACCTGGTTGGCGCCAACGGTGGTGCCGTCGCCGGTGCCCGCACTGCCCGACAGGGTCAGCCCCGTGACGTGGAACACGTCGCCGTTCGCCACCCCGGCGATGGCGCTGAAGCCGCCCGCCTGGGCCGCCGTCATGGTCACGTCGTGCGGGGCCGCACCGGTCAGCTCCAACCGCTCCACGCCCGTCAGCGTCATGCCGGAGATGTCGATTGCCGTGGGCGTGATCACCTTCCAGTCCGGCGTGGTGAAGGGATCGGAGGTGATCTCCAGCGTGTCGGTCCCCGCACCGCCGTTGAAGGCGACGGTCCCGGCGTCCGCCTGGACGAGGAGGACGAGGCGGTCGTCGCCGTCCCCGCCGGCGATGCTGTCGGCCTGCGGCTCGGTCCAGCCGGGGGCCGAGTTCTCGCCGGAATAGAAGGTGTCGTTGCCGTCGCCGCCGATCATGGTGTCGGCTTCCCAGTCGCCGACCAGCACGTCGTCGCCGCCGCCGCCGTCCATCCACTCTTGGCCGCCGTTGCCGACCAGCGTGTCGTTGCCGGCGTCGCCGTACAGCGTGTCGGACTGGTCGCGGCCGTACAGCACGTCCGCGCCGTCGCCGCCGTGCAGGGTGTCGAAGCCGTCGCCGCCTTCCAGGATGTCGTCGCCGCCGGCACCGCTTTCGATGTCGTTGCCGTCGTGGCCGCGGAACCAGTTGCGGTTCTCGTCGCCGATCAGCGTGTCGTCGCCGTCGCCGACGACGATCAGCTCGACGTCGTGGTAGGTGTCGCCGGCCGCGTCGCCCTGGTTGGCGGCGAGGTTGCCCAGGTTGATCAGGATCGGGGCATGCTCGGGGGTGACGTAGTTGACCTCGTCCTGGTAGCCGTCGCCGCCGTAGAACACGTCGGCGCCCGGCCCGCCGTGCATCGTGTCGTTGCCCTCGTTGCCGTACAGCACGTCGTTGCCGGCGAGGCCGGACATGGTGTCGTCACCCGCCAAGCCGGAGATGGTGTCGGCCCCCGTGGTGCCGGTCAGCGTGTCGGCGGCGGTGGTGCCGGTCATCTCGCCCAGCAGGTGCGGCCACGCCTCGTGCCCCAGGAAGGGAGCGGACAGGCGCACCGGGCCGGTCGTCGCGTCCAGCTCCCACTGGCCGCCCAGCGCCGCGTGGCCCACCGGGTGCGTCGCCGCCGCGACGGTGGCGCCGGTGGCGTAGGACAGGCGGTTCAGGAAGGCTTGGCCGGCCGCGCCCTCGCCGACGCGGCAGGCGTGGATCAGCACCTCCGTCCCCGCCGCGGCCGGCCAGTGCCGGTCGAGCAGCGAGGCGGCGTCGATCGGGTCGGCGCCCAGCAGCACACGGCCCGGTTCGCCGTGCGCCAGCAGGTGCACCGCCGCCGGCCGCTCGGCCAGCGCGGCTGCCAGAACCGTGTGCGCGTCCACCTGATCGGAGACCAGGACCACCCGCACGTCCCTGCTCCGGCGCCCCAGCAAGAAAGCCAGATCCTGGAGGCCGGAATCCGCAATGAGAACCTCGTGCACCGTTCTACCCCTCCTCAGGCGTCAGGGAACGCTGCCGTGCGCAAGGGCGGCGGCCGGACGGCCGGCCGTTGTTGGCAACGCTGGGCTGACGATGGAAATGCTTCGTACGGGCTTTACTGTGCGGCACGGACACTTATTCGTAAAATCGAAATGAGTATTATAGCCCGAGGGGTTGCCGAGAACGCTCGGTGAGATCCATGAATAATCCCGTGGATACTCTGCGGTGTGAAAGGATGGCCGCTTCCAGGATGGTCGTATCCTGCACCGCGGGCGGTCCTATGCTTCACGGGTCGGGGCAACCCGAAGGAGACAAAAGAAAAGGCGCGCCCCGCACGGAGGCGCGCCGATGTGAAACTCTTGGGATCACGAAGCAACAAAGGCGACATAAGGGCACAAAGAGCGGGTTCGCTGGCGGCCGGCGCGCGTCCGGTGCGAAGCCTCTTCGTGCTCTTTGTCCCCTTTGTTGCTTCGTGATGAACCAAAGCCTGGCGGATCGGATCGTCCGCGGCGCGCCGCACTCTACCCCGGCGGCATCGCCATGGCCGGGTGCAGCGGCGGGGCGGCGTGCAGCGTGCGCCGGTGCATGACCAGCCGCACGGCGGCTATGACCAGCACCACCCAGGTCAGCGAGTGGCGGCCCAGGAACACACTTTCGGAGACGGAGATGGTCAGCAGCGTGCACGCGATGGCCAGCGCCCACGCCGGCTCCATCGGGCGCGGGCTGTAGCGCATGGCGACGAACGCCTGCACCAGGATCTGCCCCATCAGCAGCGCCATGATGACGAGGCCCAGCACCCCCAGGTCCAGCATCAGCTCCAGCCACCCGTTGTGGGCCGAGGTGATGCCCCAGTTCATCACGAAATAGCTGCCCGGCGCGTAGGGGCCGTACCAGTAGGCGCCGAAGCCGAAGCCCAGGATCAAATTGTTGTCCAGCGTCGCCAGCACGTGTTCCCAGATCAGGTCGCGGCCGGTCAGACCGGCGTCGCGGCCCAGCAGCGTCAGCACCGCCTCGAAGATCATCGGTCCGGCCAGGATCGCCGCCAGGATGCCCAGGCCCGCCACCGTCAGGGTCAGCATGAAGACGCGGATGTTGGACCGCACCAGCCCCGCCCCCAGCATCACGGCCAGCACCACCACGGCGGTGATCAGCGACGTGCCCGACCGGCACATGACCAGCAGCACGAAGGCCAGCGCCAGCAGCCCGCGGTTGACCCAGCGCCGCCCCTCGCCCAGCCATTCCAGCCAGAGAAGGCAGGTGATCAGCGTCACCATGATGCGGCCGGTGACGTTCTTCTGCCAGAAGATGCCCTTCCAGGCGCCGACGTGCTGTTCGCTGTCCAGCCCGATGTCGGGCATCGCCACGATGGCGGCGAAGGACAGGAACATCGTGATCGCCGTGCCGACGACCAGCAGCTTCAGGATGTCCACGAAGCTGAAGCGCAGCGCCATGTAGATGCCGAACACGGTGGTGAACAGCAGCGCCACCGCCCGGCGCATGGTCACGTCCGGGTAGATGGACCAAGCCACCGACGCGAACACCGCCAGCGTCAGCAGCGACATCATCGGCGTCACCGTGGGGATCTGCGCCAGCAGCCGTGGCCGGTAGCAGACCATACCGATGATGATGACGTACAGCCCGACGAAGACCATCATCGCGCCCGGCGAGTCCTGGTCGGCCCCCGTCCGGTCGCCGGTCAGCAGCGACGGCAGCACCGTGCCGCAGAACAGGACGATGGCCAGGACGGTGGCCGCCTTTTCCAGGAACTCGATCGTTTTCTGCGTGGCCATGGACTGCATGGTTCGGCCTCCGTCAGCGGTTCTCGGCGAACGAACGGTCGCCGCGCAGGAACGACTTCACGTGGTCGCGTGCGAAGCCGAAGTTGTCGCGGGTCGGGTGGTTGTCGTCGAAGTACAGCGGTGCTCCGTCGCGGTCGTAGGCGCAGCGCCCGTCGCCGCAGATCACCTTCCACAGCGACAGCCGCGCCTGCACGTCCTTGCCGTGCGCCTCCAGCGTGGCGAAGAAGTCGCGGTTGCGGGCCATGTACTCGTCCAGCGTGAAGGCGTTGTCGATCGGCCGCTGCCAGGCGAGGCTGGCGGCCATGGCGCGCGGGGCCGCGTGGCGGGAACCGGGCAGCGGGTCGGCCAGGTGGATCTTCACGCCGGCCGCTGCCAACTCGTCCAGCGTGCGGGCCAGGGCGCGGTTGAGCACGGCGGCCGTGTCCGTCACCTCCGGCGCCGCGACGTCGGCCTGCACCGTGTCGTGGTAGTAGCCGGTCCAATAGGCGACCAGCACCGCGTTGCGGATGCCGTGCCGGGCCACCAGGGCGCGCACGCTCTCGCTGAACTCCAGGCACGGCCCCTGGTAGGCGACGCGGCGCACGCCGAACAGCGGGACGCAGCCGTTGTAGCTGGCGACGATGGCCTTCTGGCCCAGGTCGCGCAGCGCCTCGTCGAACTGCGCGTTCATCGACCACGCGTGGGAGTCGCCCCACACCAGCCACGTGGCCGGCGCGTCCGGCGCGCCGATGGTGCACAGCCGGTCCTGCGCCACGTCGGCGGGGGATCGGTCCTGGCAGCGCTGCGGATCCTCGTGCCGGTTGGCGGCGAAGGCGTCGACCGCTGCCACGCGCGGGCTGAAGCGGCTGGCCCAGCCGTCCGACGCGTGGCCGTAGGCGCCCAGCGTGGTGAACAGCACCGCCGCGGCGGCGGCGTGGGCGAAGGCCCGGCGCCCGCGCAGGATGGAGTCGCCGCTGCGGAACGGCCGCTCGACCCAGCGCCAGGACAGCGTGGCGGCGATCATGGTGGCGGCCAGCACGGCGGCGGTGTCCAGCGCGCTCAACCCCTCGAACCGGTAGTAGGAGGCGAAGACCAGGAGCGGCCAGTGCCAGAGGTACAGCGAATAGGAAATGGCGCCGACGAACACCATCGGCTTCAGCGCCAGCACCCGGCCCACCGCCGTGTCGCCGCCCGCATGGATCAGCAGCGCCGTGCCCAGGCACGGGAACAGCGCGTTGGCGCCGGGAAAGGGTGTCATCTCGGTGAAGGTGAAGACGCTCCAGCCGATCAGGCCCAGGCCCAGCAGGGCCGCCGCCTCGTTCGCCAGCCGGTTGCGGATCGTCGGCACCGCGCCCACGGCGAGCAGGGAGCCCAGCAGCAGCTCCCACGCGCGCGTCGGCGCCAGGTAGAACGCCGCGTCCGGCCGCTTGGCCACGCCGACGACGGACAGCGCGAAGGACAGCACGGCCAGCACCGCCAGCACCGGCACCCAGCCCCCTCGCCGCAGCTTGTAGACGGCCAGAAGCACCAGCGGCAGGACGATGTAGAACTGCTCCTCCACCGACAGCGACCACGTGTGCAGCAGCGGCTTCAGGATCGCCTGCTCGTTGAAGTACCCCGCCTGCCGCCAGAAGAAGATGTTGGAGACGGAGAAGACCGAGGCGACGAGGCTTTCCGAGAACTCCCGGAAGTCCTGCGGCAGGAACAGCAGGTAGGCCAGCGCGGTGGAGACGGCCAGCATGGCGGCCAGCGCCGGAAGCAGCCGGCGGATGCGGCGCTCGTAGAAGCCGGCGACGGAGAAGGTCCCCGCCTGGATGTCCGCCGCGATGATGGCGGTGATCAGGTAACCCGAAATGACGAAGAAGACGTCGACACCGACGAACCCGCCCGCGAACGGAGTAAGACCGGCGTGGAACACGACGACCGGCACGACGGCGACGGCGCGGAGACCGTCGATTTCTGCGCGATAACGCATCGAAACCTCTTCGGGGGTGGCGAATGTCGGCGGGGATCGTGGTCCCGCAGACTATCGCGTTTTCCGAAGCGGTGCCGTGGCCTGGAAGAGGAAGGTCGGCGCGGATTTGGGGGTAGGGAAGCGCCGAGAGGGCTATTGCCCCCACCCTAACCCTCCCCCGCTGGGCGGGGGAGGGGACATGCGACCGTCAGACGTTGAAGCGGAAGTGGAAGATGTCGCCGTCCTGGACGACGTACTCCTTGCCTTCCTGGCGCATCTTGCCGGCGTCCTTCGCACCCTGCTCGCCGCCGAGATTGACGAAGCTGTCGTAGTCGATGGTCTCGGCGCGGATGAAGCCGCGCTCGAAATCGGTGTGGATGACGCCCGCGGCCTCCGGCGCCTTGGCGCCGCGGCGCACGGTCCAGGCGCGCGCCTCCTTCGGGCCCACCGTGAAGAAGGTGATGAGGTCCAGCAGCGTGAAGCCGGCGCGGATCAGCCGGTTCAGGCCGGTCTCCTCCAGGCCCATGGAGCCCAGGAACTCCGCCTTCTCCTCCGGGTCGGACAGCTGCGCCACCTCGGACTCGATGGCGGCGGAGATGACGACCATTCCGGCGTTCTCGGCCTTCGCCTTGCCGGCGACCAGCTCGGAAAATTTGTTGCCGGTGGCGGCCGAGGCCTCCTCGACGTTGCAGACGTACAGCACGGGCTTGGCCGTCAGCAGCATGAACTGCTTGAAGACCGGCTTCTCCTCCTCGCCCAGCTCGACCACGCGGGCCGGCTTGCCGTCCTGGAGGACCTTCAGCGCGCGCTCCATCAGGTCGGCCTTGATCTTGGCGTCCTTGTCGCCGCCCTTGGCCTTCTTCTGGAGGTTGGTGATCTGCCGCTCCAGGCTTTCCATGTCGGCGAGCATCAGCTCGGTCTCGACCACCTCGGCGTCGCGGATCGGGTTGACGTCGCCCTCGACGTGGGTGATGTCGTCGTCCTCGAAGCAGCGCAGCACGTGGACGATGGCGTCCACCTCGCGGATGTTCGCCAGGAACTGGTTGCCCAGGCCCTCACCCTTGGACGCCCCGCGGATCAGCCCGGCGATGTCGACGAATTCGAGCTGGGTGGGGATGGTCTTCTGCGACTTGGCGATGGCCGCCAGCTTGTCGAGCCGCGGGTCGGGCACGCCGACGCGGCCGACGTTCGGCTCCTTGGTGCAGAAGGGGAAGTTGGCCGCCTCCGCCGCCTGCGTGGCGGTCAGCGCGTTGAACAGGGTCGACTTGCCGACGTTCGGCAGGCCGACGATGCCGCAATTGAAACCCATGGGGTGCGTCTTCGATTCGTCGTGTGTCCCGGACCGGCGCTTTATCCTACGCCCCGCCGCAAAAGGCAAACGGCACGTGGGGGGAGGGAGCGGCGCGCTCGGCCGTCAGGCATTGCAAGGCACATCGACCAATGCCATTTTTCGGGTCTCGACGGAGGAATGTTCCATGCGCACGACGCTGGCGCTCGACGATGAACTGGTCGCCAAGGCGCAGGCTTTTACGGGCCTGACGGAGAAGTCGGCCCTGGTGCGCGAAGCGCTGAAGGCGCTGATCGAGCGCGAGAGCGCCAAGCGTCTGGCCCGCCTGGGCGGAACGGAGCCCGACGTGGAAGCGGCCCCTCGCCGGCGGCCCGATCCCGTATGATCCTGCCCGCATGATCCTGGTTGACACGTCGGTCTGGATCGACCACCTGCGCAACGCAGACCCGGCTCTGGTGCGTCTTCTGGAAGGCGGGCGCATGCTGGCGCATCCGTTCGTTACCGGCGAACTGGCTCTGGGCAGCCTGAGGCAGCGGGACGTCGTCCTGGGCGCCCTCCAGGACCTGCCGCAGGCTACCGTGGCGCGGGACGACGAGGTGCTGCGCTTCATCGACCAGAACGCTCTGTTTGGGCTCGGCATCGGCTACGTCGACGTCCACCTGCTGGCCGCCGTCAGGCTCACGCCCGGAGCATTCTTATGGACCCGCGACAAGCGGCTGCGCGCCGTCGCCGAGCGTCTGAAACTAGCCGCCGAACTGCTGTAGCGCTCGCCGTCACTTCATGGACGGCATCGCCAGCGTCACCTTGTTCATGAAGTTCTCGGCCTGCCCCTGAACCAGCAGGGGAAAGGCATCCGTGCAGGCGTCGGTCAGCGGCTCCAGCCACGCCTGGTCGGCCTTGGCGAAGTCGTGCAGCACGTAGTTGGACACCTGGTTCTTGTCGCCCGGATGGCCGATGCCCAGGCGCACGCGCCAGTATTCCTTGCCGATGTGGGCGTCGATGGAGCGCAGGCCGTTGTGCCCGCCGTGGCCGCCGCCCTTCTTCACGCGGATCTTGCCGGGCGGCAGGTCGAGTTCGTCGTGGATGACGACGACCTGCTCGGGCTTCATCTTGAAGAACTGCAGCGCGGCGCCGACCGACTGGCCGGACAGGTTCATGAAGGTCAGCGGCTCCAGCGCCAGCACCTTCTCGCCGCCGACGGCGCCCTCGGCGGTCTGCCCCTGGAAACGCTTCTTCCACGGCGAGAAGCCATGGCGGCGGGCGATCGCCTCCACCACCATGAAGCCGATGTTGTGCCGGTTGCGCGCGTATTCCGCGCCGGGATTGCCGAGACCGACCAGCAGCAGCATGGGAAACTGTCTTTATGGGGAAGGGGAGGGGCGAGGGGGCCGCGAAAACCCCCTCGCCGAACCCGATCAGGACGCGGCGGCCTCGCCCTCGGCGGCCTCGGACTTCAGGCCCGACGGCGCGGCGATGGTGGCGATGGTGAAGTCGCGGTCGATGGTCGGCTTCACGCCTTCCGGCAGCTTCACCGCCGAGATGTGGATCGACTCGCCGACGTCGAAGCCCTCGCAGCTCACCGTGATGTGCTCCGGGATGCTGTCGGCGGCGCAGGTGCACTCGATCTCGTGGCGCACGATGTTCAGCACGCCGCCCTTCTTCAGGCCCTGCGACTTCTCCTGGTCGACGAACTCGACCGGGATCTGCACGGTGATGCGGGTGTCGCCGGTGACGCGCAGGAAGTCCACGTGCAGCGGAACGTCGGTGACCGGGTGGAACTGCACGTCGCGCGGCAGCACGCGGTGCGTGGCGCCATCGACGGTCACGTCGAACAGGTGCGTGAAGAAGCCCGGCTTGTGCAGGATGCGGGTGAAGCCGATCTGCTCCAGCGAAATGGTGATCGGGGCCTGCTTGCCGCCATAGATCACGGCGGGGATGCGGCCGTCGCGGCGGGTCTGGCGGGCGGTCCCCTTGCCGGCCCGGCCGCGCGCCTCGGCGGCGAGCGCGATAACTTCGGTCATGGTGTTCTCCTCAAACGAAAAGGGCGCCAGCCTCCAGGGGTGCTGACGCGTTGAAGCGCGCTGTTTATCCGCGCGCGCACCCCCCGTCAAGGGGAGTCGTCCCGCACGTGAAGGCAGCACGAAAAACCCCTCCGCCGCGGGCGCGGCGGAGGGGCTGAAACGGGCCGGAAACCGCCGTTACGAGAACAGGCTGGAAACCGAACGCTCCTCGCTGATGCGCATGATCGCCTCGGCGATCAGCGGGGCGATGGTCAGCTGGCGGACGTTGCGGCTGACGCGCACCGCCTCGGTGGCCTGGATGCTGTCGGTGGTGACCATCATGTCGATGGGGGCCACGGCGACGCGGGCGACCGCGCCGCCGGACAGCACGCCGTGCGTGACGTAGGCACCGACCGACTTGGCCCCGGCGTCCATCAGCGCCACGGCGGCGTTGCACAGGGTGCCGCCGGAGTCGACGATGTCGTCCACCAGGATGCAGCGGCGCCCTTCGACGTCGCCGATGATGTTCATCACCTCCGACACGCCGGCGCGCTCGCGCCGCTTGTCGATGATGGCGAGGTCGGCCTCCAGCCGCTTGGCCAGCGACCGGGCGCGCACCACGCCGCCGACGTCAGGCGACACCACGGTGATCTCGTCGGTGGAGCCGAAGGTCTCCTTGATGTCCTTCTCGAACACCGGGGCGGCCATCAGGTTGTCCAGCGGGATGTCAAAGAAGCCCTGGATCTGGCCTGCGTGTAGGTCCATGGTCAGCACGCGGTTGGCGCCGGCCATGGTGATCAGGTTGGCGACCAGCTTGGCCGAGATCGGCGTGCGCGGGCCGGTCTTGCGGTCCTGCCGGGCGTAGCCGTAGTAGGGAATGACCGCCGTGATGCGCCGGGCCGAGCCGCGCTTCAGCGCGTCGATGGTGACCAGCAGTTCCATCAGGTTGTCGTTCGCCGGGAACGAGGTGGACTGGATGACGAACACGTCCTCGCCGCGCACGTTCTCCAGAATCTCGACGAACACTTCCATGTCCGAAAAGCGCCGGATGCTCGCCTTGGTCAGCGGCACACCAAGACACGTGGAGATGGCCTCGGCCAGCGGACGGTTGCTGTTGCCGGCAAGCACCTTCATTGCGGTCGGCTCTCTTCTGATGGGAACAGGTTAAGGGGGCAACGGCTGGTCGCGCCGAAGGCCCCCTTGAAAACGCGGCGGACCATAACAAAGGGTCCGTCGCCTGTAAACGTTCTATGACGCCCGGAATAACAGCGGATCGTCACGGACGTTGCATGGCTGCCGCGCGCCCGCGGAAACGGCGCCGGGTCTCTCAGAAGATGAACCAGTCGGCGTCCGGCGCCAGGCCGGGCTCGCCGCCGCCGAAGACCTTCACGTTGGGTCCGCCGCCCGGTCCGCCGGCCGTGACGATGTCGGCGCGCCCGTCGCCGGTGACGTCCGCCACGGCCACCGCGACTCCGCCCCGGAAGCTCGGTTCGTAGGCGAAGAAGCTCTGCGTCTGGGTGCCGCCCTGGACGTCGAACACCTTCACATGGGGGCCGCCGCCGGGGCCGGCGCCGGTCACGACGTCCGCGATCCCGTCGCCGGTCACGTCGCCGACGGCGACCCGGACGCCGCCGGTGAAGCCGGGCTCGTACGCGTCGAAGCGGGCGACCTCCCCGAAGGTCTTGCCGTCGTACACGCGCACCGCCGGCCCGCCGCCCGGCCCGCCGCCGATCACGAGGTCGGCCGTGCCGTCGCCGGTGACGTCGCCGCAGGCGACCGACAGGCTGCCGGTGCCGTCCAGGCGGCCCAGCAGGGCGGCGTCGCTGAACACCAGGGTCTCCATCAGCGCTGCAGCACGATGGCGGACAGGCCGCGGCCGTAATCCTTCTCGCCGCGCAGGCAGGCGCGGCGGTAGCTGAAGAAGCGGTCCTCCTCGGCCACCGTGTCGTTCGGGCAGCGCTGCACCATCTCCACGCCATACAAGGCGAGGCGCTGGGCGACGTAGCCGCCGAGGTCGAACAGGAAATGCCCTTCCTTGCGCGCCGGGGCGAAGAAGTCGCGGTTCTCGGCGCTCTCCTCCAGGAACGGCGCCGGGAACTCCGGCCCTACTTCGTAGGAGCGCTGGGCGATGCACGGGCCGATGGCGGCGACGATGCGCTCGCGCTTGGCGCCCAGCTCGACCATGCGGTCGACGGTGGCTTCCAGCACGCCGCCCTTGGCCCCCTTCCATCCGGCGTGCGCGGCGCCGATGACGCGGGCTTTGGAGTCGGCGAACAGCACCGGTGCGCAATCGGCGGTGAGGATCCCCAGCGCGATGCCGGGCTCGCGGGTCGCCATCGCGTCGGCCTGCGGCGCCTTGTCGGGCGTCCAGGGCTTCTCCACCACCACGCAGGTCGGGCTGTGGACTTGGTAGCAGGTGGTCAGCCGGTCCGCCTCAAGGTCCAGCCGCGCCATGGCGCGCGCCCGGTTCTCCACCACCGCCGACGGCGCGTCGCCCGATCCTAAGCCGCAGTTGAGCGAACCGTAGATGCCCTGCGACACGCCGCCGGTGCGGGTGAAGAAGGCGTGGCGGATGTCACCGATCTCGTTGAGTGCGCCGAGCGTGATCACGGGAATTGCCGGTCCTGTGGAAGGTGTCAGGGATCAAGCGTTTTCAGGGGAAGCCCGCCGGTGCGCCCAGGCCGGGCACCGTCAGGGCGACGGCCTTGAACAGAGTGCCCATCTGGTCGGGCGCGATCAAGCGGGCAAGGGCCGAATCGATGTCGGCCGCCTGCTGCGGCGTGGCGCTGCGCTTCAGCACCCCGGCGCGTTGCGCGATGCCCAGCCGCTGTAGCAGCACGCCCTGGTCCACCGGCCCCCAGGCCTCGGCCCCGCCCTCGCGCGCCGCGTCGGCGATGCCGGCGAAGTCCACGTGCGCCGTCAGGTCGGCCATGCCGGGATCCTCCAGCACCGGGGCGTAGGCGTGCCGGCGCAGTGCCTGCAGCGTGTCCCCCACCGCCGGCCCGTGCGCGTAGCCGTAGTCGATGACCAGCGCCGCCCCACCGTGAACCGTCAGCCGTTCGCCCAGCGCGCGGGCCACCGCCCGGCTGGCCGGCGACACCTCCACCACACTTCCCACGGGCGCGTCGCGCAGCCGCTCCGGCACCAGGGTGGCGCCGGGGCTGCCGAACGCCTCCAGCACGAAGCGGAATCGCGGCGCGTCCTCCGGGGACTCCGGGTCCAGGTCGACCAGCCGCTCGGCCCAGCCGTGCGGCGCCTTCTGGATCTGGCGGATGGGCAGGGCGTCGAAGAACTCGTTGGCGATGACCAGCGCCGGCCCTGCCGGCACGTCCTCCAGCCGGTTGTGCCATGTGGCGTTCTTTCCGGCGTCCTTGCCGGCCAGCGTAGCCTGCTGGCGGGCGCGCAGCGTCGGGCTGGTCTCCACCATGCGCACGCGGATGGCGTCGCGGAAGGGCGGCAGGATCGCGGCCGCCCGCAGCGCGTCGGCCATCAGGGTGCCGCGGCCCGGTCCCAGCTCGATCAGATTGATCTCGGCCGGCCCGCCCAGGCGCTGCCACGTGTCGGCGCACCACAGGCCGATCAGCTCGCCGAACATCTGGCTGATTTCCGGCGCCGTGGTGAAGTCGCCCTGCGTGCCGAACGGGTCCTGGCGCATGTAATAGCCGAAGCGCGGGTGGCCCAGCGCCTCCGCCATGAAGGCGGCCACCGTGATCGGCCCCTCGTGCGCGATGCGACGGGCGAGCGCGCGGGCCAGCGTGTCGGCGACGGGTCCGGTCATGCGGTTTCCACCTTTCGCGTGCGCAGTGCCAGCCACAGCCCGACCAGCACCATGGGGATGGACAGCAGCTGCCCCATGGTGGCCCCGCCCCACAGGAAGCCCAGTTGCGGGTCCGGCTCCCGGAAGAACTCGACGATGATGCGCGACAGGCCGTAGCCGGCCAGGAACACGCCGGAGATCACGCCCGGCCGCGCCCGCACCGCCGGCATGTGCGCGATGACCGCCAGCACGACGAACAGCACGGCCCCCTCCAGCACCGCCTCGTAGATCTGGCTGGGGTGGCGCGGCACCTGCTGCGGGTCGCGCGGGAAGACCATGGCCCACGGCACGTCCGGCGCCGGCCGGCCGTACAGCTCGCCGTTGATGAAGTTGGCGATGCGCCCGAAGAACAGCCCGATGGGCACGGCCGCGCAGATCAGGTCGGCGAAGGCGAAGGGCGAGATCCCGCGCCGCCACGCGAACAGCAGGATCGCCAGCACCACGCCCAGCATGCCGCCGTGGAACGACATGCCGCCGTGCCAGACGTACAGCGCCTCCACCGGGTGCTGCATGTAGTAGGGCAGGTTGTAGAACAGCACGTACCCCAGCCGTCCGCCCAGGATGACGCCGACCACCGCCCAGGTCAGGAAGTCGTCGTAGTCCTCCGGTGCCGGCCGGCCGCCCGGGCTGTCCTTGGCCAGCACCATGCAGTAGCGCCAGCCCAGCAGGAACCCCGCCAGATAGGCCAGCGCGTACCACCGCACGACGAGCGGCCCGGCCTCGAAGGCCACCGGATCGATGGCGGGGAAGGGAATGGCGAGCATGCCCACCTCAGCGGTACGGGTCCGGTTGCTCCAGGAAATCCCGCACGTAGCGGCGCACGCCGTCCTCCAACTCGGTGAAGGGGCGGGTGTAGCCGGCGGCACGCAGGCGCTCCGTGCTGGCCTGGGTGAAGTACTGGTACTTGTCGCGCAAGTGCTCGGGCATGTCGACGTACTCCACGCGCGGCTCCAGCCCCAGCGCCGCGAACGTCGCCCCGGCGAGGTCCTTGAAGCTGCGCGCCTTGCCGGTGCCGACGTTGAAAAGGCCGGAGACGTCGGGCGTGTCGAGCAGCCACAGCATGACGGCGACGCAGTCGTCCACGTGGATGAAGTCGCGGCTCTGCCCGCCGTCGGCGAAATCCGGTCGGTGCGACTTGAACAGCCGCGCCGGCTCCCCGGCCTTCAGCACGGGGTGCAGCTTGGCGACGACGCTCATCATGTCGCCCTTGTGCCGCTCGTTGGGGCCGTAGACGTTGAAGAACTTCAGCCCCGCCCACTGCGGCGGCGCCGGCTCGCCGTTCAGGACGGCGCGCGCGACGAAGCGGTCAAACAGGTGCTTGGACCAGCCGTAGGGGTTGAGCGGGCGCAGTTCCGCCAGCGCCTCCACCGACGCATCGTCCACGAACCCCGCCGCCCCGTCGCCGTAGGTGGCCGCCGACGACGCATAGATGAAGCGTGCGCCCCGCCATGCGCACCAGCGCCACAGCTCCATCGTCAGCGCCACGTTGTTGGCGACGATCTTGTCGACGTCGCGCTCGGTGGTGGCGGAGATGGCGCCCATGTGGAAGACCACGTCGACCTCAGCCGCGTGCTGATCGAGGAAGGGCAGGATGTCGTCGGGCCGCACCAGGGCCTTCAGCTCGCGCTTGGCGAGGTTGCGCCACTTGTCGCCGTCGCGGAAGCGGTCGGCCACGGCGACGTCGGTGATGCCGCGCTCCGCCAGCCCCGCCACGAGGTTCGACCCGATGAATCCGGCCCCGCCGGTGACCACGATCATGCGCTGCAAACCCCGCGTCTGGCGTTCCACGGCCCTTATAGGGTGCCCACCGCGCCCCCGCAAGGCGCCGGGGGTGGAGAACGGCTTTGAGACACGGATGGACACGGATGCCCGCGGTGCGGGCCACGGATGAACACGGATTTCATTTTATCTATCCGTGTTCATCCGACCCCATCCGTGTTCATCCGTGTCTCCAACATCTCTTCCATCGCCGCCGTCCGTGGGGAAGGAGGGCGCGCTTCGCCGCAGGGAGGCGGCCTTGACCGGCGGGGTGTGGGCGGCGCATGCTCGGGATTATTGCGCCGGAATGACCGTTTCATGACCAGAATTGCCGGGCCGCGGGCCAAGATCCAGCGCGTGCAGTTGCGCGCCACGCCGGCGCAGCGCCGCGTCATCCGCCAGGCGGCGGCCTCGGCGGGGAAGTCGATGAACGCCTTCGTGCTCGACAGCGCGTGCGCGGCGGCCTATCAGATGCTCGCCGACCGGCCCGACTTCCTGATGGACGATCCCGACTGGGAACATTTCCTGACGCTGCTCGGCCAGCCGGCCGAGGACAAGGAGCGGCTGAAGGCGCTGCTGGCCGAACCGGCGTGACCATTCCGGCGGGGCCGGCGTTGAATCAGGGCGGCGGGCTGCCCATAATCCCGTTGGCCCCCTAGATCGGATGCGAATCGATGCAGGTTGACAACAAGCTTCTCGACGACCTTGCCCGCGTGGCCGGCGGTGCGCTCGGCGCGCTGTCGAACCTGCGCGAGGAGGCGGAGGCGCAGATGCGCCAGCAGTTCGAACGGATCCTCTCGCGTATGGACGTCGTCTCGCGCGAGGAGTTCGACGCGGTGCGCGCCGTGGCGGCCAAGGCCCGCGAAGAGCAGGAGACGCTCGCCGACCGCGTCGTGGCGCTGGAGGCCACCGTCGCCACCCTGGTGGCCGAGTTGAAGCTGATGCAGGAGCACGGCGACACCGCGCCGCGCCGCCGCGCCGCCGGCCACGGTCCGGCCAATCCGGGCGGAGCCACCGCCTGATCCCCGGCCCGGCATACGCGTCACGCGCGAACGATCCGAAAAGTTTCACCACGGCGGCGTCGAAAGCTGTTGCGCCGACGCCTGCCTTTTGGCACGTTGCTTTGAATAGTAGCCCCTGGGTCGCAAGACACAACATCTCGGGGCCTCGTCCCGGGAGCCTGGGGAACGGTGCCGTCCACCGCGCCTTCAGAGGAGGACGCTAGACATGTCGGCAGTAGCCGTCGACACCCCCAAGACCATCCACAATCCCCTGGACATCGTCGAGGAGATCGTCACCGCCAACGAGTGGCCGTTCGACCGCTCCAGCGAGGACGAGCTGATCGTCGAGATCGGGGGACGGTGGTGCGACTACCGCCTTTACTTCGTCTGGCAGCAGGACGTCAGCGCGATGCAGTTCTCCTGCCAGTTCGACATGAAGGTGCAGGCGAACCGGCGCGACGCGGTGTCCGGCCTCCTGGCCGAGGTGAACTCCCGCCTTTGGCTCGGTCACTTCGACGTCTGCTCGGAGGAGCACACGCCGATGTTCCGCCAGACGACTCTGCTGCGCGGCTCGCGCGGGGCGACGGTGGAGCAGCTGGAGGACCTCGTCGAGATCGCGCTGTCGGAGTGCGAGCGCTTCTACCCTGCCTTCCAGTTCGTCATCTGGGGCGGCAAGTCGCCGTCCGAGGCGGTGTCCGCCGCCATCCTCGACACCATGGGCGAGGCGTGAGCGCGATGGCCGGTTCCCTGCTTCTGGTCGGTTGCGGCAAGATGGGCGGCGCGCTGCTGGATGGCTGGCTGAAGGCCGGCACGGTGGAGCGCGTCGTGGTGGTCGAGCCGTCGGGCGTGCCGCCCTTCGCCAAGCCGCCGCAGGTGGTGACCGCCGCCGGCGCGCACGACCTGCCGGCCGGCTTCGTGCCGGACGTGGTGGTGCTGGCCGTGAAGCCGCAGGTGATGGACCAGGTGGTGCCGGCCTACGCTGGTCTGGTGCGGCCGGAGACGGTGTTCCTGTCCATCGCCGCCGGCAAGACGGTGGGTTTCTTCGAAAAGCACCTGGGCGCGTCCGCCGCTATCGTCCGCGCCATGCCGAACACCCCGGCGGCGGTCGGGCGCGGCATCACCGTGTGCTTCGGCAACGCCAACGTCGCCAAGCCGCAGGCCGGCCTGTGCGACGCGCTGCTGCGCGCCGTCGGCGACGTCGCCTGGATCGACGACGAGGCGCTGATGGACGCGGTCACGGCGGTGTCCGGCAGCGGCCCCGCCTACGTCTTCCTGCTGGTCGAGACGCTGGCCAAGGCCGGCGAGGCGGCGGGCCTGTCCCCCGGTCTGGCGCAGACCCTGGCGCGCGCCACCGTGGCCGGCTCGGGCGAGCTGCTGCGCCAGTCGTCGGCCACCGCGGCGCAACTGCGCGAGGCGGTGACCAGCCCGAACGGCACCACGCAGGCGGCGCTGAACGTGCTGATGGCGCCCGGCGCCATGGACGCGCTGCTGGCAAAGGCCGTCGCCGCCGCCGCGCAACGGTCGAAAGAGTTGGCGCAGTAGCAGGGGCGGGACGATGGCCGACCTCACCCCATCCGCCCGGCGCGTGCAGGACGTGCTGGACGCCATCGGCCTCGGCCACGCGGTGGTCGAGCGCGAGGCCAGCACCCGCACGTCGGAGGACGCCGCCAACGCCATCGGCTGCACCGTCGCACAGATCGCCAAGTCGCTGATCTTCCGCACGAAGCAGACCGGCCGGCCGGTGCTGGTGATCGCCAGCGGCGTCAACCGCGTCGACGAGAAGGCAGTGGGCGCGCTGGTCGGTGAGAAGATCGAGCGCGCCGACGCCGACTTCGTCCGCGAGAAGACCGGCTACGCCATCGGCGGCGTGCCCCCGATCGGCCACGCCGAGCCACCGCTGGTGCTGATCGACGAGGACCTGCTGGCCCTCGACCCGATCTGGGCCGCCGCCGGCACCCCCAACGCCGTATTCCGCCTCACCCCCGATCAGCTGGTCAGCATGACCGGGGGACAGGTGGCGGCGGTGAAGAAGGCCAGTTAGGCGGCCGCGCGGACGCCCGCCAGACGGCCCAGCGCGTCGGCGATGTCCACGCTGCCGCGCCGGCGCACCGCACCACCCTTGGCCGCACCGCCTTTGAACCCCACGCGGCCGGCGTTGATGCCGTCGTACATGGCGGCCATCAGTGCGGCCACCGGGCGGCTCAGCCCCACCCCTTCCAGGATCGGCTCCCACTGCTCGCGCGGCACCGGCACCGCCTGCGCGTCGCGGTGCACGGCGTGCGGCTGTGCCGCCCGGCGGGCCGCCTCGGCCAGGGTGGCGCGGCACTGCTCGCCGCTGCCGCGGATCTGGCGCCGCCGCCGCCGGCTCCCACATAGTTGGGGTACCGATAAGGGCGGGAGACGGACATGCAGGACGCGGAGGATACGGAGGACATGGACCGGCGCATCGTCGCCGCCGCCATGGATCTGGCGGCGACGCACGGCTGGCGGCGCACCGGCTTGGCCGAGGTGGCGCGCGCCGCCGGCGTACCGCTGGGCGCGCTGTACCGGCGCTTTCCCACCCGCGCGCACCTGCTGGCCGGGCTGTCGCGCCTCGCCGACGCCGCCGTTCTGGCCGACGAACCCGCCGCCCCCGATCCGGATGCCCCCGATCCCGAAGCCGAGGAGGAACCGCCGCGCGACCGGCTGTTCGACGTGATGATGCGGCGCTTCGACGCGCTGCTCCCCTACCGCGACGGCCTCGCCTCTGTCACCCGCGACCTGCGGCGGGAACCGCTGACGGCCCTGGCCTTCGCGCCGCACATCGCGCGCTCCATGGCGTGGATGCTGCGCGCCGCGCGCATCGACCCGGACGCGCCGGGCGGGTCGGCGCTGGTGGCCGGGCTGGTCGCCGTGCACGCGCGGGTCATGCGCACCTTCCTGGCAGACGACACCGCCGACCTCGCCCGCACCATGGCGGCGCTGGATGCCGAGCTGCGCCGTGGCGAATCCTGGTGGGCGGCCCTGCGCCGGCGCGACTCGCGCCGTGCTTCGCAGACGGAACCTGTGGACGCGCCGGCCGGTTGAATCCCCGGGCCTGCGGCGTCTTGTATGTTGCGCCGCAGCAAAGTGGCGAGTATGGTTGCGCGGTCATCACAACCGAGTCCGCTCTGCTGCACCGCGGCTTGTCGGACCGCACTAGGGGGATGAAGAACATGGCGAAGCAGCCGACCGGTAACCCGTTCCTCGAATTCGATCTGTCCAAGGCTCTGGGCGAGTTCAAGGCGCCCGGCATCGACATCGAATCGATCCTGACCGCGCAGCGCCGCAACATCGAGGCGGTCACCGCCGCCAACCAGTTGGCCTGGGAAGGGCTGCAGGCCGTCCTCCGCCGCCAGAATGAGATCCTGCGCCAGTCTGTGGAAGAGGCCGGCAGCATGGTGAGCGACGTCATGGGCGCCGGTTCGCCGGAGGACAAGGCCGCCAAGCAGGCCGAACTGGCGAAGGCCGCCTTCGAGAAGGCGCTCGCCAACGTCAGGGAACTGGCCGAGATGATCGCCAAGTCCAACAGCGAGGCCGCCGACGTGCTGTCCAAGCGCGTGTCGGAGAGCCTGGACGAGGTGAAGGCCGCCATCGCCAAGTCCGGCAAGTGACCCGTCCCCCCGGGACGCCGGCCCGCCCGGCGTCCTGAGCGGCACGCCGCCGACGGAAAAGGGCCGCCCCTCGGGGCGGCCCTTCGCGTTTTCCGGCGGCGCTGCTACCCTCGCCCCGCCAACGGCCAAAGGAGGGGCGGGGATGACCATCGGCTTCGACGATTTCCTGAAGGTGGAGGTGCGCGTCGGCACCGTGGTGGCGGCGGAGCCGTACCCGGAGGCGCGCAAACCCGCCATCAAGCTGACCGTCGACTTCGGGCCGGAGGTCGGCACCCGGCGCAGCTCCGCCCAGGTCACCCGCCACTACACGCCCGACTCGCTGGTCGGCCGCCAGGTGCTGGCCGTCGTCAACTTCCCGCCCAAGCAGATCGGCAAGTTCGTCAGCGAATGCCTCGTGCTCGGCCTGCCCGACGCCGACGGGGAGGTGGTGCTGATCCGCCCAGACCAGCCGGTGCCGAACGGCGGCCGGCTGTACTGACCCTCACGACAGCACCCTCACGACAACGCCATCAGGTCCGCCCGCAGCCGGTCGGCGCCGGACGCGCCGAGCAGCCGTTCGTTGTCCGCCTGCGCCTGCCGCCACGCCGGCAGGGCCGCGGCCAGCAGCGCGCGGCCGGCCGCGGTCAGTTCCAGGCGCCGGCCGCGGCGGTCCGCCGGATCGACGCGCACCGCCAGCAGCCCGCGTCGCTCCAGCGGCTTCAGCGCGGCGGTCAGCGTCGTGCGGTCCATGGCCAGCAGTGCGGAGACCGGCCCCATGCCCGGCGGCTCCGGCCGGTTCAGCGCCATCAGCAGCGAGAACTGCCCGTTCGTCAGCTCGAGCGGCCGCAGCGCCTCGTCATAGCGCCGGGCCATGGCGCGCGCCGCGCGCTGCACGTGCAGGCACAGGCAGGCGTCCCGCACCTCGATGGTCGTGGAGAAGGGAAGCTGGTCCTGGTCCTTTGACATGCGGCAATAATGTTGATATCAACGTATTTGTCCAGGCCGAATGCGGGGTAGCGGCGATTCGTCCCAGGACCGGTCACGAAGGCGCGAACGCCAACCAAAAGCTGATGGGAGGGGACAATGGCATCGAAGGTCCTGCTGCTGCTGGGCACGAAGAAGGGCGCGTTCATCCTGGAAAGCGACGCGGATCGGCGCGACTGGGCACTGCGCGGCCCGTTCTGCGAGACGTGGCCGATGAACCACGTGGTCGCCGACCCGGCCACCGGCGCCATCTTTGCCGGCGGCGGCAACGAATGGTTCGGCCCGGCCGTCTGGAAGTCAACCGACCTGGGTGAAACCTGGACGCACTCCAGCGACGGCCTCACCTATCCGGCCGGCGAGACGCCGGTCAAGGCGGTGTGGAGCTTGGCGCCCGGGCAGGGCTGCCTGTACGCGGGCGTCGAGCCCGCCGGCCTGTTCCGCAGCGACGACGGCGGCCGGTCCTGGCGCCATGTGGAGGGGCTGCGCAACCACCCCTCGCGCGCCGACTGGCAGCCGGGCGGCGGCGGGCTGATCCTGCACTCGCTGGTCCCGCACCCCACGGACGAGCGGCAGCTGTGGGTCGCCATCTCGGCCGGCGGTGTCTTCCACACCGCCGACGGCGGCGCTACGTGGCACCCGCGCAACCGCGGTACCCGCGCCGACTACATGCCGGAGGGGCAGAACTATCCCGAGCACGGGCAGTGCGTGCACTGCATCGTCATGGCGCCGGGCATGCCCGACCGCCTGTACCAGCAGAACCACTGCGGCATGTACCGCAGCGACGACGGCGGCCGCACCTGGAGCAGCATCGAGGCCGGCCTGCCGTCATCCTTCGGCTTCCCCGCCGCCGCCCACCCGCGCGATCCGCAGACGCTGTACCTGCTGCCGCTGAACGGTGATTCCGTCGGCCGCTTCGTGCCCGACGGCAAGGCCGCCGTCTGGCGCACCCGCGACGGCGGCGAGCGGTGGGAGGCGTTGCGCGACGGCCTGCCCCAGCAGAACGCCTACTTCGGCGTGCTGCGGCAGGCCATGGCGACGGATCGGCTGGAGCCGGCCGGCGTCTACTTCGGCACCAACGGCGGCGCCCTGTACGCCAGCGCCGACGAGGGCGACGGCTGGACCTGCATCGCCCAGCACCTGCCGGCCATCCTGTCGGTGGAAACGCTGGTCGTCGACGGCTGACGGGGCGCCGCGATGACACGCGAAGCGACCGCGCCGGTCACCGTCCGCCTTCCGGCGGCGCTGGTGGCGCTGTTCCCCGGTTCGGTCCGGCGGCTGGATGTCCCGGCCGCCACCGTGGACGAGCTGATGGACGCGCTGGACGCCCGCTGGCCGGGCATGCGCGACCGCCTGTGCGACTCCACCCCGGCCATCCGCCGCCACATCAACGTCTTCGTCGCAGGCGAACGCGCCACCCTGGCGACGCCCCTGCCGCCGGGCGTGGCGGTGGACGTGCTGACCGCGATCAGCGGCGGGTAGGAGGCAGGAGGCGGGTGTTGAGACACGGATGCACACGGATTTTGTACGGATGAACACGGATTAAAAAATAGCCGATCTTCATCCGTGTCCATCCGTGTCCCCAACCCTTCCCCAAGCCCGCGCGCTGGTCCACGGTCGCCGCCCCGCCCCTTATACGAAAGCAAACCGTTGACGGCGTGCCGCCGCGCCACACCTCTCCTTGCGAGTGCGTCGTACGCGAGAGGAGCAGGTCTTATGGCCAACACGATGAAGCCCGGGCACGAGGACGTCCGTCAGGTCGGCACCGTCACGCTGACCGACGACACCACCGGCCGCACGCTCAAGTTGCCGCTGCTGGAAGGTTCGACCGGCCCACGCGTCATCGACGTGCGCAAGCTTTATGCCGAAACCGGCTACTTCACCTTCGATCCCGGCTTCACCTCGACGGGCAGCTGCGAGTCCGCCATCACCTACATCGACGGCGACGAGGGCGTGCTGCTGCACCGCGGCTACGCCATCCAGGATCTGGCGGAGCATTGCGACTTCCCGGAGGTCTGCTATCTGCTGCTCAACGGCGAGCTGCCGAACGCCGAGCAGAAGGCCGACTTCACCCGCACCATCACCTATCACACCATGGTGCACGAGCAGCTGGCCAAGTTCTACAGCGGCTTCCGCCGCGACGCGCACCCGATGGCCATCATGTGCGGCGTCACCGGCGCCCTCTCGGCCTTCTACCACGATTCCACCGACATCGCCGACCCGGTGCAGCGCAAGATCGCCGCGCACCGCCTGATCGCCAAGATGCCGACCATGGCCGCCATGGCCTACAAGTTCTCGGTCGGCCAGCCGTTCATGTACCCGCGCAACGACTTGGCCTACACCGAGAATTTCCTCTACATGACCTTCGGCACGCCGTGCGAGCCCTATGTGGTGAACCCGGTTCTGGCGCGCGCGATGGACAAGATCTTCATCCTGCACGCCGACCACGAGCAGAACGCGTCGACCTCCACCGTCCGCCTCGCCGGCTCCTCGCACGCCAACCCCTTCGCCTGCATCGCGTCCGGCATCGCGGCCTTGTGGGGCCCGGCGCACGGCGGTGCGAACGAGGCGGTGCTGAAGATGTTGGAGGAGATCGGCTCCACCGCCCGCATCCCCGAATTCGTCAAGCGCGCCAAGGACAAGAACGACCCGTTCCGTCTGATGGGCTTCGGCCACCGCGTCTACAAGAACTACGACCCGCGCGCCAAGATCATGCGCCAGATCTGCTACGAGGTGCTGAACGAGCTGGGCATCAAGGACGAGCCGCTGCTCGACATCGCCATGGAGCTGGAGAAGATCGCGCTGGAGGACGAGTACTTCATCGAGAAGAAGCTGTACCCGAACGTCGACTTCTATTCCGGCATCATTCTGAAGGCGATGGGCTTCCCGACCAGCATGTTCACCGTGCTGTTCGCCCTGGCGCGCACCGTGGGCTGGATCAGCCAGTGGAAGGAGATGATCGAGGATCCGCAGCAGAAGATCGGCCGCCCGCGCCAGCTCTACACCGGCATGACCACCCGCCCCGTCAAGCCGGTGGCCGAGCGCTGAGCGTCCGCCATCCGCTCGTTCACCAACCGCCGTTCACCACCCGCTCAAGGCAACGTGACTGGCGGCCCATCGGGCCGCCCGTTACCGTGCGCACATGACCGACCGAGAAGAGTGCATGACCGGCACCGCCGTAGCCGCCGCCCCCGCACCCGTCCGCGCCAAGTTCGACGACCCGGACTGGACCGCCAAGGGCGAGCGGCGGGCCAGTGTGGCGCTGCGCCGGCTGGACACGCTGTGGTTCAACACCGGCACGTTGTGCAACATCACCTGCGGCCATTGCTACATCGAATCCAGCCCCACCAACGACCGGCTGGTCTACATCGCCCCGGACGACGTGCGCCCCTACCTGGACGAGATCGAGTCCCTCGGCCTGGGCACGCGGGAGATCGGCTTCACCGGCGGCGAGCCCTTCCTGAACCGCGACCTGCCCGCCATCGCCGAACTGTGCCTGAAACGCGGGTTCGAGGTGCTGATCCTTACCAACGCCATGCAGCCGATGCAGCGTCCGCCCGTGCAGCAGGCACTGCGGACCCTGCGCGACCGTTTCGGCGATCGCCTGCGCCTGCGCGTCAGCCTGGACCACCACACAGCCGCCCTGCACGACCGCGAACGCGGACCCGGCAGTTTCACGAAAACCATGGAAGGCCTGGCGTGGCTGGCTCAGGAAGGGTTCGCCGTCGCCGTCGCCGGCCGGACCTGCTGGGAGGAGGAGCAAGCCGTGTTGCGCGCGGGATACGCCCGGCTGTTCGCGGACCACGCCCTGCCCCTGGACGCGGCCGATCCGCACGCGCTGGTGCTGTTCCCGGAAATGAACGAGCACGTCGAAGTCCCGGAGATCACCACCGCCTGCTGGGGCATCCTGAATCTGCATCCCGACGCCATGATGTGCGCGACCAGCCGCATGGTGGTGAAGCGCAAGGGGGCGGCGCACGCCGTCGTCGTTCCCTGCACGCTGCTGCCCTACGAGGCGCGTTTCGAGATGGGCGAGACGCTGGCGCAGGCGGCCACGGCCGATGGCGGCCATTTCGACCGGGGGGCGGTCAAGCTGAACCACCGCCATTGCGCCAAGTTCTGCGTTCTGGGCGGCGGATCCTGTTCGGCGTAGGCCCGGTCGAGCGCAGGCGAGGATCCGGCGCACGGCTTTCAGGCATGCTTCCAGGCACTTCGGGCTTCGGCGTTGGACCCACCGAAATCGCTTGCGGCCGGTGGGGTCGGATTTAAGCTACGGGCCGAGCGCCCCCGCATTCCGGTTTCCATGCCAGACGTCCTTTCCGTAGAACTGCTTGCCCAGGCCGTCGGATTTGCCGGCACGGCGGCGGGCATGGGATGGGCGCTGTTGCGCGGGCGGATAGCGATGCTGGCGGTGCAGCTGGCGGCTTCCTTGTTGTTCGCGCTGCATTTCGCCCTGCTGGGGGCGCTTACCGGCAGCCTGATGAACGTGCTGGCGACCGTGCAGGCGGCGGCCGCCATTCCACTCGGCACGCGGCCGGGCTTTCGAAGCGTCTATCTGGCGGTGCTGCCGCTCATCGCCGCCGGGCTGGTTGCCACGTGGCAGGGCGTGCCCTCGGCCTTCGCGGCGGCGGGCCTCTCCTTCGTCAGCCTTGGCCGTTACCAGACCGACGTTCGGCTGTTCCGCCTGTGCATGGCTCTGGCACTGCCCTGTTGGTTCGGCCACAACGTTCTGGTGATGTCCGTACCGGGCATGCTGTCCGACGTCTGCGCCATGACGATCAACGCGGTGATGCTGGCGCGCATGGGGTGGGCAGGACGAGCGGCGCGGGCTTGACCGCCGTCAAGGACGGGCGGCTACAATAGCCGTCAACCGGGGCCGCACCCAAAGGGCGGGCAAGCCCGGACACGGGGAGATGGGATGAAGACCGAAATTCCGGGCTTGCGGCCGACCGACGCCGCGACGCTGCGCACGATCCCGCTGTTCCAGCGCCTGCCCGACCGCGCGCTGTCGGCGTTGGTGGGCAGCGCTCAGGTCCGCCAGGTGCCGCGCGGCACGACGCTGTTCGTGCAGGACGAGAAGGCCGACCGCTTCTTCGTTCTGCTGGAGGGGTGGGTCAAGCTGTACCGGCTGACGCGCGACGGGGCGGAGGCCGTGGTGAACGTCGTCGCCCCTGGCGAAACCTTCGCCGAGGCCGCCATGTTCGCCAGCGGCAAGTTCCCGGTGTGCGCCGAGGCGGTGGCCGACGCCCGCGTGCTGACCCTGACGGCCGAGGGCTTTGCCCGCTGCCTGCGCGAGGACGACCAGATCGCCTTCGCCATGCTGGGCTCGCTGTCGTTGCGGCTGCGCCATCTGGTGCAGGCCATCGAACAGCTGCAGGTGCAGCCCACGCCGCAGCGCGTCGGCACCTTCCTGCTGCGCTTCTGCCCGGAAGGGCCGGGTTCGGCCATGTTCGCGCTGCCCTTCGACAAGGCGCTGATCGCCCGCCGCCTGGGCATGCAGCCGGAGACCTTCTCCCGCGCGCTGGCCAAGCTGCGCGCCGTGGGCGTGGAGACGCACGGCGGCACGATCTCGGTCGCCGACCTGGACGCGCTGCGCCGCTTCTGCCGCGCCGAGGGCGACGAGGACGACGACGCGGATTGAGCCCTTCGCGTTTCGCGTGTGGAATGGCGCCTCTCCTGTTCACAGCGGTGCAGCCTATGGTATCGTCCCGCTTTCGAGCCGGCGGGGGTGGCTCGGTTGGGGATGGCCCGGTGGGGATGGGATGAGCGACGAGTTTCTGTTCGCCGACGAGGAGCCGGGTGCGGACGCCGAAGGGGCGGCGAAGGACGCCCCGGCCGAGGCGGCGGAGCCCTGGCTGATCCTCATCGTCGACGACGACCCGGCCATCCACGCCACCACCAAGATGGTGCTGCGCGGCTTCACCTTCGAAGGACGCCCGGCGCAGTTCCTGTCCGCCGCCACGGCGGCCGAGGCGCGCGGGGTGATCGAGGCGAACCCGGACATCGCCGTGGTCCTGCTGGACGTGGTGATGGAATCCGACGACGCCGGCCTGAAGCTGGTCCGCCACATCCGCAACGACCTGAACAACCGCCGGGTGCGCATCATCCTGCGCACCGGCCAGCCCGGACAGGCGCCGGAGCGCGACGTCATCCTCAACTACGACATCAACGACTACAAGTCGAAGACCGAGCTGACGGCGCAGAAGCTGTTCACCTCCGTGGTGGCGGCCCTGCGCGGCTACCAGGACATCACCGCCATCGAGCAGCACCGCCAGGGGCTGGAGCGGATCCTGCACGCGTCCTCCTCGCTGCTCGACAAGCGGACCATCGCCGGCTACGTGGCCGACGCGGTGCGGCAGATCGACGAGGTGCTGCCGACGTGCGAGGGGGCGCTGCTGTGCAGCCGCTGGACGGCCGGCGGCGAGGCCATCGTCATCGGCGGCGGCGGCGCCTTCACCGGCCTGGACAACCGCCCGGTGGCCGAGGTGTTGCCGGAGGAGATCGCCGACGCCATCGCCGGCGCGCTGGGCGCCGTGCGCAACGCCTTCGAGCGGGAGCACAGCATCCTGGTGTTCCGCTCCACCTCGCGCCAGCACGACACCCTGTTCTACCTGCGCCACCGCCATCCGCTGAGCGAGGACGAGCGGCGGCTGGTGGAGGTGTTCTGCTCCAAGGTCGCCGTCGGCTTTGACAACGTGCACCTGTACGAGGAGCTGTCGCAGCTGAACCGCAACCTGGAGAACCAGGTGACGGAGCGCACGCGCGAGCTGGTCGCCGCCACCCGCGCGGCGGAAGCCTCGCGCGCCGAGGCCGAGGCGGCCAACCAGGCGAAGTCGCTGTTCCTCGCCACCATGAGCCATGAGATCCGCACGCCCATGAACGGCGTGCAGGGCATGCTGGAGCTGCTGGAGTACACGCCGCTGTCGGCCGAGCAGCGCGAACTGGTGGCGGTGGTGCGCGATTCCGCCGGATCGCTGCTGACCATCATCAACGACATCCTGGACTTCTCGAAGATCGAGGCCGGACGGCTGGACTTGGAACGCGTGCCCGTCTCGCTGGCCCAGGTGGTGGAGGGGGTGGCCGACACGCTGGCGCCGGGGGCGCGCAAGAAGGACATCCTGCTCATCCCCTACGTCGATCCGGAGTTGCCGGCCTGCGTGCTGGGTGACCCGGTGCGGTTGCGCCAAGTGCTGTTCAACATCGCCGGCAACGCGGTGAAGTTCACGCCGGCCGGCTCGGTGACGCTGCGGGCCGAGCTGATCTCGCTGCTGGACGGCAAGGCGACGGTGGGCATCACCGTCATCGACACCGGCATCGGCATCGCCCGCGACGTGCAGGCCCGCCTGTTCCGCCCCTTCACCCAGGCCGAGGCCTCGACCACCCGGCGCTTTGGCGGCACAGGGCTGGGCCTGTCCATCTGCCGGCGCATCGCCGAGCTGATGGGTGGCGAGATCGGCGTGGAGAGCGAGCCCGGCAAGGGCGCCACCTTCTGGTTCACCTTCACCGCCGAAGTGTCGGAGAGCGAGGTTCCGCCACCGCCGCTGGCCGGATTGTCGGTGCTGGTGGTGGCGCGCACGCCGGACGAGCGGCGCTTCCTGGCCCGCTACCTCGCCGCCGACGGCGCCCAGGCGGCGGAGGCCGCCGACACCCATGCGGCGCTGGGCGCTCTGGCGGAGGGTGCGCGCTTCGACGCGCTGGTGCTGGCCGAGGAGGATGCGGCCGGGGAGCTGCTGGGCGACCCGCGGCTGGCCGGCGCCGGGCTGGTGGTGCTGACGCGGCAGGTGCAGCCGGCGACGCCGGGTGGTGCCGTACCGGTGGCGCGGCCGGTGCGGCGCACCCATCTGGCGCGTGGCGTGCTGGTGGCGACCGGACGCTCGACGCCGGAGGCCGAGGGGCTGGCGGTGGAGGAGAGTGCCGCCGAGCCGCCGCCGCTGGCGACCGCCAAGCCGGCCGCCCCCAGTGTGGAGGAGGCGCTGGCGCGCAACCGGCTGATCCTGGTGGCCGAGGACCACCCGACGAACCGGCAGGTGCTGCTGCGCCAGCTGGCCCTGCTGGGCTACGCCGCCGAGGTGGCGGAGGACGGGCGCGAGGCGCTGGAGCGCTGGCGCACCGGACGCTACGCGCTGGTGCTGACCGACTGCCAGATGCCGGAGATGGACGGCTTCGACCTGACGCGCGCCATCCGCGCGGCGGAGGCGGAAACGGGCGCGCGCATGCCCATCGTCGCCATCACCGCCAACGCCATGGAGGGGGAGGCGCAGCGCTGCCTTGCCGTCGGCATGGACGACGCGGTGTCCAAGCCCACCGAGATCGGCCAGCTGCGCCGCATCCTGGAGCGCTGGCTGCCGCCGGACGGCGAGGGGGCGGAAGGCGCGCCGCTGGACCTGTCGGCGCTGAGCAGCCTGTTCGACGGCGACGCCGACTTCATCCGCCAGCTTCTGGACGAGTTCCTGGCATCGAACCGCGCGACGCTGGCGCGGTTGGAGGAGGCCTTTGCCGAGCGCGCCTGGGACGAGGTCCGGCAGGCCGGGCACAAGCTGGCCGGCTCCTCCCGCACGGTGGGTGCCCGCGACCTCGCCGCCGTGGGCGACGCCATCGAAACGTCGGTGCTGGACGGCCGCCTGGACGGAATGGACGAGATGGTGGATCGCGCCGGGCGGGAGCTGCAGCGGGTGGCGGATTACGTCGCGCGGGTGTGAGTCCGTGGTGTCATTGACCGCATTGGTGATGTCGCATACGGTATCGCCATGCTGAGGCTTGTCCTTGATACCGATGTCATGTTTGCGGCTTTCCACAGCCCGGCCGGCGCTTCGCGTCACCTGCTGCTGGAGGTTCTGGACGGCAAGGCCCATCTCCTTCTTTCGACCACGTTGCTGGTGGAGTACGAGGCGGTGCTGACCCGGCCGGACAACTTGACGAAATTCGGGATCGGTGCCGCCGACGTATTCAGCGTTTTGGACGAGGTCGCCAGCCTTTGCGTGCCTGTCGTGTTTGATTACCGTTGGCGTCCGGGTGCCGCCGATCCGGACGACGACTTGGTGTTGGAAACCGCTGTCAACGGCACCGCTGACGTGATTGCCAGTTTCAATCTCGCTGACATGGCGGCCGCATCCGCCCGGTTTGGCATTCCCGTCGAACGTCCGAAGGATGTCCTCAGGAGGCTTCGTCCATGAGCACCTTTCCGCTTCGCATTCCCGACGACCTAAAGAAGGAGGCGACGGCCCAAGCAGAGGCCACGGGCGTCAGCCTCAATCAATACATCGCCACGGCGCTCGCCTCGCGCGTCGGTGCGCAGGCCGAGGCCGAGCGCTACTTCGCCGCCCGCGGTGCCCGTGCGACCCGGGGGCAGGCCAGGACAATTCTTGCCCGCTCCGGTGTTGGGAATCCTCCCCGCGACGACGACCGGCTCGACTGAGGTTTTCGGACGCCGCGCACGAAAAAAAGCCCCTCCCCGGCGGCGCCGGGGAGGGGCTTTTCGCACATACGCTCAACCGAACTTGTAGCTGATGCCGTAGCCGCCGCGGGGATAGTCCCAGGCGATGTTGCCGCGGTCCTGGCAGATCACGCGACAGGTGCCGCACTCCAGGCAGCCGTCGGTCACCAGGGTCACGCTGCCCGTCTCGTTCTTGCTGTAGCAGGCGGCGGGGCAGCAGTAGGTGCAGGCCTGCGTGTCGCAACTGGTGCAGGTCGTCGCGTCCTTGATGCGGATGTGCGGGTGGCTTTCGTCGACGATGTACCGGTTCTGGTACAGCTTCTCTTCGATCTTCACCATCATGGTCATCGCACGGCCCTCACCAGCTTGATCGCGTCACCCACCAGACCCAGCACCGAG
>NZ_DASPMG010000224.1:0-11344 GCF_035627195.1 Azospirillum sp.
CAAGAGCTTCAAGCTGTTCGCCGACAACGAGACCGCCTGGGCCCGCGACGCCGAGACCGACAAGGCCATCGTCGCCGCCATGCGCGAGGGCAAGGGCAAGCCGCTGGTCATGAAGGCGGTGTCGGGGCGCGGCACCAAGACCACCGACACCTACAGCCTCGACGGCCTCGCCGAAGCCTACAAGGCGATCAACGACGCCTGCGGCGTCAAGCGGTAGGCATACCCGTTATCCACAGGTCGCGCTTGGTTTCTCGGCCAGGCGCGACTATCTATTCGCCCCATGAACGCACGATCGACCGCTGCCCCCGACGTCCTTCCGGCCGCTTCGGCCGATGGGCGCAAGAACCTCGTCGGCCTCTCCCGCGAAGAGCTGGAGGCCGAGGTGGTGGCGCACGGCCTGGAAAAGTTCCGGGCGCGCCAGCTCTGGCACTGGATCTACCACCGCGGCGCCACCGACTTCGCGGTGATGACCACCCTCGCCAAGCCGGTGCGCGAGAAGCTGGCCGAGGCCTTCGTGGTGCAGCGCCCGACGGTGTCGCGCGACCAGAAGTCCGCCGATGGCACGCGCAAGTGGCTGCTGCGTATGCCCGACGGCCAGGAGGTGGAGAGCGTCCACATCCCCGAGGAGGACCGCGGCACGCTGTGCGTCTCCTCCCAGGTGGGCTGCACGCTGACCTGCCGCTTCTGCCACACCGGCACGCAGCGTCTGGTGCGCAACCTGACGGCGCCGGAGATCGTGGCGCAGGTCATGCTGGCGCGCGACGCGCTGGACGAATGGCCGGCCCCGCCGGACGGGCGGATGCTGTCCAACATCGTCATGATGGGCATGGGCGAGCCGCTCTTCAACTACGAGAACGTCGCCAAGGCGCTGAAGATCGTCATGGACGGCGACGGCATCGCCATTTCCAAGCGCCGCATCACGCTGTCCACCTCGGGCGTGGTGCCGATGATGAAGCGCTGCGGCGAGGAGCTGAACGTCAACCTCGCGGTCAGCCTGCACGCGGTGACGGACGAACTGCGCGACATCATCATGCCCATCAATCGCAAGTACCCCCTGCGGGAACTGATGGACGCCTGCCGCAACTACCCCGGCCTGAACAACGCGCGGCGCATCACCTTCGAATACGTGATGCTGAAGGGCATCAACGACAGCCCGGCCGACGCGCGGGCACTGGTGAACCTGCTGAAGGGCATTCCGTCCAAGATCAACCTGATCCCCTTCAACCCCTGGCCGGGCGCGCCGTACGAGCGCTCGACCGACAAGGCGATCCAGGTCTTCGGCGACATCGTCAACCACGCCGGCTACGCCAGCCCCGTGCGCACCCCGCGCGGCGAGGACATCATGGCGGCCTGCGGCCAGCTGAAGAGCGCCTCCATGCGCCTCAGCGCGGCCGACCGGGCGGCGATGCAGAAGGTGATCGAGGAAAAGGACGCCGCGCTGGCGTGAGGCGCTGATTGCCGGTTCCCCGCCGGACGCAGGGGAGGGGTTATGGCAAAGCCCCCGCCGCTTCAACCTTCCCCGCCACCCGCTCCGCCGGGAAGGTCACCGTCACCACCGTGCCTCGGCCGGGGGTGCTGGACAGGTCCAGGGTGCCGCCGTGCAGCTCGGTCAGTTCGCGGCTGATCGCCAGGCCCAGGCCGGTGCCGCCGAAGCGGCGGCTGATGCTGGCGTCGGCCTGCTGGAAGGGCTCGGTGACGGTCTTCAGCGCTTCGGCGTCGATGCCGATGCCGGTGTCGGCCACCGTCACCGCCAGCGTGCCGTCCTCGGCCACCGACGCGCCGAGCGTCACGGTGCCGCCGGGCGGGGTGAACTTCACGGCGTTGGACAGCAGGTTCAGCACGATCTGCCGCACCGCGCGCTCGTCCGCGCGCAGGTTGGGCAGGTCCGGGGGCAGATCGGTCGCCAGCCGCACGCCACCCTGCTCGGCCGGAACGGCGGTGAGCGCCATGCAGGAGTCCAGCAGTTCCGCCAACTCGACCTCGTGCTCGTCAAGTTCATAGCGTCCGGCCTCCAGCTTCGACATGTCGAGCACGTCGTTGATCAGCTCCAGCAGGTGCGTGCCGCTGGTCTGGATGTGCGCGGCGTAGGTGCGGTAGCGCTCGCTGCCCAGCGGCCCGAAGACCTCGTGCACCATGATCTCGGAAAAGCCGATGATGGCGTTCAGCGGCGTGCGCAGCTCGTGGCTCATGGTCGCCAGGAAGGCGCCCTTGGTGCGGTTGGCGCTCTCCGCCTGCTCCTTGGCGTGGGCCAGCCGCTCGGCGGCGCGCACGCGTTCCGTCACGTCGCGGGCCAGCAGCAGCACCATGGGCTCCGGCCCGAAGTCGGGCGGCAGCAGCGTGGTGCGTCCCTCGAACCAGCGGCGGCCGGTGGGCACGGCCAAGGCGTATTCGATGACCTGCGGCGCACCAGTGTCGATGGTGCGGCGGATCGAATCGTGCACGCGGCCCGCCGCCTCCTTCGGCAGCACCTCGGCGACGGGGCGGCCGACCACCGAATCAAGGGGAGCGGCCAGCAGGTCGTGCGTGCCCATGCCCAGCACCTCCTGGTAGCGGCCCTGGCCGTCCAGCAGGAAGGCGAGGTCGGGCAGGGCCTGCAGCAGGGCGGCCAGCCGCGCCCGGCTGCTGCGCAGCGCCTCCTCCGCGTGGCGGCGCTCGGTGACGTCGCGCACCACGCCCAGGGTGCGATCGCCGTCCAGCCGCACGGCGTTGACCTCGGACAGGCGGATGGCGCCGTCCTTGCGGCGCATCACCATCTCGCCGCGGAAGACGCCGGCCGGCTCCAGCGCGCAGAAGGAGGCGAGGCACGCCGCGCCCAGCGGGTGGTCGGCCGGCACCACGTCGGACACGCGCAGGGACAGCAGCTCGTCCCGCGTGTAGCCCAGCATCTGGCAGGCCGCCGGGTTGACGTCGACGTAGCGCCCTTTGGTGTCGGCGACGAAGATCCCCTCCATGGCGGCGTCGAGGTAGGAGCGCAGCCGCGCCTCGCTGCGCCGCAGGTCGGTCTCCATGCGGTAGCGCTCGGTGATGTCGTGCGCCTCGCTCAGCAGCAGCACGACGCGGCCGTGCTCGTCCCGGACCGGCTTGACGCAGAAGTCGACGGTGCGGGGCTCGCCGTCCACCGCCTGCACCTGCGCCTCGAAGCGGACGGAGCCGCCGGCCGCCGCCTCGCGCACGGCGGCGCGCAGCCGCTCGGCCGACGCCGGCACGGCGGCCCAGGTGCGCCGCTCCCACGCCGGGCGGCCGACGCCGCCCTCGCGCTCGGCGCCGGTGAAGTCCTGCGCTGCGCGGTTCAGCGCCAGGACCGTCCCGTCGGGCGCCAGGATGCCCATGTACTGGTAGGTGCTGTCGAAGGTGGCGCGGGCGCGCCGCTCGCTGGCCTGGAGGGCGCGGGCCATGCCCTCCAGCCGGCGCAGGTAGCCCAGCAGCAGCGCCGTCAGCACCGCCACCACGGCCACGACGACACCCAGGGTGACGGCGTCGCGCCGCAGGGCGTCGCGCCAGGGTGCCAGATACCCGGCCTCGGCAAGGCGGACCGACACCGCCAGCGGCAGGCCCTCCACCACGCGGATCGTCGCCACGCGCATGGCGCCGGTCACCGGAGACGGGCCGTGCCGGGTGACCTCGCGCTGCCCCTCGGCCAGCCGCTGGCGCATCTGCTCGGCGAAGTGCGCGGGGTCGGCGGTGACCGCCTCCTCGCGCGGGTGGCGCGCCAGCACCACGCCGTCGCGGTTCCACAGCGTGACCGTGCCGTTCGGCCCGAGGTCGACCGCGGCGAAGGTGCGCTCCAGGTGCGACAGGTCGAGGGCGGCGAAGACCACGCCGGCGAAGCCGCCCTGGCTATCGTTTACGCGTCGGCTGAGCGCCACGTACCAGCCGCGCAAGGTGCGGCCGAGGATCGGCTGGGAGATGACGGTTCCGGCGTCCGCCCGATCGCGGTGGATGCGGAAATGCTCGCGGTCGGCGATGTTGACCGGTGCCGTGCCGGGAATGCCGTCGTGCCGCACGTCGCCGTGCGCGTCGGCGACGACGATGTTGCGCAGGACGCCGCCGGCCGACAGGCGCGCGGCGATCATCGCCCGCACGGCCTCCGCCCCGGCGGCGGGCGCGCCGGGGCGCGGCGTCAGCGCCTCGGCGACGGTCGCCACGGCCAGCTCGACCTCCCGGAAGGTGCCGCGAGCCTGCATTTCCAGCGTGCGCGCCAGATTCTGCGTCTGGCGGACGGCGTCGGCCTCGGCCTGCTCGCGGCCCTGCACGGCCTTGATGGCGGTCTGCACGCCCAGCCCGGCAACGACCACGACGGCCACCACCAGCAGCGCCAGGCGGAAGCGGCCGAACGCCGCCACGCCCGGCGCGTCGGCGGGCGGCCGCGGGGAGGGAGGAAGGGGCGGCGTGAGCGATGGACCCGACACGGACAACCGGAAGCGACGCAAGACCGGGGCCGAGTTTACACGCGGTTCCGCATCGTTGCACGGGGTGAACCGCGTCCATTCCGTGACTTCCTCCTCGACAAACCGGGGCGGGGCAGGCATCTAGGCGCCATCGTCAAGGAGAGTGCGCGCGTGCCGAACTTTGCCGTCGATCCGGGGCTGGTCCTCTTCCTGTTCAACGCGCTGGCGGCGTGGCCGCTGGCGCGCGTCTGCCGCCGCGCGGGCCTCGCGCCGTGGTGGGCGTTGCTGGTGTTCGTGCCGGTGGTCGGGCTGGTCCTGGTCATGGGCGTGCTGACCTTCCGGCGCTGGCCCAACCGCCCGGCGCGCCCCGCGCCGCTCGGCCCCAAGCCGCGGAGGACCGCATGAGCGAGCTGCTGAACACGCTGTACTGGGCGCCCTGGCAGGCCATTCTGGCGCTGGAGCCGTGGCAGGCCAATCTGGTGATCGCGATCTTCCTGATGCTGAAGCTGGTGTTCGGCGGCTGGATGCTGGCCAAGTCGGGGCGCAGCCCGCTGTGGGTGCTGGTGCTGCTGCTGAACGGGGCGGACATCGTGGCGCTGTGGGTGTTCGCCTACGTGCGCTGGCCGTTCGTGCCCGGCGCGCCGGCCGGCCGCGACGACGCGCCTGTCCCCGCCGATCGACCGACCGATTGATTCGCCCGGCGCGCGGGGCTACTGTCCCGCACCGTCCTATTCCCCCTTGCGCATGAGCATTCCCATGAGCGGTGCGACCGGCAAAGAGATCAAGAAAGTTGTGCTCGCCTATTCCGGCGGCCTCGACACCTCGGTGATCCTGAAGTGGCTGCAGGAGACCTACCGTTGCGAGGTGGTGACCTTCACCGCCGACCTCGGCCAGGGCGAGGAGCTGGAGCCGGCGCGCAAGAAGGCGGAGATGCTGGGCATCAAGCCCGAGAACATCTTCATCGACGACCTGCGCGAGGAGTTCGTGCGCGACTTCGTCTTCCCGATGTTCCGCGCCAACACGCTCTATGAGGGCACCTACCTGCTGGGCACCTCGATCGCCCGGCCGCTGATCGCCAAGCGCCAGATCGAGATCGCCAACATGGTGGGTGCGGATGCCGTGGCGCACGGCGCCACCGGCAAGGGCAACGACCAGGTCCGCTTCGAGCTGGGCTACTACGCGCTGCGCCCGGACATCAAGATCATCGCCCCCTGGCGCGAGTGGGACCTGAACAGCCGCACCCGCCTGATCGACTACGCCGAGAAGAACCAGATCCCCATCGCCAAGGACAAGCGCGGCGAGGCGCCGTACTCCACCGACGCCAACCTGCTGCACATCTCCTACGAGGGCAAGGCGCTGGAAGACCCGTGGGTCGAGCCGGACGAGGACATGTTCACCCGCTCCGTCAGCCCTGAGAAGGCGCCGAACACCCCGACCTACGTCGAGGTGGAGTTCAAGCGCGGCGACGCGGTGGCCATCGACGGCAAGCCGATGGGCCCGAAGGACCTGCTGACCGAACTGAACCGCCTGGGCGGCGAGAACGGCATCGGCCGCCTCGACCTCGTGGAGAACCGCTACGTCGGCATGAAGTCGCGCGGCGTGTACGAGACGCCGGGCGGCACCATCCTGCTGGCCGCGCACCGCGCCATGGAGAGCATCACGCTCGACCGCGGGGCCGCGCACCTGAAGGACGAGCTGATGCCGCGCTACGCCGAGCTGATCTACTGCGGCTACTGGTGGAGCCCGGAGCGTCTGGCGCTGCAGAGCCTGATCGACCAGACGCAGGACGTGGTGAACGGCACGGTGCGCCTGAAGCTCTACAAGGGCAACGTGACGGTGGTCGGCCGCAAGTCGCCGAACAGCCTGTACCGCCTCGACTACGTGACGTTCGAGGAGGACAGCGTTTACAACCAGAAGGACGCGGAAGGCTTCATCAAGCTGAACGCGCTCCGCCTGCGCCTGGGCGCCATGGCGAAGGCGAACGTCAAGTAAGGATACGCACCCTCACGGGTGTGGCGGGGAACGCGGTCCGGCATCAGCCGGGCCGCGTTTTTCGTTGGGGCGTTTGGCCTACTCCTCCTCCGTCGGCCGCGTCAGGAGGTACAGCGCGGCCGCAGCACCCAGCAGGGCCATGGAGATCAGCAACTCGGCGCCATCCTTGTCCATCATGGCGACGGCAAAGCCGGCGCCGCCGGCCACGTAGGCCACGGCGGCGAGAACGGGGTTGAGCACGGGTGCGGCGCCGGCCAGCAGGCGGAGCGCGCGGGGCGGCGCGGGGGGCTGCGAATTGGCTGTCTTCATGACGACACCTTGCTGTGGCTGAAAGGCAAGGGCAGTCGCGGCGGCTCAGGCTCGGTCCGTCGTGTCTCCCGAACATGGAGTCATATTTGCCCCGGTGCTGCAGGGGCCAATACCTCCGCCGACGAGTTTGTGCAGCGCAAAAGACTTTGGCGAAGCGGCCGATTGCCGCAGGAGGTCATAGGCGTGCCGGATGGGCGCGGCGGCCCTTTGTCCACCGCGCCGTATATAAGATCAGATCATTGATCTGATCTTACTGTCACGCCTTCTCCGGCGGCTGGCCCACCGGCAGGCCGGCTTCCTTCCAGGCCTTGAAGCCGCCTTGCAGGTGGCAGACCGGCTCCAGCCCCATGCGCTGCACCGTGTCGGTGGCGAGCGCCGAGCGCCACGCGCTGGCGCAGTAGAAGACGAAGCGCTTGCCCGACGCGAAGACCGGCTTGTGGTAGGGGCTGTCCGGGTCGACCCAGAACTCCAGCATCCCGCGGGGCGCGTGGAAGGCGCCGGGGATCATGCCCTCGCGCTGCAGCTCGCGCACGTCGCGGATGTCGACGAACACCACGTCCGGGTCGCCGTGCAGCGCCAGCGCGTCCTGCGGCGTGATCGCCTGGATGCGCGCGTTGGCCTCGGCCAGCAGGTCCTTGTAGCCCATCTTCATCGGCATGCGTTCCTCCTGTGGCGCCGTCCGCGCCGTTCGTCTGTTGTGTGGTCGGGAGCGTGTCCGGCGCGTTGCGTCCGGGGCGTCCCACCCTCATGTTTAGCAGGGCAGAGCCCCGCATAGGAGAGATGGGTGAGGTGATGGGCACGGAACTGGTCGTGGTACCCCCCGAACGTCTGGAGGAGGAGGAGCGCTTCGTGCGCCGCCGCTTCTGGGAGAAGCTGCGCGCCAACCTGCGCCGCCTGCCCTTCGTCGAGCACCTGCTGGCCGCCTTCTACTGCGCCACCGATCCGGCGACCCCGGCCGGCGCCAAGGCGATCCTGCTGGGGGCCTTGGCTTATTTCGTGCTGCCCTTCGACGGCGTGCCGGATTGGCTGCTGATCGCCGGCTTCACCGACGACGCGGCGGTGCTGATGGCGGCGATCCAGGCCGTGCGGGTGAACCTGCGGCCCGAGCACTACGACAAGGCGCGCGCCGCCCTGGAGGAGGAGCAGGACGCCACGGCGTGACGTCAGCCGCGCGCCGCCCTGGCCTCGCGGTGGGCGATGTAGAAGGTTGAGGCGGCGATGACGCCGGCCCCCACCCAGCCCCAGGCGTCCATCACCTCGCCGTACAGCAGGTAGGCGAGCAGCGCGGTGAACGGCAGCTTGGCGTAGTCGTACGGCATCACCGCCGACGCCTCGGCCAGCTGGAAGGAACGCGTCATGGCGACGTGGGCGCCGGTCAGCACGCCGCCCAGCAGCACCAGCCAGCCCAGCGTTCCCAGGTCCGGCCAGCGCCAGACGAACAGCGCCGGCACCAGCGACATGGGCGTCAGCAGCAGGACCATGTAGGTAACCATGGCGGTCGACGTCTCCGACCGCGCCAGCGTGCGGACCTGCAGCGCGCTGAGTGCGGCAAAGACGCAGCTGGTCAGCACCGCCAGCGCGGCCAGCGACAGCGAATCGACCCCCGGCCGCAGGATGATCAGCACCCCGGCGAAGCCGACCACGACCGCCACCCAGCGGCGCAGCCGCACCACCTCGCCCAGCAGCAGCGCGGCCCCCATGGTGGTGAACAGCGGCGTGGTGAAGCTGAGCGCCGTGGCGTCGGCCAGCGGCATGTTCGCCACCCCCCAGAACCACGTCATCATGGCGCACAGCCCGGTCAGCGCCCGCGTGACGTACAGGCGCAGCCGCCCGGTGCGCAGCGCGCCGAAGCCGGTGCTGGCGGAGATCCACGACAGCATGAACAGCAGGCTGAACAGGTTGCGGAAGAAGGCCACCTGGAACGGATGCAGGGACAGGGTGGCGTGACGGATCAGCGTGTTGCCGGCGCCGAAGGCCATGGCGGCCAACAGCATCCACACCGCGGCCTCGACCGGCGCCGACAGAGGAGTTCGGGAGGAGGGAAGGAGCACGGACGGGACGGGGCGCTTCGGGCGGGGACGTCACTGTAGACCATCCCAACCATTCGCGGCCAGAGGCTGGCCGTTCGCCCGCTTGCCCGCGCGCGCAGCCCTGCATCATCATCGGTGCATGGGGGCGCAGGAGGCAGCGGGAGAGAACCGGCATGGGTGGCGATCGGTGGAGAATCGGCGAGACGGTGGCGGTGGCCGCGTCTGTCCTGGTGGCCGCGCTGCTGTCCGGGACGACCCTGGCCGCGCCGGAGGGGCCGCGCCGCTGGTCCGCGGACCTCAAGGCCGCCCGGGTCGTCCTGGCGGTCGAGCGTCAGGGCAAGGGGGAGGCGCTGGTGCTGACCGTGACGCCGCTGGCCGGAGCCCGCATCGAGCCGCAGGCCGTGCGCATCGACGCGCCGACGCTGGTGAGCCGGCGTCTGAAGGGGCGGTTCCCGACGACGGTGCGCAGCGAGGGGAAGCCCGGCGGGGCGATCCGCGCCGCCCTGCCGCTCGATGCGCCGGGCGCGGTGCGCCTGGGAGACGCGGACAGCAACGACGGGGCGCTGCGCGTGGAATACCGTGCCTGCGCCGCCGGGCCGAAGTCCTGCACGGTGGAGCGCGCGGACATTCCGCTGCGTGTGGCGCCGTAGGCCGGTGCCCTTACCCGCCGGCCTTCAGCGCCTCGATGCGCTGGCGGACGAAGGCGTGGTCGGGGTCCTTGGGGTCGAGCTGCGGCAGCAGGCGGCCCCACAGCTCGGCCGCCTCGGCCTTGCGGCCGGTGTTGGCGGCGTTCAGGCCCAGCAGCCACAGCGCCTCGCGGTTGGCCGGTTCGGCGGTCAGCACGTCGCGCAGAGCCCCCAAAGCCTCGGCCGGCATCTCGGCGCCGCCGGCCTGCGGGCCGCGGGCCAGCAGCACGTCGGCGTAGACCAGCAGCACGTCGGGGCGCTTGGGCGCCTGATCGACGGCCTTCCTGGCCGCCTCCACCGCCTTATCGTGCTCGCCCAGCACCGTGTAGGAGCGGGCGAGGCGCTTCCAACCCTCGACGTCCGCCGGGTTGTCGGCCATCTTGGCGGCCAGCGACTCGACCATGCCGCGCACCATGGCCTTCTGCTCGGCGTCCATCTCGCCGGACTGGTCCTGCGCCGTTTCCGCTGGCAGCGGCGTGGGCATGACCTTGGCGGGGTCGAGGTTCAGGCGCTGCGCCGCCTCGGTGATGCGCGCCCGGATGGCGGGCAGCCAGGGGGCGTCGGCCGGCGTCTCGGCCATCATGGCCCGCCAGCGGTCCAGCGCACCCTGCACGTCGCCGGCCTGCTGGCGGGCGAGCGCCAGATAGAAGCGGGCGCGGGGATCCTTCGGTTCCTTCGCCAGCACGCTTTCGAAGGCCGTGCGGGCGTCTTCCGGCACGATGCCGTCGTTGGCGTTGGTCACCATCTCCGCCCAGCCGGCGGTCAGCTCCGGATCGCCGGGGGCGGCGTCGAGGCCGCGGCGGAACGCGTCGGCCGCCTGATCGTACTTGCCGGCGCGGGCGTAGGTGCGGCCCAGCAGGTCCCAGCCGCGCACGTCCTTGGGGTTGTCGGCCAGATGCTTGACCAGCTTCTCCAGCGCGGCGGCGACCTGCGGCGGCGGGCCGCCGTGTCCACGCTCGGCGTCCAGGTTGCGCGACGCCAGCGGCATCCCCGGCACGTCCGGGTGGCCCAGCGGCAGGTAGACGGCGAGCGCCCCCAGCGGCAGCGCGATGGCGATGAGGGCGGCGACCACCCGCGCGGCGCGCGGTGCCGCGGCGGTTTCCGGCTTGCGGTCGGCGATGGCCAGCATGCGGCGGCCGATCTCGGCGCGGGCGGCGTCGGCCTGCTGCGCGGTGATCAGGCCGCGGGCCTGATCACGCTCCAGCTCGGCCAGCTGGTCGCGGTAGACCTCCAGGTCGTAGGCGGCGCGGTCGGGCGCGGCCTCGGCGCGCGGCTTCAGCAGCGGCGGCACGATCAGCAGCACCACGGCGGCGGTCAGCGCCGCCGCGACGATCCAGAACAGCATCAAACTCCGTCCTTGCCCAGAAGGGCCTCCAGGCGCCGACGCTCATCGTCCGTCAGCGGCGCGGTGTCGGTGCCGCCGGGTCCCTGGCGGCGGCGCAGATACAGGGCGACGGCCACGGCGCCGCCGGCGAACAGCACGAACGGCCCCACCCACAGCAGCAGCGTCGTCGCCTTGAACGGCGGTTTCAGCAGCACGTAGTCGCCGTAGCGGTCGGTGACGTAGCCCATCACCTGATCGTTCGAATCGCCGGCCTTCAGGCGCTCGCGCACGATGACGCGCAGGTCGCGGGCCAGGGGCGCGTTCGAATCGTCGATCGACTGGTTCTGGCAGACGAGGCAGCGCAGCTCCTTCGAGATCTCGCGCGCCCGTTCCTCCATCTTCGGATCGGGCAGCACCTCTTCGGGCTGCACGGCGTGGGCGGCCGGCCCGGCCGCGATCAACGCGGCCGTGGCCAGGGCGAGGATAAGCGCCTTCATCCCTTGCGAAGCTCCTTGACCAGCGGGAGGATGCGGTCCTGCACCACGTCCGGGGTCAGCGGGCCGACGTGCTTGTAGCGGATGCGGCCCTGGCGGTCGATCAGGAAGGTCTCCGGCA
>NZ_DASPMG010000225.1:0-12231 GCF_035627195.1 Azospirillum sp.
CGGGATCGACGGCGCGCACGGCGGCCAGCAACTCCAGCCCGTCCATGCCCGGCATGCGCACGTCGCTGACCACGCAGCCGGGGAAGTCGCGGCTGACGTGCTTCAGCCCGCGCCCGGCACTCTCCACGGCCGTCACGTCGAAGCCGGCGAGTTCCAGCGCCTGGCCGCTGGCCATGCGGATTGGCCGCTCGTCGTCGATGAACAGGACGGCACCGGCGGAGGTCATGCGGGAGGCTCCGTGCGTTTCAGACGGACGGTGAACACCGCACCCCCGTCCGGGGCGTTGGCGGCGGCGATGCTGCCGCCGAAGTCCGTCACGATGCCATGGCTGATCGACAGGCCCAAGCCCAACCCTTCATCCGCCTCCTTCGTCGTGAAGAAGGGGGAGAACAGGTGCGGCAGGGCGTCGGGCCGCACGCCGTGGCCGGTGTCGCGTACGGTCAGCACGGCGTCGGCCCCCTCCGCCGCCAGATGGACGCCCAGCACCCGCACCGGCCCGCCGCGCATGGCGTCGGCGGCGTTGGAGAACAGGTTGACCAGCACCTGCTGGAGGCGCACGTCGTCCCCCTGCACCCACACCGGCTCCGGCGGAAGTTCCAGCGCCACCGAAACGGCGTCGCGGTGCAGCCGCGCTTCCAGCAGCGCCAGCGCCTCGCGCACCGCGCCGTTCACCGCGACGGCGCCCAGCGTGCCCGACGCGCGGCGGGCGAAGCCCTTCAGGTGGCGGGTGATGGTCGCCATGCGGTCGGTCAGCGCCGCGATCTCGGCAAGGTTCTCGCGCACCCGGTCGTTGTGGCCGCGCTCCAGCAGAACGGCGGCGTTGTCGGCGAAGGTGCGCAGGGCCGCCAGCGGCTGGTTGATCTCGTGCGCGATGCCGGCCGACATCTGGCCCAGTGCGGCCAGCTTGGCCGCCTGCACCAGCTCGTTCTCGGTGGCGCGCAGCTCGGCGGTGGCCTCGGCGACGCGGCGCTCCAACTCGTGCCGGGCCTGCTCCTGGAAGGCCAGGCGTTCGGCCAGCGCCGAGCGGCGCTGCGCCAGCAGCACGCCACTCAGCGCCAGCAGGCCGGCGAGAACGGCCGCCAGCACACCGGCCGTGGCGGCGCGGCCACCGACCGGATCCAGGCTGGTCAGGATGTGCAGCGTCCAGTCGCCCTCGCGCACCGCGGCGGATTGCAGGAGGTGCGGCCGGCGCGCCGCGCCGTCCTCCACCAGCACCTCGCCGTCCGGCAGCATGCGCCAGGGCAGCGGGTTGACGGCCTCCGGATCGGCGGGCTTGGCGCCGGGCAGGCTGCGGTAGCGCCACGCATCGACGTTGGTGATGAAGACCATGCCGTCGCGGTCGGTGACGGCGACCTTGTCGTGGGCGGCGCGCCAGCCCTGCTCCAGCGCCTCGAACCCCACCTTCAGGACGACGACGCCCAGTGTGCGGTTTTCCGCCACCACCCGGTGCGCCGTGTAATAACCGGGCTTCAGCGACGTGGTGCCGAGCGCGAAATTGTGCCCCTCGCCGCGCTCCACCGCGTCGCGGAAGTAGGGACGGAAGGCGAAGTTCTGGCCGACGAAGCTGTCCGGCTGGTCCCAGTTGCTGGCCGCCACCGTCACGCCTTCCTCGTCCATGACGTAGAGGGCGGAGGCCGGCAGCGCCTTCGCGATCTCCGCCAGCTTGCGGTTCATCCGCTCCACCGTGCGCGGGGCGGGGATCATCAGCAGATCCGCCACCTCCACGTCGCGGGCGAGCACGAAGGGCACCGCGCGGTGCTTCTCCAGTTCGGTGCGCAGGTTGGCGCCGTAGAGGGCGAGCTGCGCGCGCTCCTCGTCGCGCAGGGCGTCGCGCGTGCGCGCCTCGGTCCACGCCGCCGCCGCCCAGCCGGCCAGCGCCGCCGCCAGCAATCCCAGCAACAGGGCAAGGCGCACTGTCGCCGCGAAGGGCCGCCGTCCCGCCATGCCGCGCAGCGACCGCATCACCGTCTCGATCAAACCGCTGTCCTCCCTTTTCCGGGGCCACGGTTCTGCGCCCGGCCGGCGGCGGGGGGCAAGTTGGATTTTCGGGAAGGGTGCGGGGCGGAATCGCGGTTCCACGCCGGCCGGATAACGGAATGTCGCGCCGCACCATGCCGACGCTAATCTCCTTCCCGTTTTTGCTGCGGCGCAGCAAGAGTGCGTCGCCGTGTGCGGTTTTCCGCACATGGATAAAGGCGCCGGTGTGCGGGATTCCCGCCGCCGCTCTGCCTTAAGTCCGGCAGAATCAATGACTTGTTCGCTGGCACAGCGATTGCTCTCCGGGATACCCATCCGCCGGCCCCTTGGAGGCCGGGCCAGAACGACACCCGCGAGGAGACGGTCATGCACGCCGACGCGCGCAAGCACCCCAAGAAGCCGCTCTACACCAACCTGACCTTCCAGGTCCTCAGCGCCATCACCATCGGCATCCTGCTGGGCCACTTCCATCCTGCCATCGCCGTGGAGATGAAGCCGCTGGGCGACGTCTTCATCAAGATGATCAAGATGGTCATCGGCCCGATCGTCTTCCTGACGGTGGTCACCGGCATCTCTTCCATCGGCGACATGAAGAAGGTGGGCAAGGTCGGCGGCAAGGCGCTGTTGTATTTCGAGGTGGTGACGACCTTCGCGCTGGGCCTCGGCCTGCTGGTGGTCAACCTCGTGCAGCCGGGTGCCGGCATGAACATCGTGCCGGGCCAGCTGAAGGCCGACGCGGTGGCCAAGTACGCCACGGAGGCGAAGAACCACACCACGCTCGACTTCTTCATGAACATCGTGCCCGACAACGTCGTGGGCGCGTTCGTGAAGGGCGACATGCTGCAGATCCTGTTCTTCGCGGTGATCTTCGGCGTTGCGCTGGCCGCCATGGGCCAGAAGGGCAAGCTGGTCGAGGACGTCTTCGACAAGACGGCGCACGCGCTGTTCGGCGTGATCGGTATCCTGATGCGCGTGGCCCCGCTGGGCGCCTTCGGCGCCATGGCCTTCACCATCGGCAAGTACGGCGTCACCTCGCTCGTCTCGCTGGGGCAGCTGATGGCGGCCGTGTACATCACCATGGCGCTGTTCGTGTTCGGCGTGCTGGGCTCCATCGCCAAGGCCTACAATTTCAGCCTCTGGTCGTTCTTGAAGTACATCAAGCAGGAACTGCTCATCGTGCTCGGCACCTCCTCGTCGGAGTCCGTGCTGCCGCGCATGATGGAGAAGATGCAGAAGTTCGGCTGCTCCAAGCACGTGGTCGGCCTCGTCATCCCGACCGGCTACTCCTTCAACCTGGACGGCACCTCGATCTACCTGTCGATGGCGGCGATCTTCATCGCCCAGGCCTTCAACGTCGACCTTACGATCTGGCAGCAGATCACCATCCTGGGCCTGCTGATGGTCACGTCCAAGGGCGCGGCCGCGGTGACCGGCGGCGGCTTCGTGACGCTGGCCGCCACCCTGTCGGCCACCGGCACCCTGCCGGTCGAGGGGCTGGCGCTGCTGCTGGGCGTCGATCGCTTCATGTCGGAGGCGCGCGCCATCACCAACCTGATCGGCAACGGTGTCGCCACCATCGTCGTCGCCAAGATGGAAGGCGAGTTCGACGAGACAAAGGCGGTGGAGGAGTACCAGCACTTCTTCAAGGAACCGGCGCTGGCGCGGATCTGATCCGCAGGGAAGGGGCGGGGCCGGGAGGCTCCGCCCTTTTCCATTTTGCCGGCCGAGGCAAACGCCGTCATAGTGGCGTGACCTGTTCGGAGGGCCGATGCGTGTCGGAGTCGTCGAGCGGAACCAATGCAATGCGATGCAGCCGGCATGACTGCGACAAGCTCAGACGTTGGGTTTTCGCTGACGCTCAACCCAACCTACGACGCTTCGGTAGGTTGGGTTGAGCGTCAGCGAAAACCCAACGTCAACTCTGCGATCGGCGCGCAGAAATGCGTCGCGGCGGCTGTGCGCAGCGCGTGGAATACGCTATAAGCCATCGAATGGTTGATCGCAGGGAGCGCGATTAACCGAAAACAAGTTAATCATGCGGAGGGACGCGCATGTCCGAGGATTTCGACAAGCTCGCGCTGGACTACCACCGGCGGCCAAAGCCGGGGAAGCTGGCCATCGTCGCCACCAAGCCGATGGCCAACCAGCGTGACCTGGCGCTCGCCTATTCCCCCGGCGTGGCGGCGGCCAGCACGGCCATCGCCAACGACCCGGCGCAGGCGGCCGAACTCACGGCGCGCGCGAACCTCGTGGCGGTGGTCACCAACGGCACCGCCGTGCTCGGCCTCGGCAACATCGGCCCCCTCGCCGCCAAGCCGGTGATGGAGGGCAAGGCCGTCCTCTTCAAGAAGTTCGCCGGACTGGACTGCTTCGACATCGAGCTGAACGAGACGGACGTCGACGCGCTGGTCGACACCATCGTCCGCCTTGAGCCCACGTTCGGCGCCATCAACCTGGAGGACATCGCCGCCCCCGCCTGCTTCGAGGTGGAGCAGCGCTGCCGCGAGCGGATGAAGATCCCGGTCTTCCACGACGACCAGCACGGCACCGCTATCGTCGTGGGGGCCGCCGCGCTGAACGCGCTGAAGCTGGTCGGCAAGAAGCTGGACGAGATCAAGGTCGTGTCCACCGGCGGTGGCGCCGCCGGCATCGCCTGCCTGGACCTGCTGGTCAGCCTGGGCATCCGGCGCGAGAACGTCTGGCTCGTCGACCGCGTCGGCGTGGTCTACCAGGACCGCAACGAGGAGATGAACACCTACAAGGCGGCCTACGCCAAGGACACCACGGCGCGCACGCTGGACGAGGTGATCGACGGGGCCGACCTGTTCCTCGGCCTGTCGGGACCCAGGGTTCTGGCGCCGGACATGGTCAAGCGCATGGCCGACCGGCCGATCATCCTGGCGCTGGCCAACCCGGAGCCGGAGATCATGCCGGACCTGGCGCGCGAGGCCCGGCCCGACGCCATCATCGCCACCGGCCGGTCGGACTTCCCGAACCAGGTCAACAACGTGCTGTGCTTCCCGTTCATCTTCCGTGGCGCCCTGGACGTTGGCGCCACCACGGTGAACGAGGCCATGAAGCTGGCCGCCACGCACGCCGTCGCCAACCTCGCCCGCGCCGAGCCGTCGGACGTGGTGGCCGCCGCCTACACCAGCGAGGACCTGCGCTTCGGCCCCGCCTACATCCTGCCCAAGCCCTTCGACCCGCGCCTGATCATCGAGGTGTCGTCGGCGGTCGCCAAGGCGGCCATGGACAGCGGCGTGGCGACGCGCCCCATCCAGGACTTCCGCGCCTACAAGGACGAGCTGGGGCAGTACGTGTTCCGCTCCGGCCTCGTCATGCGGCCGATGATGCTGCGCGCCAAGCAGGCGCCCAAGCGCGTCGTCTACGCCGAGGGCGAGGACGAGCGCGTGCTGCGCGCCGCGCAGACCGCCGTGGACGAGGGCATCGCCCAGCCCGTGCTGATCGGCCGGCGCGAGGCGATCGAGCGCTCCATCGCCGAACTCGGCCTGCGCATCAAGCCGGGCCGGGACGTGGAGGTGATTGAGATCATCCGCGACCTGCGCTACCACAATTATGCCGAGGTCTACCGGCGCCTGATGGGCCGGCGCGGCGTGTCGCCGGCGCACGCGATCAACGTGGTGCGCACCCAGCCCACCGTGTTCGGCGCGCTGATGGTCAAGCGCGGGGAGGCGGACGCGCTGATCTGCGGCACGTCGGGCCGCTACGGCGACTACCTCAGCCACGTCATGGACGTGATCGGCCTGCGCAAGGGCGTGAAGGTCGCCAGCGCCATGAACCTGCTGATCCTGGAGAAGGGCACCTACTTCCTCAGCGACACCTACGTCAACTGCGAGCCCACCGCCGAACAGGTGGCGGAGATCGCCCGGCTGGCGGCGGAGGAGGTGCGGCGCTTCGGCATCGAGCCGAAGGTGGCGCTGCTCTCCCACTCCAACTTCGGCAGCGCCGACACGCCGACGGCGCGCAAGATGCGCACCGCCTGCCAGCTGCTGGCCGAGGAGTTCCCGGAGCTGGAGGCGGACGGAGAGATGCACGCCGACGCCGCCCTGTCGGAGGCGATCCGCAACCGCGTGCTGCCGGACTCGCGCCTGAAGGGTCAGGCCAACCTGCTGGTGATGCCCACCCTGGACGCCGCCAACATCGCCTTCAACATGCTGAAGGTGCTGGGCGACGCGCAGAACGTCGGGCCGATGCTGCTGGGTGCCGCGCGCCCCGCGCACATCGTCACGCCGTCGATCACCGTGCGCGGGCTGGTCAACATGACGGCCATCGCCGTGGTGGACGCCCAGCTCGCCGCCCCGGTCGCCGCCGCCCCCCGCCCGCCGGTGGTGGACGCCGCCGCGGAGGAATGATAGGCACGGCGGCATGACGCCGATGCCGCCGCCCCGCCTGATCGAAAGCCCGCAGAACCCGCAGTTCAAGCTGTGGGAATCGCTGCTGGAAAGCCGTGGGCTGAAGAAGCAGGGCCGGTTCCTGCTGGCCGGTTTGAAGACCGTGCCGGAGGCGCTGGCCCGCCACCCGGATCGCTTCACCACCCTGCTGGTCACCGACCCGGCGCAGGTCGCCGGCTGGACGCTGCCGCCGGGGGTGGAGCCGGTGCAGCTGGCACCCGCCCTTTTCCGTCGCCTGGACGTGTCGGGCACCGATTTCCCGCTGCTGGTCGGCACGGTGCCGGCGATGCCCATGGTGGACCTAGCCCGCCCGCCGGAAGGGCTGGAGCTGGTCTGCGCGCTGGGCGACCCCAGCAACCTGGGGGCACTCCTGCGCAGCGCCGCCGCCTTCGGCGCGCGGCGGGTGATCCTGCTGGAGGAAACGGCGCACCCCTACCATCCCAAATGCCTGCGCGCCGCCTCCAACGCGCAGTTCGAGCTGACGCTGCTGAAGGGGCCGCGCTGGCCGGCGCTGGCGCAGGCCGCCGGGCCGATGTTCGCGCTGGACGCCGGGGGCGAGGACCTGTCGGACCTCGACTGGCCGCGCGACCTGCGACTGATCCTGGGCGAGGAAGGGCAGGGCGTGCCGCCGGACCTGCCGGCGCGGCGACTGTCGATCCCGACGACGGGTGCCGTTGAATCGCTGAACGCCACCGTGGCGGCCAGCCTGGCGCTGTTCGCCCGTTTCGTAAAGGCGCGCTGAGTGAAGGCACGCTGAGCGTTCCTCGGGCTTCAACCCGGCGGCGAAGCGGGGTAGTATTACCTCCGTCGAAATGCCGCCGGGGTTGAGGCATGCAGCGGGTGGAGCCGTCCACCACTTCACCGTCCACCGATCCACCGGTACCGGACGAGAGCCTGCTCGTGTTGCACTGGCGCGACGCCGCCGGGCTGCCGCTCGACGCCGTGTCGGACGGCGTCGCGGCCCTCCTCGGCCGTCCGGCCGCGTCGCTGGCCGACGTCCTGCACCCTGACGACCGCGCGCGTTTCCTGGACGAGGTGGCGCAGGCCCGCGCCCGTGGCGCAGGTCGGGGCGCCGGCCGGGTGCGCCACGCCGACCACCGGGTGATCGGCCAGGACGGCCGGATCGCGTGGTGGCAGACGGTCACCGTCCTGCGGACCGGACCGGACGGGCGGGAGCGCTGCGTCAGCCACGCCTTCGACGTCACCGGCGCCGGTCCGCGCGCCGGGGAGGAGACGTTGCGCCTGCTTTCGCACGCGATGGCGCACAGCCCGCAGGCGGTGGTGATCACCGACGTGGCCGGGGTGGTCAAGTACGTCAACCGGCGCTTCACCGCCATGACCGGCGTTCCGGCGGCCGACGTGGGCGACCTGGATGCCTTCGTCCGGGGCTTCGGCGGGCCGGTGGCGGAGACGTTGCGCACCGTCTGGCAGGCGCTGTCGGCAGGCGAGCGCTGGCAGGGCGAGTTCGCCGCCACGAGGCCGGACGGCGGCGTCTACTGGGTGGCCATGAAGGCGTCGCCGATGCGCGACGCGGACGGGCGCGTCGTCAACCTCGCCGCCACCGCCGAGGACGTGACCGAACGCCGGCAGGCGGAGGAGCACATCCGCCGCGCCCAGAAGATGCAGGCGGTGGGCGTGCTGGCTGGCGGCATCGCGCACGACTTCAACAACATCCTCACGGTCATCCTCGGCTACAGCCATCTCGCGCTCGACGCCCTGCCGCCGGGCAGCGAGCCGCACGACGACGTGGCGCAGATCGCCACCGCCGCCAACCGGGCCAAGGGGCTGGTCCAGCAGCTCCTCACCTTCTCGCGCAAGGAGGCGGCGGGGCGCGAGCCGGTCGACCTGCGGGCGGTGGTGGAGGACGCGCTGCACCTCGTGCAACCCGCCATCCCCGCGGCGGTGCAGGTCCGCTTCGAAGCCGACGGGGGGCCGATGGTCGTTCTGGCCGCCGCCATGCAGATCCAGCAGACGGTCATCAACCTCTGCCGCAACGCGGTGGACGCAATAGGCGAGATGGCCGGCGCGATGGACGGCACCGTCACCGTGGCGCTGGCGCACGTCGCGGTCGAGCACGCCACGACGCTGGCGCGCGCCCAGCTGGCGCCGGGGCGCTATGTGCGCCTCAGCGTGGCGGACACCGGCTGCGGCATGGACGCGGCGACCCTGGAGCGCATTTTCGAACCCTTCTTCACCACCAAGCCGGTGGACAAGGGCACGGGCCTGGGGCTGGCGGCGGTGCACGGGATCGTCGCGGACCACGGCGGCGTCATCGACGTGGCCAGCGCGCCGGGGCAGGGGACGACGGTGGCGATCCTTCTGCCGGCCTTCGACGCCGGCACGCCGCACTGCCCGGCGGGGCGCAGCGGGCGCGGGCGGGTGCTGCTCGTGGATGCCGACCGGGCCATGTGCGCCCTGTCTGGGCGGCTGCTGCGCTCACAGGGGTTCCGCGTGCTCGCCACGGTGAACAGCCGGCGGGCGCTCGCCCTGTTCACGCTGGTGCCGGACCGGTTCGATCTGGTCGTCCTGGCCCAGCAGGACGCCGCCGAGGCGTGGAAGCTCTTGACGCTGGCCCGGGCCTTTGCGGCATCCTCGCCGGGCATCCCCATCCTGGTGTGCGCCGACGCCGACCTCGCGGTCGAGGGTGCCGCCGCGCGCGCCGCGGGGGTGACGCAGGTCATCCGGACGCCGATGGAGCCCGCCGGCTTCGTGGCGCTCGTCGACCGGCTGGTCGCCGAGCGGCGCGGTTCGAAAACGTGATCGTGAAGACGTGAGTGACGGAAGGAGCCCGCCATGGCGACCGTGCTGGTGATCGACGACGACGACATGGTCCGCACCATGCTGCTGCGCACGTTGACGCGCGGCGGCCACACGGCGGTGGGGGCGCGGGACGGGATCGAGGGCGTGGCGCGCTTCCGCGAAAGCCCGGCCGACCTCGTCATCACCGACATCTTCATGCCGAACCAGGAAGGGCTCGCCACCATCATGGAGTTGCGGCGCAGCTTCCCCGCCATCCGCATCATCGCCATCTCCGGCGGCGGCGCCCGCGCCTCCCTGGACGTGCTGCCGGTCGCCGAGGCGCTGGGGGCGCAGAAGACGCTGCGCAAGCCCTTCACCCCGGCGGAGGTGATGGACGCGGTGAAGGACGTGCTGGGGGAATAACGATCCCGTAGAAACGAAACCGCACCCGGTCGCGGTGCGACGGGTGCGGGGGTGTCAGGCGGTCGTGTCGCGGTGTGTCAGGCCGCGGCTCGCCCGTTCTGGTCACGGAGGTTGCGGCGGATCTGCGCCATGAGCTGTTGAAGGTGCTCGCGACTCACGCCATCACGCCTCATTACGGCCACGACGAGCGGGTCGTCGAGGAGTTCGGACAGGGTCGGGTCCTTCCTGTGCTCCATCGTCTCCTCCCCATGGTGAAATCCCAGAACGGCCGATACCTCGTTATCAGTATACGCCAGCAACGGAGTTTCGCAATTCTAGTGCAACGCGAAATTTTCCGTCATTAACGCTTTGGGTGGATAGCCATGCGGCGTAGGCCGCTTCGCCGAATGGATGGGTCAGGCGCGTTCACGGGTGATGGCGACGCCGGCCGAGGCCTCGCCGGCCGCACCGGCGGTCAGTTCGACCTCGACGCGGACCTTGCGCACCTTGGGGCGTTCCAGGCACAGCTCGGCGGCGCTCTCGGCGAGGTCTTCCGGGCCGGGGACGGCGGGGCCGGCGCACAGGCGGCGCAGATCCTCGACGATGTCCTCGTACGACATGACGGCGTGGATGCTGTCCGGGAAGCCCGGTCCGGGATGGGCGACGGTGAGGCGCACGTTGAAGCGGGCCGGACGCCGCGCCGCCTCGCCCCGGATGGCGACCGGCGCGGTGAAGTCGTTCAGGAAGATGGTGTAGGTCGGCGCAGTACCGGTGCTGTTGGCGGCGCGCCGCGGGAACGTGTCGTCGGCCAAGAAAGGATACTCCATGACGCCCGCGGCGGTGCCGCGCCGTCCCCCGCACTATAGCGGACGGCGGCGGCGGAACGCCACCGGCGGCGCGCTCAACCCAGCGTCAATCCAGAGTCGGGGCCAGCGTCGGGGGCCAGCGTCGGGGTCAGCGTCAGGGTGGTGGCGACCACCGTGTCGGCGCCGGGCACCGCGGCCAGCAGATCGGCGACGGTGCGCCCCAGCACCGGGTGCCGTGCATCCGCCGCCACGTCGGCCAGCGGGGCCAGCACGAAGGCGCGTTCGGCCATGCGCGGGTGCGGGATCTCCAGCGCCGGGGTGGTCACGACGGTGTCGCCGTACAGCAGGATGTCGACGTCCACCTCGCGCGGGCCGAAGCGCACGCCGCCCGTCTTGCGGCCCAGCTCCGCCTCGATCCGCTTGGCGTGCGCCAGAAGGGCTTCGGGCGCCAGATCGGTGTCGGCCCGCAACGCCATGTTCAGGAAGGCCGGCTGGTCGGTGACGTACATGGGCGCCGTCTCGTAGACGCGCGACAGCGCGGCGACGCGCACCTCCGGGGCCAGCCGCGCCACCGCGTCGCGCAGGTTCGCCAGCCGGTCGCCGAGGTTGGAGCCGAGCGCCAGATAGACGGTGGTCATGCGGTCCTCGCGCTGACAGGAACGGGGGTAGGGGGCTTTACCACGCCCGGCCGGTCCCCGAAACCGCCTTCTAAGGCCAGGGAACCTTAAACTGGGCGCCGGGTTCTTCCAGGGAATGTGACGGGAGGGATGCGATGCGGACCCTGGTCTTCCTGGCCCTGACCGGTGCTGCGCTGGCGGGGTGCGCCGACACGGAGCGGATCGAGGTGGCGCAGCGCGCGCAGGGCGCGCTGGTCGGCATGCCCAAGGGGGCGCTGCTGTCCTGCGCCGGCGTGCCCGAGCGGCAGGCGAGCGCCGACGGCGCCGAGTACTACACCTACGTGGCGCGGCCCAGCTACGCCTCGGCCGGCCCCACCACCAGCATCGGCGTGGCCGGCGGCAGCGGCGGCGGCGGGGTGGGCCTGGGCCTCGGCCTGGGCGTGCCGCTGTTCGGCGGCGGTGGCGGCGGGCGCGGCTGCGAGGCGACCTTCGTGCTGCGCGGCGGCGTGGTGCAGCAGGTGAACTACGGCCCCGGCGCCGACCTCGCCGCCTGCGCGCCCATCGTCAACACCTGCATGGCGCGCTGACGCCGTTCTCCGCGGCAGGGAATAAACGACTGCGCCGAATGTTCTATTTGCGGCCGGCCCCGCCAACGCTAGCTTGGCGCGGCGTCCGGCCGGCCCATCGGACAGGAGTGCGGTCATGGATCGGAAGGACGCCCGCCACAACCAGCGGATGGAAACTCCGCCCGAAGTGCCGCTGCCGCTCCCGGCGGTGCGTTCGGGACGGGGAGCGTACCTGCCCTGGGTCGCGCTCGTGGTGGCGGTGGTGCTTGTCGCGCTGCTCTTCGGAACGGGTTGAAATCCGTGGGAGAGTGGGGGGCGGCGTCGATCCTCAGGGGTTGGCGTTTTTCCGAATCTGTGTATGCTGCGCGCGACCCCGGCCGGCGCCTGCCGGCCCCGTTCAGAGCAGCGATATTCGCCGGCCGCGGCCGGCTTGCGAAGAAGGAAATAAGCTGATGAATAAGAACCTCTTCATGGGTGCGATCGTCCTCGGCCTCACCATGGGCGCCACCGGCGCGCAGGCTGCCGGCGATGCCGCGGCGGGCAAGGAAGTGTTCAAGGAGTGCATGGCCTGCCACACCGTCGAGCAGGGCAAGAACAAGGTCGGCCCGAGCCTGTTCGGCGTCGTCGGCCGCAAGGCCGGCTCGATCGACGGCTTCAAGTACTCCAAGCCGATGCAGGAGAAGGCCGCCGCCGGCCTGACCTGGACGCCGGA
>NZ_DASPMG010000226.1:0-4804 GCF_035627195.1 Azospirillum sp.
ATCCTGTTCTACGACATCTCCCCGCTGCTCGCGCACGGCGAGGCCTGGCAGGAGGCGATCCGCCAGCTGGCCGACGCCATCCGCCCGCACGAACCGGACCTGCTGGTGGGCATCGAATCCCGCGGCTTCCTGCTGGCCGCCCCGCTGGCGCTGGCGTTGGGCAAGGGCTTCGTCATGGTGCGCAAGCGCGGCAAGCTGCCCGGCGACAAGGTCGAGCACTCCTACGACCTGGAATACGGCACCGACACCATCGAGGTGCAGGCCGACGCCATCAAGCCGGGGCAGCGCGTGGTGGTGTTGGACGACCTGCTGGCCACCGGCGGCACCATGGCGGCGGCCATCCACCTGCTCAAGAGCGTCGGCGCCGACGTGCGCGCCGCCGCCTTCATGGTCGAGCTGACGTTCCTGCAGGGTGCCGACCGCCTGGACGTCCCCTACACCGCGCTGATGAGCTACGATTCGTAAGGGACGCAGCCCCGCTCACCCCTCGCCCTACCCCTCGCCGACGTGGCGGCGGAGTGCTGCGCGGGCGTGGGCGTCGAGGATGGGCAGGCCGGCGCGGGCCTCCAGGATGAAGGCGCCGGGGTCGGCCAGCGTGCGCAGCGCGAAGCCCACCACCCGCGGCGGCGCCGAATCGCGCCAGGGCGCCGGGGTGTCCTCGTAGATCGGCGAGAAGGTGCAGCCCATCAGCGAGGCGCGCAGCATCAGCGCGTTGTCGGCGGCCGATGTGCCGGACGGGTTGGGCGTGGAGAAGGACATGGTCTCCGCCTCCTCCTCGCTGACCAGCCCGCGGTCGACCAGCACCTCCACCATGGCCGACGACACCAGCACCGGCGATGCCCGGCCGCGCCAGTAGAAGCGCCCGTCGTCCCAGCCGACGTCCAGGCAGCGGAACACCATGTGCGGCTCCGCCCCGCCGACGTTGGCGGCGACCAGGTAATTGACCCGCAGCATCCCGTTCCACGAATCGGTCGGGGCCAGGATGCAGCTGACGCCGTTGCGCGTCAGGCGGATGTAGGTGTCGTTGACGCCCGAGGGCTCGAATTCGAACAGCATCGCGCGGACCTCGCCTGACGGATTCCTGTGCGCCGACACTCCCCCTATCGATCGCTGGACTGAGGTTGAGGTCAGGGTCCCTCCGCGCAACACTCCTCGCGTATAGGGAAGCACGTCCGTCCGGGTAGGCTCGAAGGTCAGCCCCCCGAAGGCCAACCTCGCGAACGTCAGCCCACCAGCTCGGCCGAATCGCCGCACAGGCGGTAGACCCGCCGCCCGCTGGCTTGCAGCGCGGCGAGCAGCGCGCGCACGGCGGGCGCGTCCGCCGCCTCCGGATGGTCCGGGTCGACGTGCACGACGAAGTCGTCGGAGGCACCGTTGGTGGCGACCAGCGCGTGGCAGCGGTCCGGCCGCAGCGCGTCGGGAAAGCGCCGGTCCATCAGCCACAGGCAGCGGAAGCCCCGGCACGACTCCGGCCGCTGCGCGTAGACGCGGCAGCCGGCGTCCGGCGCGCAGTGCGCGCACCACCGCGCGGCCGGCTTGTCCAGTTCGGGCACGCGCATCAGCTTGCAGCACAAGGTGCAGGCGCCGCAGGCGTGCTCCGCGATGTCATCCGCTTGCGTCGTCAATCGTCGTTCTCGTCGAAGACGCCGACCTCGTCGTCATGGCCGCTGCGGCTGGAATGGAACAGCAGCGCCATCAGCCCGATGCCGACCGCGCTGGTCAGCACGATGGCCAGGATCAGCGCGATGATCCCGTGCAGGCTGAGGCCGAACCCGTCATCCCCTTCGAACGCCCACAACGCACCGAAGGCGACGCCGACCAGCAGCGTGCAGGTGCCAGCATAGACGAGGAGCCAGCGCATGGCGCCCTCCGTTTTCCCCCAAAGGCGACAATGTAGAACGCGCGGCCTCCGCGGGCAGTCACGGGGGGCTGTGAAAAACATGGGTCTCGCCGAACGCCGGCACGACAAAGCGCTCCGCCGCGATCCCCCGCCGGTCCAGCGCGGCCGCAAGCGCCCGCACCGGCGCGTCGATGGCCTCCGGCGTCAGGCGGAAGGTGCCGAAGTGCATGGCGACGCTGGTCCGCGCCCCCAGATCCTCGTGCGCCGCCACCGCCTCCTCCGGGTTCATGTGCTGTGGCGCCATGAACCAGCGCGGCTCGTAGGCGCCGATGGGCAGCAGCGCCACGTCGATGCGCGGGAAGCGGGCGCCGATCTCCCTGAAATGCGGGCCGTATCCGGTGTCGCCGGCGAAGTACAGCGTGCCCGCGTCCGACTCCACCACGAAGCCGCCCCACAGCGTGGTGTTGCGCCGGAACGGCGCGCGGGCCGACCAGTGCTGCGCCGGCACGAAGGTGACGCGGCAGCCGCCCGGCCCCGGCACGCTCTGCCACCAGTCCAGCTCGTCCACCCGCGCGAACCCGTCGCCGTTCAGCAGCGGCCCGTTGCCCAGCCCCACCATCGCCCGCGGGCCGAAGCGCCGGGCCAGCGCGGCCAGCGATGGCCGGTCCAGGTGGTCGTAATGCCCGTGGCTGACCAGAACGAGGTTGGGGTCCGGCAGCCGCTCCAGCGGCACGCCCGGCGGACGCGCCCGCTTCGGCCCCAGCCGGCCGAACGGCCCGGCGCGTTCGGAGAACACCGGGTCGGTGAGCAGGCTGAGCCCCGCCGCCTGTACCAAAAAGGTGGCGTGGCCGACGTGGGTGACCGCCAGCGTGCCCGGTTCGGGCGGGGCCGGGACCGGCTGCGGCGGATCCTCCACCCGCTCCGGCCAGGGCTCCCACCCGCGGTGCGACCAGAAGCGCAGCAGGTCGCGCGGGCTCTTGTCGGTCGACTGGTAATGCGGCGGGTTGAAGAACCGCCGCCCATCGCAATGGTCGGACACCGGAAAGCGTGCAGCGCGGGCCATGGCATCCCCAACCGCTCGATCGAGAAAAAGACGAAAAAAGCCCCTCGCCACGAGGGAGAGGGGCTTTCCAAACGTCCCTTGCGGGCCGGATCAGGCGAGCTGGTCCATGCCCTCGATGATGTGGGAAACGATGCCGTATTCCTTGGCCTCGTCCGCCATCATCCAGTAGTTCCGGTCGGTGTCCTTCGCCACCTTCTCGAACGGCTGGCCGGTCTCGCGGGCGATGATCTTGTTCAGGCGCTCACGCATCCGGATGATCTCCTTCGCCTCGATGGCGATGTCGGTCGCCCGGCCACCGGTGCCGCCCAGCGGCTGGTGGATCAGGAAGCGCGTGTTCGGCAGGCAGAAGCGGTTTTCCTTGCTAGCCGCCAGGAAGATGTGGCAGCCCGCCGAGGCCACCCAGCCGGTGCCCAGCATCTTCACGGGCGCCTTCACGAAGCGGATCATGTCGTGGATGGTGTCGCCGGCCTCCACATGGCCGCCGGGCGAGTTGACCACCACGGTGATCGGCTCGTCGCTCTGGTGCGCCAAGGCCAGCAGCTGGGCGGTGACGCCCTGCGCCAGCTTCATGTCGATCTGACCGAAGATCAGGACCGTGCGCGCCTTGAACAGGGCCTGCTGGATCGCGGCGAAGGGAGGTTGGGCTTCTTCCTTCTTCTCGTCCGGCTCTTTGGGTTCTTCGTCGTCGAACCGGGTGTATCCGGCGTGCGCCATCGGTGTGGGTCTCCCTGGTAACGGCATCGTGCGGCGAGCACACGTCGTACCTCCACATAGCCCGTAACCGCCTTGGGTTCAACGCCCCGCACGTCCAGAATCGCGACCAAACCGACATAGGCCGGCGCGGCGCGATGCCGCTGCGTTGACAAAGCGCATCCGCCCACCCGCTAATGCCCACGCCATAGGCAAAGGAAGGAAACCGGCGCATGCACGGGGTTTCGGTCATCATTCCCGCCTACCGGGCGCAGCCGACCATCGGCCGCGCGGTGCGCAGCCTGCTGGCGCAGACCCACGCGCGGTGGGAGGCCGTGGTCGTCAGCGACGACGGCGCCGACTACGCCGCCGTGCTGGCGGCCGAGGGCATCCGCGACCCGCGCCTGCGCTTCGTCTCCACCGGCCGCGTCGGCGGCGGCGCCCCGGCGGCGCGCAACGCCGGCCTGCGCGCCTCCACCCTGCCCCTCATCGCCCCCCTGGACGCCGACGACCGGTACGAGCCCGACCGCCTCGCCACCCTCGCCCCTCTGGCCGCCCAGGCCGGGGCGGCGGCCGACAACGTGGCGGTGGTGCGCGACGAGGACGGCGCGCCGCTCTCCACCCTCTTCGCGCCCGACTCAGCACCCGCCGCGCTGGACGCCGACGGCTTCCTCGCCACCTCCGTGCCGATGTTCTTCGTGGTGCGCCGCGACCTCGTCCCGGAATGGGCGGAGGACGTGAACTTCTGCGACGACGTGGTCTTCAACGTGCAGGTGCTCGACCGCGTGCCCCGTCTGCCCCTGGCCGCCCGCCCGCTGTACGAGTACCGCCAGCGCGAGGGCTCCATCACCTTCGCCGCCGACGCCGGGGAGCGGGCGGAGCGCTGCTACCGCCACGTGCTGGCCCGCCTGGAGGGCGACGGCCTGGGCATCGCCGACCCGTCGCTGCGCACCCGCTTCGCCGCCGCCATCTCCGCCAAGCGCGCGCTCAACGCCGCCTACGAGGCGGCCTTCCGCGCCGGCCGCGTGGCGAATTTCCAGGAATTCATCGCGACCGAAGGTGCCGTCTAGCCCCTCCCTCGCCTCCGGCGGGGGAGGGAGGGGCCCGCCGAAGGCGGGAGGGTGGGGGCAAGTTGTCCGCGAGGATCAGCGTCCCCGCCTGCCACACAGGCCGTTGCCCCCACCCTCCCATGCTGCGCATGGGTCCCTCCC
>NZ_DASPMG010000227.1:0-12429 GCF_035627195.1 Azospirillum sp.
CTGCCCCCCTTCACCAAGGTGGAGCACCGCGACGACCTGGACCGCGTCCAGCGCGAGCTGCGCGAGGAAGGCGGCGTCACCATCCTGATCTACGACCAGACCTGCGCCACCGAGAAGCGCCGCCGCCGCAAGCGCGGCAAGATGCCCGACATCGCCAAGCGCGTGGTCATCAACGAGCTGGTGTGCGAGGCGTGCGGCGACTGCTCCGCCAAGTCCAACTGCGTGTCCGTGGTGCCGGTGGAGACGGAGTTCGGCCGCAAGCGGCAGATCGACCAGTCGACCTGCAACAAGGACTTCTCCTGCGTGAAGGGCTTCTGCCCCAGCTTCGTGACGGTGGAGGGCGGACAGCTGCGCAAGCCGACGCCCGCCGCGGGCGTTGCCGGCGTCACCGCCGACGACCTGCCCGCGCCCACGCTGCCGGAGATCGGCGAGCGGCCGTGGAGCATCTACGTCACCGGCGTCGGCGGCACCGGCGTGGTTACCGTGGGCGCGCTGCTGGGCATGGCCGCGCACCTGGAGGGCAAGGGCGTCGGCGTGCTGGACATGACCGGCCTCGCCCAGAAGGGTGGTGCGGTGACCAGCCACATCCGCATCGCGCGTACGCCGGACGACATCCACTCCGTCCGCATCGCGGCGGGCGGGGCGGACGCGCTGATCGGCTGCGACGTGGTGGTGGCGGCGCAGGGCGACGCGCTGTCGAAGATCAATGCCGGCAAGACCCGCTCCGTCATCAACGCGCACGAGCTGATCACCTACGACTTCGTCAAGAAGCCGGACTTCAAGGTGCCGGTCGGCGACCTCGTCTCCGACATCCGCAAGGCCAGCGGCGCGCCGGACGCGGTCAGCACGGTGGACGCCACGGCGCTGGCCACCGCACTGCTGGGTGACAGCATCGCCGCCAACCCGTTCATGCTGGGCTTCGCGTGGCAGAAGGGGCTGATCCCGCTGTCGGAGGAGGCGCTGCTGAAGGCGATCGAGCTGAACGGGGCGGCCGTGGCGATGAACCGGCAGGCCTTCCTGTGGGGCCGCCGCGCCGCGCACGACCTCGCCTCGGTCGAAGCGGCGTCCGCCCCGCCGGTGCGCCACCCCGAGCCGATCTTCGAGCAGCGCCACGTGTCCGAGACGCTGGACGAGATCATCGAACGGCGCACCCGCTTCCTGACCGACTACCAGGACGCCGCCTACGCCACCCGCTACCATTCGCTGGTGGACTGGACGCGCCGGGTGGAGGGGCAGAAGGTCCTCGGCTCGACCGAACTGACCGAGGCGGTGGCGCGCGGCTACTTCAAGCTGCTGGCCTACAAGGACGAGTACGAGGTGGCCCGGCTCTATGCCGAGACCGGCTTCATCAAGCGGATCGAACAGATGTTCGAGGGCGACTGGAAGCTGGTCTTCCACATGGCCCCGCCGGTGCTGGGCGAGACGGACGCCGACGGCGGCGAACCGAAGAAGCGCACCTTCGGCCCGTGGATGCTGAAGTTCCTGGGCCTGCTGGCCAAAGGCAAGCGCCTGCGCGGCACGCCGCTCGACCCGTTCGGCTGGCTGCCGGAGCGCAAGATGGAACGCCAGCTGATCGCCGACTACGAGATGGTGATGGGCGAGGTGCTGGCGCACCTGACCCGCGACAACCACCGCCTTGCCGTGGAGATCGCCACCCTGGCGCTGGACATGCGCGGCTACGGCCCCGTCAAGGACCGCAACGTGGCGGCGGCCAAGGCCAAGCAGACCAAACTGCTGGACGCCTTCCGCCAGCCCGCCACACCGCAGCCGCTCGCGGCGGAGTAGTTAAAAAAACCCTCCCCCGGCCCCGCCGGGGGAGGGAGATTTCACACCACCCACTCCGTCGAAAAGCTCCCCGCCGACACGCCCACCAGCACCACGGACGCGCCGTGGCTGGCGGTGACGACCGCATGGCCGGAGGCGTCCGCCGCCACCGACTGGAAGGTTCCTCCGGCGAAGTTCAGCCGGTCGCCCTCGGCGGCGTTGAAGTCGCTCACCGTGTCGCGGCCGCCGCCCTGGTTCAGCACGAAGCGGTCCGCACCCGCCCCGCCGGCCAGCGCGTCCTCGCCCATGTTGCCGGCCAGGACGTCGGCGCCCTCGCCGCCCGACAGCACGTCCTGCCCCTGGCCGCCGAACAGCGTGTCGTCCCCGGCGTCGCCAAACAGCGTGTCCTCGGCCATGTTGCCGTACAGCACGTCGGCCTCCGCCCCGCCCCACAGCGCGTCGCCGCCCTGCCCGCCGAACAGCAGGTCGGCGCCGGACCCGCCGGAGAGCTGGTCGCCGCCCTGGTTGCCGTACAGCGCGTCCGCGCCCAGGCTGCCGTCCAGCGTGTCGTTGCCCTGCAGGCCCTCGATGGTGTCGTTGCCGGCGGAGCCGACCAGCGCGTCGGCGCCGGCCGTGCCGGTCAGCAGGCCCGGCGTGGTGCCGGTACCCTCGGCCGCCGCGGCCTTGGCGTAGGCTTGGTCGATCAGCACGCGGAAGGCCGCCGCGTCGGGTCCACCCAGCACGGATTCCAGCGTTTGGTTCCCCTTGTAGGCGGGGATGCCGCCCAGCCCCGTCACCAGTTCCAGGAAGGTGAAGGTGGCGGTGCCCAGCTGCCAGGTTTCGATGACGTTTTCCGGCCGCTGCCAGTCGAGGAACAGCGCGGCGTCGCCGGTCTTGGACGTGAAGAACATCAGGTGGCGGCTGTCGATGGTCACCACCGTGTCGGCCGGCTCGACCCCACCCGCCTCGGTGAAGCGGTCGTTGGCCGAGCCGCCGGTCTCCAGCACCACCATGTTGAAGGAGCCGGGGGTGTAGGTGTAGGTGTCCGACCCGCTGCCGCCCAGCAGCCAGTTGCCCGTGTACGGCCCGGCGCGCATCAGGTCGTCGCCCGCCCGGCCGAACAGCATCTGGTTGATGCCGGTCCCGGTCAGCGTGTCGGCGCCGGCCGTGCCGTAACGGTCGGTGAACTGGGCCATGTGCGTGTCTCCCGAAGTGGTCTTCTTCGAAGGATGAACGCGCGCGGCGGGAAAGTCATTCCAACAACGATCAGGCAAATGCCGTTCAGGACGCGGCGCCGTTCAGGAAGCGGCGACGATCCAGCTGTCCGAGAACGACGCCGGCGGGACGCCCAGCAGCGTTACGGTCGTCTCGGAATTGAAGGTCAGCACGGCATTCCCGGTCGAATCCGCCGTCACGGAGACGAGGGAATCGCTGCTCAGCTTTGCAATGCGGTCGCCTTCGGCGCCATTGAAGTCGGCGACGACGGTGTTGCCCTTGACGGCTGTCGACGTCTGGAACCGGTCGGCGCCGGCACCGCCGTACAGGACACTGCCGGCGACGCCGAGCAGCCGGTCGTCGCCGACGTTTCCGTACAGCACGGCCGCCTCCCGCCCCGCGACCAGATTGTCGTTGCCCTGACCGCCGAATGCCGTGTCGTTTCCGTCGATGCTGAGGAAATCGCTGCCCATGTTGCCGTACAGCACGTCGGCGCCGGCCCCTCCGAACAGCGAATCGTCGCCCTGCCCGCCGAACAGGAAATCGTCGCCGGCCTCTCCCTCCAGCCGGTCGATGTCCTGGTTGCCGTACAGGATGTCGGTGCTGTCGCCCCCGTACAGGGTGTCGCGGCCCTGGCTGCCGACCAGCACATCGGCACCGGCGTTACCGTACAGAATGTCGGCTCCGTCCGCGCCGTCGATGGTGTCGTCGCCGGCCCCGCCGCTGATGGTGTCCCAGGTCGCGTTGCCGGTCAGGCTGTCGTTGCCGGCCGTCGGCGTGGTCGCGGTGATGCTCGCCCGGGTGACCCCGTCGTACCAGGCGCTGCGCTCCGTCGCCTCCGCCAGGGCGCCGTTGAACGCCCCGCGCAGCTCCGGCGAGAGCCGGTCCAGGGTAAAGTTGCCGTAGTAGTTCGTGCTCGATTGCACCGCCTGGACGAACTGGATGTACGACATGGTCTGGCCTTTGAACGTCCACCATTCGATGACGTTCTCCGGCTTCTGCCAGTCGGCGATGATGACGTTGTTGGTGGCGCTGTAGTTGGTGAGCACGAGGTGCCTGCCGTCCAGCGTCCCCATGATTGGCGCCGGCCACGAGGAGAAGATGTCCACCGCGCGGTCGGCCGGATCGCCGCCGGTTTCGATGATGAAGACGTTCTGGAGCGACCCTGCGGTCACGTAGGTGTCGTCGCCGGAGCCGCCGAGCAGGAAGTTGTCGTAGAGTATGTTCGATGTCAGCGTGTCGTTGCCCGTTCCGCCGAACAGCATTTCCGGCCGGACCCGGGCCGTCAGGGCATCGTTTCCGAGCGTACCGAAGGTGTTCGTGTAGGTAACCATTCTCATCCTCGAAGCGCGGGCAATCGCACCGGTCCGTCATAGTTGCTTTTGACGATATCTGCAACCTCTGAGCATACATGCATCGCTATGCACTATCAGAGGTCACAACGCCGCGGCCCGCCTCGCGGCGTCGCGTCGCCGCAGGAGGCGATTCCGGTGGCCCGGCGCCGGATATCGGACGTAGAATCGCCGCTCGCGACGATGGACGGGAGGTTTCTGCGTGCGAGCGGTGTTGCGAACGCTGGTTGTGCTCGGTCTGGCCGGCCTGCTGGCCCTGCCCGGGCTGCCGGTGGCGGCCGAGCCGGTGCAGCGCCTGTTCTACGAGGCAGTGCCGGCCATGTCGGAAGCCAGGGGGCCGGAAGCCACGGCGCCGGAAGCCGGGGCGCTGGACAAGGCACCCTTCGCCGTGCGCAGCGCCTTTGCCGCACGCGTGGCGGGGGAGCTGGTGCCCGCCGTGCTGCGCGCGCTGGGCCACGACCCGGCCGCGGCGGTGACGGAGCTGACCGTCGGCGGCTGGCAGCTGCGCACCAACCCGTCGCTGCACACCGCCCTGCCGCTGGCCGACGCCGAAGCCGACCGGCTGGCCGCCGCCCTGGGCTTCGTGCTGCGCCAGGACAGCGTGCTGGTCGCCGACCTGACGCAGGGCGACGGGCGCACCGGTTCCGTCATCGTGACGCTGCCCCGCCTGACGCCTGACCGCGCGCAACGCTTCTTCGCCCACGCGGCCAGGGTGGATGCCGGGCTGGGCGGCGGCTACACCGCCTTCGGCGACGCAATGCTGTTCCTCAACGTCGCCGGCGACGACGGCAAACCCTACAGCGGCCTGCCCGACGCCGCCTTCGCCGACGCCCTCGCCCGCGCCGCGCGCCGTTTCCCGGCCGCCCGCCTGACCGCCACCGGCCTTGCCGACGCCCGCTTCGTCAGCAACGACTGGGCGGCGGCGCCGGACGGCGCGGACTACACCCGCCGCCTCGATCCCGCCACCGTCGCCGCGTTGCGCACCCTGCGCGACCGCCACGCAGCACTCCTGCGCGCCGCCAACCGCTGAAGAGAGCCCCTGCCCTGATGCTCCGCCTCGCCCGCCTGCTCGCCGCCCTCGCCTTGCTGCTTTCCGTATCCGCCGCCCGGGCCGCCGACATCGTGCCCGGCCTGATCTACGCGGTGGGCCAGAAGTTCGACAAAAGCTTCAACGAAGGCGCCTTCGCCGGGGCGGAGCGCTTCCGGCAGGCGACCGGCACCCCGGTGCTGGAGTTCCAGCCGCAGAGCCCGGCGCAGTTCGAGCAGGCGGTCTCCGCCCTGGCGCGGCGCGGCGCCACCGACATCGTCGTCATTGGCTTCTACTACGCCACTCCCCTCAACGATCTGGCGCCGAAGTTCCCCAAGCTGCGCTTCACCATCGTCGACGCCGTGGTCGACCGCCCCAACGTGCAGTCCATCACCTTCAAGGAGCAGGAGGGTGCCTTCCTGGTCGGCGTGCTGGCGGCGCACGCGTCGAAGACGGGGACGCTGGGCTTCGTCGGCGCGCTGGACATCCCACTGATCCGCCGCTTCATCACCGGCTACGAGCAGGGGGCGAAGCACGCGCGGGCGGATGCGCGGCTGCTCGTCAACTTCGTCGGCACCACGCCGGCCGCCTTCACCGACCCGACCACCGGGGCCGAGGTGGCGAAGAGCCAGTTCGAGCGCGGCGCCGACGTGCTGTTCGCCGGGGCGGGCGTGTCGAACTTCGGCGTCTTCGCCGCCGCGAAGGAGGCCGGGCGCCTCGCCATCGGTGTCGACAGCAACCAGAACCACCTGTACCCCGGCACCATTCTGACCTCCATGCTGAAGCGCACCGATCTGGCGGTGGAGCGCGCCTTCCTGGGCGGGCGCGACGGCACATGGCGGCCGGGCGTGCGGGCGCTGGGCCTGAAGGAGGGCGGCGTCGACTACGCGGTGGACGAGCACAACCGGCCGCTCCTCACCCCCGCCATGCTGGACGCGGCGGAGGCGGCGCGGCGCGCCATCGTGGACGGCGCGCTGGTCGTGACGGACGGAACGGGCGCCCCGTGACACTGATGACGATGCCCGCGACCCTGGCCGCCATCGCCGACCGCATCCCCGACGTCCTGCTGACGCTGGACGGCGGCTGGCGCATCACGCACGCCAACGCCGCCGCCGGGACGCTGTTCGGCAGGCCGCGCTGGGCGGTGCTGGGCGCCGTGCTGTGGGACGAGGCGGCCGAGTTGGCCAGCTTCTTCCACCGGCCGCTGGCGCGCGTGCGGCGCAGCGGCGTGCCGGAGACCTTCACCGGCTTCTACTCCGCCCAGGCCCGCTGGTTCCGGGTGTGCGCGGTGCCGCTCGACGACGGCTTGGCTCTGCACATGACCGACGTCACCCGCCAGGTGCTGGAAACCGAGGCCCTGCGCGAGAGCGAGGAGAGCCTGCGCGCCATGGTGGAGAACGCCGTGGACGCCATCGTCACCATCTCCGACCGGGGCGTGATCCAGTCGGTGAACCCGGCGGCGTCGCGCATGTTCGGCTACCGCGCCGAGGAGATGCTGGGCCGCAACATCCACATGCTGATGCCGCGTCATGCCGTGCACCACCACGACGAGCTGATGCGCACCAGCCTGCGCACCGATCCCGAGCACGTCATCGGCCGCGGGCGCGAGCTGGTGGCCCGCCGCAAGGACGGCGGCGAGGTGCTGATCGAGATGGCGGTCAGCGAGGTGCGCATCAACAACCACTGCTTCTACACCGGCGTCATCCGCGACATCACCGAACGCAAGCGCGCGCAGCAGGAGCTGGTGGACGCCAACCTCTACCTGGAGCAGCGCGTCGAGGAGCGCACGGCCGAGCTGCAGGCCGCGCGCCTGCGCGCCGAGGAGGCGGCCCGCGCCAAGGCCGATTTCCTGGCCACCATGAGCCACGAGATCCGCACGCCGATGAACGGCGTGCTGGGCATGGTGCGCCTGCTGCTCGACACCCGGCTGGACGCCGAGCAGCGCGACTACGCCGAGACCGTGCTGTATTCCGGCGAGGCGCTGCTGACCATCCTCAACGACATCCTCGACATGTCGAAGCTGGAAGCCGGTCGCCTGACGCTGGAGCGCGTCGGCTTCGACCTGCGGCGCGTGGTGGACAGCACCGTGGCGCTGATGGGCTCCCGCGCCGCCGAAAAGGGGCTGGCGCTCGACGTGCGCATGGCCGCCGACGCGCCGGCCTGGGTGACGGGCGACCCCACGCGGCTGCGGCAGGTGCTGCTGAACCTCGTCTCCAACGCCATCAAGTTCACGGAAGCCGGCGGCGTCCTGGTGGCCGTCGACGCGCTGGAGGGAACGGTCCGCTTCACCGTGACCGACACCGGCATCGGCATCGCCCCCGACGTGCTGCCGCACCTGTTTGCCGAGTTCGTGCAGGCCGACAGCTCCATCTCCCGCCGCTTCGGCGGCACCGGGCTGGGGCTGGCGATCTGCAAGCGCATCGTCACGCTGATGGGCGGCTCCATCACCGTGGACAGCCGGCCCGACGCGGGCAGCGCCTTCAGCTTCGCCGTGCCGCTGCCGGCGGCGGAGGCGCCGTCGGCGGAGGCGCTGTCGGCCGAGACCGCCGCCGCACCGCTGCGCCCCCTGCGCGTGCTGCTGGCCGAGGACAACCCGGTCAACCAGAAGGTGGCGGTGGCGCTGCTGACCCGGCAGGGGCACGCCGTGGCCGTGGCGGCGGACGGTGCCCAGGCGCTCGACCGGGTGCGGAGCGAGCGTTACGACGTGGTGCTGATGGACATGCAGATGCCGGGCATGGACGGGTTGGAGGCGACGCGCCGCATCCGCGCCCTGCCCGGCGAGCGCGGCCGGGTGCCGGTCATCGCGCTGACCGCCAACGCGCTGGCCGGCGACGCCGAACGCTGCCGCGCCGCCGGCATGGACGACCACGTCGCCAAGCCCATCGTCCCGGAAGCGCTGGCCGCCGCCCTGCGGCGCCAGTGCGGCGGCGGCGCCGACACGGTGGCTGACGGCGTTTCCGTCACCGTGGACGGCGAACCGCTGCTCGACCCGCGGCCGCTGGAACAATTGGCCTCGGTGCTGGGCGAGGCGGAACTGCACGACCTCGCGCTGGCCTTCATCGAGGACGCCCGCGCCAAGGGCGCGGCGCTGACGGCCGGCCACGACCTGCGCGCGGTGCGCGCCGCCGCGCACGACCTGAAGACCACCGCCGGCACGCTGGGCCTGACCGCGCTGCGCCGCCTCGCCGAAGCCATCGAGCACGCCAGCCAGGAGAGCCGCGCCACCGAGGCCGAAGCCCTGTGCGCCGCCCTGCCCGACCGCCTTGCGCGCTCCCTGGACGCCCTGGCGCGACGCTTCCCGGCGGTGCTGGCGGTGGAGTGAGCGCCTCAGAACTTCTTGGGCAGGCCCGCCGATTTCAGGGTTTCGTTTGCCGAGTGGCGGGACTTGATGCTGCCGTCGACCACGAAGCGTCCGGTATGCGGGCTTTGCCAGATGTCATGGTCGCCCTTGCCGTGCCGCACGAAGGCGCAGCCGGCGGACTCCAACGCCTCGCGTACGGCGCGCGTGAAATCGACCATCGCCGGGACGCTATGCCGCGACGCGCACGGTCAACTCGCGGTGCGGCGCAAGACGGTATTCGGTGAGGGAGATTGTCAGGTCGGCCGTGTCGTCGCCGTTGGCTTCCATGAGGTCCGGCACGATGACCTTGGCGCGGTCGAGCGCGTGCTCCATCGACTCGGCCTCGAACGTAAGGCCGTCGTAGTTCTCGCCAGTGACCACATAGACCCCGGCCTCCGGATCCTGTACCGCGCGTAGCTTGATGGTGCGAGCCATGGACGCCCTCCTGACCCAATAAGGTAAGCGCTGCCGCGCCCGCCGTCCACCGTGCAGGAGCCTCACGCCGTCGCCGCCAGTCCCCCGGCCAGCGACACGTCGGCGCCGCGGAAGGTGGCGGCGTTGCTCTTCACCTTGGTCAGGTCGGCGCCGTGCAGGATGGCCTTGCCCAGGTTGGCGTCGCGCAGGTCGGCGCCGGTCAGGCTGGCGCCTTCCAGGTTGGTCGGCCACATGCGGCTGCCGTCGCCCATCAGGTCCACGGCGTTCATCCGGGCGCGCCACAGCTTGGCCCCGGCGAGGTTCGAGCCGCGCAGGTTGCACCCCGACAAATCGGCGCTGGTGAAGTCGGCGTCGCGCAGGTCGCAGTAGGACAGGTCCGCCATCACCAGCTTGGCGCCCGAGAAATCGGCGCCGCGCAGCCCGCAGAAGCGCAGCACGCAGCCGGCCAGCAGCCGGTTCGAGAAGTTGAAGCCGCGCAGGTCGCTGCGCTGCACCTCCATGCGCGTCCCCAGCTTGCCCATGTGGTCGACCCACAGCTGGTGCGCCGACACGCGCTCGGCCATCTGCTCGGACAGGCTGGCCATGCCGGTGCCGTCGACGTCGACGCCGCGCCGCTCCAGCGTGCGGCGCAGTTCCTCGTCCAGCCGGGCGCCGCACAGCAGGGTGCCGTCCAGCGTCGCCTCGTGCAGCACCGCCTCCACGAGGTTGGCGGAGATCAGCACCGCGCCGGACAGGTCGGCCCCGGTCAGGTTGGCGCCGGCCATGTCGCTGCCGGAAAAATCGCACAGCGCCATCCGGCAGTTGGCCATGACCGCCCGCGTCAGCGTCGAGCCGACGAAGGTCGTGCTGCCGTCCAGGTTGCCGGCCGGCTTCTTGGGACTGTTCGGCATGATCAGGCCGCGCCGCAGGTCGGCGCCGCGCAGGTCCGCCTCCGACAGGCGCGCGCCGTCCACCCGTGCGCCGCGCAGGTCGGCCCCCGCCAGCTTGGCGCCGTGCAGGTCGGCCTTCGACAGGTCGGAGCAGAACAGGTCGGTGTCGCGCAGGTCGGCGCCGACCAGGCGGGCGCCGTGCAGGTTGGCGCCGGCCAGCTTGGCGCCGTGCAGGTTGATGCGGTTGAGCCCGAGCTTGGACAGGTTGAAGAAGCTCAGGTCGGCCCGCTTGCCGCGGCCCGACGGGTCGCGCTTCAGCCATTGCTGGTGCTGCAGAAGCGCGTCACGGATGGCGCGCAGGTACTTCTCGTCGTGCACCGACATGAGCGCATCCCCCACCGGCCACGCCGGCCTCCCCTGCCGCCACGCCCTTGTTCCGTTGGTGTTCGGTTGGCCCTTCTCTTGGCCGGCGGACGCGTGCTTGGCGCAGAGGTTACTAAAACGAAAGAGAAAGGGAAAGATCATTATCTCTTCGTATGACCACGCAGTAACGTCGCGCTTTCCGGTCGCGACCGAATGCTGCGCGAAGTCCTGCGGCGGATTGTCGCGCCCCGGTTCCGGACGGACGCGTATTGAGCCTTGCATTTCAAGGCTTTTACACGGATGCCGCGTTCGTCATGCATATTCGCATACGAACGCGCCCCCCCGGATGCTTGAGCGCGGCGCTCTGCCGCTGCCGCACCTCCGTCCGGCGTGCTACCGTGCACGTTCCGATGCAGGGTCGGTGGAGCGCGCATGGTCGTTACGGCGGAATTCCTGGGCATGCTGCTGCTGGTCGCCAGCGTCGCCGCGCTTGGGCTTTCCATCGTCTACGACGTGGGGCGGGTGAGCGCCGAGCGGGCGCGCGCCACGGTGCTGCAGCGGCAGATCGACAAGAAGAAGACGGCGCTGAAGGAATGGACGTCGAAGACGGACAAGCGCAGCACCGACATGTCGGCGCTCCAGGTCCGTCTGGCCGAGCACGTCAGCCGCAAGCAGAAGGCCCAGCAGGAGCTGAAGACGCTGGAGTTCACCAAGATCGAGCTGGTGCATGAACTTGGTGAATGCGACGGGGCGGCGCTCGGCTACTGGTCGATGCTGATCGTCCATCCGGATTTCGCGAACGTCGACCGGCGCGAGGTGATCTTTTCCCGGCAGATCTGGGGGTACCGCAACTGCGCGCACGTCTGGGCGGGCTCCACCGACCACGCGCACGGGCTCCTGAAGGCGGCGTTCCCGGGGCGCAGCGGCATCCAGCCCACGCAGGTTCAGTTGCTGTCCATGGCGCCGGACACGGTGGGCGAAGGAGCGGGCCTATGACAGGGATGCTGCTCTACTTCGCGTTGGGCTTCATGGTGCTGACCGTGCTGTCCAACCGCTTCTGGCGCAGCCAGCTCACCAGCGCGCGCGTCTCGCTGACCAAGCTGAAGGAAACCTCCGAGGAGATCACCAAGGAGGTGGCCGACGCCGCGCGCGAGTACGCCACCCTCAGCCACCAGTACGCCGAGACCGAGAAGCGCGCCGCCAAGGCCGAGCAGGAGATGAACGCCGTCCTGGCCGAGCTGGAGGTCAAGAAGGCCGCCGCCATCGACCGCTACTACATCTTCGACCGGCTGGAGCCGCGCCCGGGGCGCTTTTACGAGGCGGCCGTGCGCTACGACCCGGCAGCGGGCGGGGAGCGGCCGGTGCACCGGGCCTGGGTGGGCGTGCGGCGCTACATCATGATCGCCGAGACCGAGCGCGAAGCGCGCGAGCGCATCGCCGCCCGCTTCCCGCGCAAGCTCGGCTTCGAGGTGGTGGAGGTGGCGGCGTGCCGGCTGGCCAACCTGCAGGTCAACCGCATCGCCGAGTTGAGCACCTTCCGCCGCCCCGGCAGCGGAGAGGACGAGGACGCCCCCCGCCGCACCCCGCGCCGGGCCTCCGCACGGACGTAACTTCCTTGCGATGGCCGAGTGCGATCGTTTCGCGCGACAATACGAATAATTCGAGTAAAATTTTACCTATTGTGATGGCCGTCACAGCGGGCTCCGTCCCTTCATGTCAACGTGCCTCGCATCACCAAGCATGCATGACACACACAAGGAGATAGGCCAATGCCTGGGATGACGCTCACTGGCACGGTGAATGACGACATCATTACCGGCGGCTTTTTCGACGACACGATCTCCGGCAACTCCGGAAACGATGTGCTGAGCGGGGCCGAGGGCCATGACTTCATCTTCGGCAACGACGGCAACGACACGCTGCACGGCGGCACGGGCGCCGATTCACTGGACGGCGGCGCCGGCGCGGATAGCCTGTTCGGCGGAATCGGACATGACACCTTGATCGGCGGCACCGAGAACGACACGCTGGACGGCGCCGGCGGCGACGACAGCCTGACCGGCG
>NZ_DASPMG010000228.1:0-32877 GCF_035627195.1 Azospirillum sp.
CCCGCTGTTCCGCCACATCCACGACGTCGACGAGAGGAGGGCGCCATGACGACCTGTACGGTCCGGGCACCCGCCCCGACCCTCCCCGGCGTGCTGGGGGACGAGGGGCTGCGGCTGTTCTTCCCGCTGGCCGCCGCGCACGCGGCGCTGTGGCCGTTCCTGTGGGCCGTCGTCCAGGGGTTCCAACTTCCTTTCGCCGGCGCCCTGCCCGCCGGCCTGTGGCATGCGAACGAGATGATCTTCGGCGCCTATGGCGCGGCGCTGATCGGCTTCGTCACCACGGCGATCCCCGAATGGTCGGACACCCGGCGGCTGCGCGGGCGGCCGCTGTTCGTCCTGGCCGGCCTGTGGGCCGTGGGGCGCGTGGCGGGCCTGCTCGGCCACGACGGGCTAGCCGTCGCCGGCGCCGCCGCCGACCTGCTCTGGCTGTTCGCCCTGCCCCTCTACGTCGCGGCGGTGTCGTGGCGCAAGCGCACCACCCGGCTGGCCAGCATGGCCGGCTGGCTCACCGCCCTGGCGGCGGCCGGCGCCGCCGCGCGCCTGGGCTTCGTCCTGGGCGACGCGGACCTCGCCCGCGGCGCGCTGCACGTCGCCGGTCTGATCTTCCTCGGCCTGCTGGGCCTCGTGCTGGCGCGCATCACGGTGCCGGTGACGAACCTCGTGCTGGACCCCGGCGAGGAGACCTCCCCCTACCGCCCGCACCCCGGCCGGCGCAATCTGGCGCCGGGGCTGGTGGCGCTGACCGTCGCCGGGACGCTGGCGGGATGGTCGCCGGCCGTCACCGCCTACCTGACGATCGCCGCCGGGGCCGCCTTCCTGGACCGCGTCGCCGAAGCGTTCATCGGCCGCGAGGCCTTCCGGGCGGAGATCCTGGCGCTGGCGGGGTCGAGCCTGCTGGCCGGGGCCGGGCTGCTGCTGGTGGGGGCGGCGCGGCTGGGGGCGCCGTTCGCCGAGACGCCGGCCCTGCACGTGGCGCTGATGGGCGGGCTGGGGCTCGGCGTGCTGGCCGTGTTCGCCATCGCCGGCCTGTTCCACACCGGCCGCCCGCTGCCCGTGCCGGGGGCGGCGCGCCTGGCCTTCGCGCTGCTGGTCCTGGCGGTGCCGGCGCGCGCCCTGCCCGACTTCGGCGTCGTTCCCGACCCGCCGGGACCGCCGCACGCCCTGGCTTCGGTGCTGTGGGCGGCGGCGTTCCTGGTCTGGCTGCGGGCCTACTGGCCGTTCCTGTCCCGGCCGCGCCGGCCCGACGGCGCAGGGTGCTGACGCCGTCCGTATCATACCGGCGGCGCTTGATCGCTTCCATCGAGCGCCGCCGGTGAAACCCGACAGCCCCTTGCGCAGCAAGGGGCGAGAGGGTGATACGGACGAAGCCTTCAGGCGCCGTCCGTATCAGGCGTTCCTGCGGTCGGACGGGGCGGGGTGCTGGGCCTCGTGCAGGCGGCGGTAGAGGCCGCCGGCGCGGATCAGGCTGTCGTGCGGCCCCTGCGCGGCGACACCGCCCTCGTTGATGACGACGATCCGGTCGGCGTCGCGGATGGTCGCCAGACGGTGGGCGATGATGAGGGAGGTGCGGCCCACCGCCAGCTCCTGCAGGGAGGCCTGGATCGCCCGCTCCGTCTCCGTGTCCAGGGCCGAGGTCGCCTCGTCCAGGATCAGGATCGGCGGGTTCTTCAGGAAGATGCGGGCGATCGCCACGCGCTGCTTCTGCCCGCCCGACAGCTTCACCCCGCGCTCGCCGACGATGGTGTCCAGCCCGTCCGGGCAGTCGGCGATCAGCCCGCCCAGCCGGGCGCGGCGCGCCGCCTCCAGGATCTCGGCGTCGGTGGCGTCCAGGCGGCCGTAGGCGATGTTGTCGCGCAGCGTGCCGGCGAACAGGAAGACGTCCTGCTGCACGATGCCGATCTGCCGCCGCAGCGAGGCCAGCGTCAGGTCGCGGATGTCGTGCCCATCCACGGTGATGCGGCCTTGCGTCACCTCGTAAAAGCGCGGCAGCAGCGACAGCAGCGTCGTCTTGCCCGCCCCCGACGGGCCGACGAAGGCGATGGTCTCCCCGGCCGAGACGGACAGCGAGACGTCGTTCAGCACCGGGCGGGCCGGATCGTAGCCGAAGGTGACGCCGTCGAAGCGGATGTCCCCCTTGAGATGCGGCGCCTCGACGGCGCCCGGCCGGTCGACGATCTCCGGCTCGATGGCCAGGAAGTCGCGGTAGCGGCGGAACCCGGCAATGCCCTTGGGATAGTTCTCGATGACCGCGGCGATGCGCTCCAACGGCTGGTAGAAGACGTTGATCAGCAAGAGGAAGCCGACGAACCCGCCGACGCTCAGCTCGCCCCGGTAGACGAACCACGTGCCGGCGAGCAGCACCACCACCTGCACCAGCCGCATGCCCAGGTAGTTCATCCCCAGGCTCAGCGCCATGATGCGGTAGCCGCCCAGCTTCGCCTGCCGGTAGCGGTCGTTGTCGGCGGCGAACAGGGTGCGCTCGTGCGGTTCGTTGGCGAAGGCGCGCACCACGCGGGCGCCGCCGATCACCTCCTCGATGCGGGCGTTGAAGGCGCCGACGCGTTCGAACTGGGCGTGCCAGTTGGCCGTCATGTCCTGCCCGAAGCGCAGGATCAGCACCATGACCACGGGCACGATCAGCAGGGTCAGCAGCGCCAGCGGCACGTGCACCGACAGCATCAGCGCCAGCGCCCCCAGGAAGGTCATGACGGCAATGAACACGTCCTCCGGCCCATGGTGGGCCAGCTCGCCGATCTCCTCCAGGTCCTTGGTCAGGCGGGCGACGAGGTGGCCGGTCTTCTGCCCGTCGAAGAACCGCAGCGGCAGGCGCTGGAGATGGTCGAAGGCGCGGCGGCGCATCTCCGTCTCGATGTTGATGCCCAGCACGTGGCCCCAGTAGGTGACCACCGCGATCAGCCCGGTGTTGACGAGGTAGACCCCCAGCAGGCCGAAGCTGGCCAGCAGGATCAGGCCCCAGTCGCCGCCCGGCAGCAGCCGGTCCACATAGGCGGTGACGGCGAAGGGAAAGCCCAGCGACAGCAGGCCCGACAGGATCGCCCCGCCGAAATCGACCAGGAACAGCCCGCGGTGCGGGCGATAGTAGCCAAAGAAGTCCTTCAACACGGGTGCGCCTCGCGGGATTGCGCCGAACGGCTCCATCCCTCAGACGTTCGACCCCGCGCCGCCTTCGAAAAAATTGTGCTTCAACCGCGTTCGGCACGCGACAGCGTGTCGAGGAAGTGGCCCATGGCCAGCTTCATGTCGTTGAAGACGGTGCCCTGCGACACGCCCAGGTGCGCTGCGATCTGCGGGTAGGACCAGCCCTCCACCCGGTTCAGCACCCACACGCGGCGCGCCCGCTCCGGCAGCGCGTCCAGGGCTCCCTTGAAGCTGTTCAGCCGTTCGCGGTGCAGCAGGTGCTCCTCCGCCGAGGGGGCCTCGCAGGCGATCTGGGTGGCGTCGACGGCGTCGGACGGGGCGACCTCGAACCGCTCCTGCGTGCGGCGGCGGCGCACGTGGTCCAGCGCCAAGTTCTGCACGGTGCGGTGCAGGAAGGCGCCGATGTTGTCGATCGGCCCCCGCTCCGCCGCCCGGTGGGCGCGCAGGTAGCTTTCCTGGAGCACGTCCTCGGCGGCCTGGAGGTCGCGCACGATCCTCATGGCCCGCCCCAGGAGCGAGCGACGATGATCCAGATAGATCGCGTTCAGACTTGCGGTCATCCTCAGCCTATCGTCGCAGTGCCGGCGTCGCCGTGGTGCCCTCGCCGTAGCGTCGATGGGCCCGACGGGCTATCGCAATTGATTATTATTCTCAACTGAGGCTGTCAAGACGCCGGAACCTGCCGGACGCATATTGTGTTTTCGGCCACCCTCGAACGTCTAAGATGCAGCACAGGCCCCAACAGCAAGCGGCGGACGGCCCCGTGGAGCATGATCGGGTGGAGCAGGACAAGGCGGACGGTTCGGGCGGCGACGGCGGCTACCGGCACGCCGACCCGGTCGTCGACGCGGCGCTGAACTGGTTCGTGACGCTGCTCGACGGCTCCGCCGACGCCGAAACGCTGGCCGCCTACCACGCGTGGCGTCAGAGCGACCCGCGCCATGCGCAGGCGTTCGACCGGCTGGCGGAAATCAACGGCATGCCCGAACTGCGCGCCGCGACGCGGGCCGGCGCGCCGCAACCCGTCCCGTTGCACCACCCGGCGGCCCGTTCCGCGCCGCGCGGCCCATGGTGGGGGTCGCTGGCGGCGGCCGTGGTCCTGGCCGCCATCGGCCTGCACCTGTTCCCGGCCATGACGCTGCGCTGGACCGCCGACCACCGCACCGCGGCCGGCGAGCGGCGGGAGGTGGCGCTGCCCGACGGGTCGCGGCTGACGCTCGACACCGACTCCGCCGTGGCGCTGGATTTCGGCGACGGGCGGCGCACCGTGCGCCTGCTGCGCGGGCAGGGCTATTTCGACGTGGTGCCCGACCCGGCCCGGCCGTTCCGCGTGATCGGCGGCTACAGCACGGTGCAGGTGACCGGCACGGCCTTCGCCGTGCACGCGGACGACGGGCAGGACGCGGTGGTCCTGGAACGCGGCCGGGTGTCGGTCAGCCGGCTGGACGATCCGGACCGGTCCGTCAACCTCGTCCCCGGCGACCGCGTGACCGCCACGGCGGCCGGCCTGTCGGGGGTGGCGCGCGCCGACCCCGCGACGGCGCTGGCGTGGCGGGAAGGGCGCTACGTCTTCCACGAACAGCCCTTCGCCGCCGTGGTCGACACCCTGCGCCGCTACCATCCCGGCACCATCCTCCTGCTCGACGAGCGCGTCGGGCGGGAGCGGGTGAGCGGCAACTACCGCCTGGACGACGCGGTCGGCGCGCTGCAGTCCCTGGCCGGGATCGTGGGGGCGCGCGTGACCACGCTGCCGGCCGGAATCGTCGTCGTCCGCTGACCCCTTCCCTGAACCCCATCATTTTTGTGCCCGCTTTTTTTGTGAGGACCCGCGGCCCCGTACGTCTGGCGAAGAGGGGGCAGGCTCGACCGCCTGCGATTGATCCAAAGACGCCAGTACGAGACGGGAGTTGCAGAGAATGCTTGGCCGGACGGGTTCGTCACCGAAGGTTGCGGCGCGCGCGCAGGGGGCCGCCGCCCGCCACTTGATCATGGCGCTGCTGGCCTCGACGGCCGTCGGCGGCGCCCTGGCGCACGCAGCGCCGGCCCTGGCCCAGCAGGCGGACGCCGCGGTGACCTTCGCGCTGCCGGCCCAGCCGCTTCCCGCCGCACTCGACGCCTTCAGCCGCCAGACCGGCTGGCAGATCGGCTACCCAAGCGCGCTGGCCGCCGGCCGCACCGCACGCGCCGTGACGGGCACCATGCCGCCGGCCCAGGCGCTGGAGGCGCTGCTGGGCGGCACCGGCGTCGCCATGCGCATGACCGGCCCGGCCACCGTCACGCTGGTCGCCGCGCCGCAGGCCGCCGGGGGCGACGCGGTGACGCTGGGGCCCGTCGCGGTGACCGGCTCCGCCCTCAACTGGGGCGGACCCGGCCACACCACCATCACGCCGGAGGATCTGGCCCGCAAGAACCCCGCCGACGTCCGCGACGTCTTCGCGGGCGAGCCGGGCATCCGCGTCGGCAGCTCGGTTCCCATGTCGCAGAAGGTCTACGTGAACGGCGTGGAGGAGACCAACCTCGCCGTCACCGTCGACGGCAGCCGGCAGAACAACAAGGTCTTCCACCACAACGGCACCAACCTGATCGACCCGGCCTTCCTGAAGGTGGTGCGGGTGGACGCGGGCGTCGCCCCGGCCGATGCCGGCCCCGGCGCACTCGCCGGCTCCATCGCGTACGAGACCAAGGACGCGCGCGACTTCCTGGATCGCGACGGCGTCGGCGCCTTCGCCAAGTCCACCTTCAGCACCAACGGGCTGGGTGCCACCACCAACCTGTCCGCCTTCGCCCGCCACACGGGGCTGGAAGCGCTGGGCTACGCCACCTACGGCAAGGCCGGCCGCTTCCGCGCCGGCAACGGCGACAAGGTCGCGGGCACGGAGACCGACCTGCTCAGCGGCCTCGGCAAGCTCGCCTTCGAGAGCGAGGCCGGCCACCGCCTCCAGCTCAGCTACGAGCGGGTGTACGACGACGCGCCCCGGCCGTTCCGCGCCAACGTCGGCTCCATCGCCGGCCGCCCGGCGTGGGAACCGCGGGTGCGCGACTACACGCTGGACCGGCAGAACCTGGTCTTCACCTACACGGATTCGAAGCCGACCGACCTGTGGAACCCGAAGGTCGTCCTGGCCTACGGCCGTACCGACGTGGAGACGCCGATCTTCCTGCGCCCGACCGGCGGCAGCACCGTGCCCGGCCGCATGCCGGGCGAGGGCGGCACCAGCTCGCTGAACGGCAAGGTGGAGAACACCGTCTCCTTCGGCCTGGGCACGGTCACCGCCGGCACGGACTTCTATTCCGACAAGGGCTCCTACGAGGATCCGACCTTCGCGGTGGGGGAGAAGGCGCACAACAACGGCCTCTACGCCCAGGCGCGCATCGCCCCGTGGGAGCGGCTGCGCCTGTCGTTCGGCCTGCGCGGCGACCGGCAGGTCTTCACCGGCACCACGGGCGAGAGTTGGACCAACACCGGCGTCAGCCACAACGTCTCGAGCGAGCTGGACCTGCTGCCCCGCTTCCTGACCGCCAAGGCCGGCTATTCGCACAGCTGGGCCGGCATCCCGCTGGCCGAGAACTTCATCATGAACAACGCGTGGCGCTACGGCGCCGGGCCGAAGCCGGTGACCGCCGACAACGTGACCGCCGGGCTGGAGGCGCGCTACGAAGGCTTCACGGTGGAGGGGCGCGTCTTCCGCACCATGCTGGACGACGCGCGCGCCGCCCGCTTCGCCGCCGCCAGCGCCACCCTGGCGCGCGACGTGAAGTCCAAGGGCTACGAGGTCGGCGTCGGCTACGCCTGGGCGGACGGCTACGTGCGCGCCAAGTACGCCGACATCGACGTGACGATCGACGGGCAGCCGGCCGATTCCGACACCGGCACGTACCTCGCCACGCCGGTGGGCCGCATCTTCACGGTCAGCGGCGCCCACACCGTGCGGCCGTGGAACCTGACCTTCGGCGCCGACGTCGAGATCGTCCTGGATTACGACAAGGTGCAGGCCGGCAATCAGCCGCTGAAGGGCTACGAGGTGGTGAACCTGTTCGTGGAGCACCGCCTGCACGCCAACCCCAACGTCGCGCTGCGCGCCGACGTGCGCAACCTGTTCGACGCCACCTACGCCGACCGCGCCACCTACGGGCAGGAGTTCGGCACGGTGACGCCGCTCTACCAGCCCGGCCGGGCCTTCCTGATCACCGCTTCGGCCAAGTTCTGACGACCCGTCCTCCTTCGGTCCGTTCCGCCGGCTCACGTCAGGATCGTCCCGCCATGCGTTCATCCCAGCAGATCGCCGAACACGCCACCTTCCAGAACTTCGCCAACTGTTACCGGCGGGAGATCGACGCCGGCCGGGTCACGCGGCACGCCGCGGTTCCGGGCGCGGGCGTGGACTGCGTCGAATGGATGCTGCCGTCGCAGCGCGCGGTGCTGCGCACGGAGATCGTCCGGCATTCGCTGTGCGGCCCGTGCGCCTTCGGGCGGATCTGGAAGCGGGCGCTGCAAGACGACGTCTGGCTGCCGACGGAGCCGTTCTCCGCCGTCTGCTGCCTGGCCGGCGAAAGCTACCGCCGGGTGCGCCGCGACGGCGGACCGGACCTGCGCGGCAGCGAGTTGGAGCTGCTGCTGCGCGTCCTGCAAAGCTACCAGTCGGTGTGCACCTACCTGGACGCGCGGCAGGGCGGGGCGGAGGAGGACGAGTTCATCGCCGCCGAGCAGTCGCTGGTCTTCGGCCACTGGCTGCACCCCACACCCAAGAGCGTGCAGGGCATGACGCACTGGCAGCAGCCGGCCTACGCCCCGGAACTGCACGGGCGCTTCCGCCTGCACCTCTTCGCCGCCGCCGGGGCACGGGTCAGCCACCGCTCCGCCTTCCGCGAAAGCGCGCCGGAGATGATCGCCGCCACGCTGGGCGGGGACGCGGAACGCTTCGATCTTCGCGCGGACGAACAGCTCATCCCCATGCACCCGCTGCAGGCGGAGGCGCTGCTGCTCGACCCCGCCGTGCAGACGCTGCTGGACCAGGGAGTGCTGCGCTCCCTCGGCCCGGCGGGGCCGGAGTTCACCGCCACCTCGTCGGTGCGCACGGTCTACAGCCCGGACAGCCCGTGGATGCTGAAGTTCTCGCTGCCGGTGCGGATCACCAACTCGGTGCGCGCCAACCGCCGGCACGAGTTGGACGCCGGCGTCATCATGGCGAGGCTGATCGCCGCCGTCGGCCCGTCGCTGGACAAGCGGCTGACGTTCCTGCTCGACCCCGCCTACATCACGCTGGACGCGCCGGACGGGGCTGAGAGCGGGTTCGAGGTGATCCTGCGCGAGAACCCCTTCCGCGGCGGGCGGCAGAAGGGGATCGTCACCGTCGCGGCACTGACCGCCGACCCGCTGCCCGGCTTCCCCTCCCGGCTGGAGCGGCTGGTCCATCGCGTCGCCGCCGACCAAGGCTTGAGCGTGGCGGAGGCCGCCCGGGAATGGTTCGCCCGCTACCTCGACTGCACGCTCGATCCGCTGCTGCGCCTCTACGACGCGCACGGCGTGGCGCTGGAGGCGCACCAGCAGAACGGGCTGCTGGACATCGGCACCGGGCTGCCGGCGCGCTTTCTCTATCGCGACAACCAGGGCTTCTACCTGTCGGAGCGCTACCGCGACGCGCTGCGGCGCCTGATCCCGGAAATGGACAACGCGCGGTCGCTCTACTACGGCGAGGAGGAGATCGCCCGGCGCTTCGCCTACTACCTGATCACCAACCAGGTCTTCTCCGTCGTCGCCCGCATGGGCAAGGACGGGCTGGCCGGGGAGGACGCGCTGATCGGCATATTGCGCGACCGGCTGGAGGGGCTGGCGCGCACACTGACCCGCGCCGGGCGGCGCTTCGCCGAGGGGGTGCTCGACAGCCCGACCATCGGCGCCAAGTTCAACCTCACCGCCCGCCTGTTCGACATCGACGAGCTGCAGGCGGCGGACGAGGCGTCGCTCTACGCGCACCTGCCGAACCCGCTGTGCCGGCGGCAGGGCACGCCGTGCGGGAGGGGGTACCGTGCCCTTCCCCTCTGACCTTCCCCGCCGCCCCGAGGAGCGGGTGCTGCGCCAGCTGGTCGCCGCCCTGCTGTTCGAGGGGATCGTCGACGCGCGGGCCGAACCGGCCGGCGACGCCCAGCGCTTTTCCTGGACCGCCGGGGACGCGGCGTTCCGCTGCCGCGGCACCGCCGGGCCGTTCGGCCGGCTGCGCATCGCGCCGGGGTCGGTGGAGATGCTGGCGCCCAACGGGATCTGGGTGCCGGCCGACGCCGGTCCCCTGGTCCGGCGCCTGCCCACGCCCGACGCGCACAAGCCCGCCCTGCTGGCCGAACTGGAGCGTACCGCCGCGCTGTGCCGCTGGAACGACGCCAACCTGCCGCGCGGCGACCGCCGCGGCCTGTCCTTCCCCGATCTCGAAGGCGCGCTGGAGGAAGGGCACCCGTACCACCCCTGCTTCAAGGCGCGGCTGGGCTTCAGCGACGCCGACCACGCCGCCTTCGGGCCGGAGGCGGGGGAGGCCTTCCAGCTCGTCTGGCTGCTGGTCGCAGGCCCCCACCTGCACCGGGCGCTGCCGGACGGGGAGGCGGCGTTCTGGCGCGCCGAACTGGGCGAGGCCGCCTGGGCCGCGCTGGAACGCCGCCGCACCGAACTGGGCATCGGATGGAGCGATTACGGCCTGCTGCCGCTGCATCCCTGGCAATGGACGGCGCTGCGCGACGGCGCGCTGGCGCCCTGGCTGGCCGACGGGCGCGCGGTCGCGCTGGGGCCGCTGGGCGACCGTTACCGCGCCAGCCAGTCCGTGCGCACGGTCATGAACGTGGACGACCCCTGCAAAGCCGACGTGAAGCTGGCGATGAACATCGTCAACACCGCGTCCCGCCGCACCATCGAGCCGCACTCCGTCTGCACCGCCCCCGTCCTCTCCCGCTGGCTGACAGCGGTGGTGGAGGGCGACCCGCTGTTCGCGGACACATTCCCGCTGGCCATCCTGCCCGAATACGCCGGGGTCATCGCCGACCGCGCGGGGCCGCTGGCCGGGCAACTCGCCGCGCTGTGGCGGCGCAGCGTCGCCACCACCCTGCGCGACGGCGAGGCGGCGGTGCCCTTCAACGCGCTGATGGTGACGGAGGCGGACGGACGCCCCTTCATCGACCCCTGGCTGGCAGCGCACGGCCTGCGGCCCTGGCTGGAGCGGCTGTTCGCGGTGGCGGTGCTGCCGGTCTGGCACCTGCTGGTCCACCACGGCATCGCCGTGGAGGCACACGGGCAGAACATGATCCTGGTCCACCGCGACGGCTGGCCGGAACGGCTGGTCCTGCGCGACTTCCACGAGAGCGTGGAGTACGTGCCGGACTTCCTGCGCGATCCCGCCCTGGTCCCGGACTTCGCAAGCCTGAACCCCGTCTACCGGGGCGCCCCGCCCGACCGCTACTACTGGTCCGGCGACGTGGACGCGCTGCGCGAACTCGTGATGGACACGCTGTTCGTCTACAACCTGACGGAGCTGTCGCACCTCCTCGCCGTCTTCCACGGCCTGCCGGAGAGGTCGTTCTGGAAGCAGGTCCACGACGCGCTGGAGGGCTATGCCCGCCGGCACGACCCCGACGGCCGCCACTGGCGCATCGGCCACGCGGCCCCCGAGATCCTCACCGAATCCCTGCTGCGCGGCAAGCTGCTCCGCGCCCGAGACGAGCTGCACCACACCGTTCCCAACGTCTTCGCCACGTTTTCCGCCTGAGCAACGAGGCATCCGATGATCCGGATCGACGACCGACACTACACCCGCCGCGAGGTCGAGGAGCTGACGGCGCGCCGCGCCGAGGAGGCCCGCCTGCACGCGCGGCCGGGTGCCCGCTACGCCGCCTGCTTCGCCCGGACGATCGACTGGCTGGGCCTGTTCTTCGCCATCCGCGCGGCGGGCGGCAGCCTGCTGCCGCTGCACCCCAGCACGCCGCTGGCCGCAGCCCGGCGCGCGGCGCGCGACGCCGGCTGCCACTACCTGTTCTTCGACGGTTTCACGCCCGAGGCGATCGCGCCGGAGGCGGAAACCGGCGCGCCCGGCCGGCTGATCCAGATGAGTTCGGGGACCACCGGCGCGCCCAAGGTCATCGCCCGCACCTGGGAGGCGATCGACCGCGAGATCGAAAGTTACGTCGGCCATTTCCGCGAGCCGGAGGGGATGACCCCCGTCGTCGCCTGCCCGACCACCCATTCCTACGGGCTGATCTGCGGGCTGCTGGTCGGCCTGCGCCGGGGGGCGGAGCCGGTCGTCCTCGACACCGGCAACCCGAAGTACATCCTGAAGGCGCTGCGGGAGGTCGAGCGGCCGCTGCTCTACGCCTCCCCCGTCATCCTGCACACGCTCGCCCGACTGCTGCCGGAGGGGGAGGCGATCCACGCGGCCATGACCTCGGGCACGCTGCTGCCCGAGCCGTGGTTCGCCCGCATCCGCGCCCGCACCCGCCACCTGTTCCAGCAGTACGGCTGTTCTGAGGCCGGGTGCATCGCCGTCAACCCGGACATGACGGCCACCAGCGACCTGGGCTACGTCCTGCCCCACCACCGGCTGCGCACGGGAAGCGGCCCGGACGCGCCGGAGGAGATCGTGCTCGCCGGGCCGGAAGAGGACATCCACACCCGCGACCTCGGCTACCGCAGGCCCGACGGCATGCTGGTGTTCGCCTCGCGCATGGACGACACGATCAACGTCTCCGGCCTCAACGTCTATCCCAAGGACGTGGAGGACGTGGTGATGGCCCTGCCCGGCGTCACCGACGCGGTCGCCTTCCGCAAGGCCGACCCCTTCGCGGGCGAGCGGGTGGCGCTGGTCTACAGCGCCGCCGCACCGGTGCCGGTGCAGACCATCCGCGACTGGTGCCGCGAACGCCTGGCCTCCCACCAGCAGCCCGCCGACATCGTGCAGGCCGACGCCCTGCCCCGCATGGCCAACGGCAAGATCAGCCGGCGCGAGGTGGCCGCACTCTACGCGGGGGCCGGCCGATGACCCATGATGCCATAACCCGTGATGCCATCATCGCCGCCATCCACACGGTCCTGCGCGACCACCTGAACAGCCCGCACCTCGACCGCTTCGCCCCCACGGCGCGGCTGAACGAGGACCTGTACCTGGACTCCGTCCTGATGATGGAACTGCTCCTGCAGCTGGAGCTGTCCTTCCAGCTCTCCGTACCGGAGGAAGCCTTTGCCGGCCGCGCGCCGTCCACCGTCGCCGACCTCGCGGCCCTGTTCGCGACCGGCGCCGCCCCGCCCCCGGCCGCCCTGGAAGAGCCGGCCGGCAGCGTGCACGGGGAGGAATACATCGACATCAAGGTGCATTGCTTCGTCAGCAACGTCTGCGACGGGCTGAAGCGCGCGGGCATCGACCACCGGCCCTTCTACTTCGGCGTCTGGGACGCCGACTTCGCGGTGGGGGAGGACTGGGTGCTGCGCTATCACGCGCCCACCGTCAGCCACGACTTCTTCCGCGACTGGTTCCACCGCCTGTACGGGGCGGAGGTCCGGCCCTGGTATGACCACGGCCGCAGCAAGGCGGACAACCTCGCCACCCTGCTCGACCTCGTCGAGAACCGGGCGGAGACGCTGAGCGTCATGGCCATGGTGGACCTCTTCCACCTGCCGGAGCGCGAGAACAAGTTCAACCAGAACCCCTTTCCCCACTACCTGATGCTGGAAAAGACGGCCGACCCCGGCGTCTTCTTCGTCGCCGACCCCGACTTCCGTTGGGAAGGGGAGATCGCGCGCGACAAGATCATCAACGCCTTCTGCCAGCCCAGCGTGGCCGGCGGCTACGCCTTCGACCGCCGCGACCTGCGGCCAGCGCGGGCGGGCGACCTGAAGGCCTATTTCGAGGCCTGCTTCCGGGGCGACGCCAACCCGCTGACCAGCGCCGTGCGCGCCATCGTGGCCGCCCATCTGGCGGGCCCCCATCTGACCGGAAACGGCGGCCGCACCCCGGCCGACCTCGCCCACGCGCTGCGCGAGTTGCCGGTCATCTCCATCCGCAAGTACGCCTACGAGCACGGCTTCGCCTTCTTCTGGCGGGCGCTGAAGCTGCCCGACCAAACCTTCCTCGCCCACTGCGACGAGATCGAGGACCTGGTGCAGGGCTTCAAAACGCTGCACTACGCCGCGCTCCGCCTCGCCCAGACCGGCGACGGCAGCCTCGCCCCGGACCTCTACGCCCGGCTGGACCGGCTGGACCGGCAGGAATTCGCGCTGAAGCGCGAACTCGCCGCCGTCTTCCGGGCGTGGTGCGCGGCCAACGGGCTTGCCGGCGACCGTTCACCGCCAACCACTCCCTGAACCGCTGAGGTGGCCTGATGAAAGTCTCGCTCTGCACCATCACGTTCCGCCATCATCTGGTGTCGCTGGAGGACCTCGCCGTCTGGGCGGGGGCGAACGGCTTCCAGGGGATCGAGCTGTGGGGGGCGCACGCCCGCAACATGGCGCACGACCCCGCGCGCGACGCCGCGTGGCTGGCCGGCTACGGGCTGTCGGTGCCGATGGTCAGCGACTACCTGCCGCTCGACGGCGACGCCGAGGCGCTGCGCCACAAGACGCTCGACCTTTGCCGGCTGGCGCAGCGCTGGCGGGCGCGCAAGATCCGCACCTTCGCCGGCGGCACCGGCAGCGCCGAAACGCCGCCCGAACGCCGCGCCTTCATCGCCGAACGGCTGCGCATGATCTGCGCGCTGGCGGCCGGCCACGGCCTGTCGGTGCTGGTGGAGACGCACCCCAACACGCTGGCCGACACGCTGGCGGCGACGCGCGCGCTGATCCGCGCCGTCGACCACCCGGCGCTGAAGGTCAACTTCGACGTCCTGCACGTGTGGGAGGGCGGCGACGACCCGGTGGCGGCGCACGCCGCGCTGCGCCCGCACATCGGCCACTACCATCTGAAGAACGTCCGCTCCCGCGCCGACCTGGGCGTGTTCGAGCCGGCCAACGTCTACGCCGCCGCCGGCCGGCGCGACGGCATGGTGCCGCTGTTCGACGGCACGGTCGACTACCGCGCCTTCCTCGCCGAACTGGCCGGCGACCCGGACGCCGAGGCGTCGCTCGAATGGTTCGGCGACGACTGTTATGGCGTGCTGCGCCGGGACCGCCGGACCCTCGCCGAAACCGCCGTCGCCGCCACGGCCCGTCCCCGGCGCCACGCCGGAATGCGGCATTGATGGCGGGGGAGCACACCATGGCTCGGTTCGGCCGGTTCGCAGCGGCCCTCGGGTTGGCTGCAGCGGTGCTGTCGGCGGCGGTGCCCACATCGGCACTATCAGCTTCGGCGGTGGAGATCCCCACGGCGCTCGGCTCCGTCGCCATCCCAGCGGCGCCGCGTCGGGTCGCCGTCTACGACGTGCCCGCCGTCGACACGCTGGCGCGCCTGGGCGTCAGGCCCGCCGGGCTGCCGGCGCGCCTCTACGTACCCGAACTGGAACCGCTCGCCAAGGCCGCCGCCCCCGTCGGCACGATCCACGAGCCGGACCTGGAGGCGCTGAGTGCGCTTGCCCCCGACCTCACCATCGTCGGCGGGCGTTCCTCCACCAAGCTCGCCTCGGTGCGGCAGGTGGGGCCGGCCATCGACATGAGTCTGGACGGCGCCAACCTGCTCCCGAACCTGCGCTCGCAGCTCGCGGCCTACGGCCGCCTGTTCGGTAGGGAGGCCGAGGCGCAGGCGGCAACGGCGGAGCTGGACGCCGCCGTCGCCGCGACCCGCGCCGCGGCGCAGGGCAAGGGCAACGCCCTCATCGTCATGACCAACGGGCCGCGGCTGTCGGCGTACGGCCCCGGTTCGCGCTTCGGCTGGCTGCACACCGATCTCGGCCTGCCGGCCGCCGTGCCCAACCTGCAGGCCGCCATCCATGGCGAGGTGATTTCCTTCGAGTTCATCCGCAAGGCCGATCCGGACTGGCTCATCGTCCTGGACCGCACCACGGCCATCGGCGAGGCGGGCGGCAACGCCCGCGCCACGCTGGACAACGAACTGGTGGCGCAGACCACGGCCGGGCGCAAGGGGCAGATCCTGCTGCTGCCGCCGGCCGACTTCTACATCGCCGCGGGCGGCTTCTCCGCCACGTTGCGCGTGCTGGCGCGGATCCGCGACGGGTTCCTGGCGGCGCGATGACGGCTGCGTTCGGAACGATCGCGCTCTTCGCGGCGCTGTGCGCGGCCAGCCTGTCGGTCGGCGTCGCCGACCTGTCGGCGCCGGCCGCGCAGGCGCCGCTGGAGATGCTGCTGGTCAGCCGCCTGCCGCGCACGCTGGCCGCGGTCCTGGTGGGCGCCGGCCTCGCCATCGCCGGGCTGGTCATGCAGACGCTGGCCCGCAACCGCTTCGTCGACCCCGGCATCGCCGGGACGGAGCAGAGTGCGGCGCTGGGCGTGCTGGCGGTCACCGTGCTGTGGCCGTCGGCTTCCATCGCGGGGAAGATGGCGGTGGCCGGCCTCGCCGCGCTCGCCGGCACCGCCGTGTTCCTGCTGCTGGTGCGCCGGCTGCCGCCGACCCAGCCGTTCCTGATGCCGCTGTTCGGCCTGATCTACGGCGGCGTGATCGCCGCCGGCGTCACCTTCGCCGCATGGCAGCTGGACCTGCTGCAGTACCTGGACGTGTGGATGAACGGCGACTTCTCCGGCATCCTGCGCGGCCGGTACGAGATCCTGTGGGGCGTCGCCGCCGCCGTGGCGCTGGCGTGGTGGCTGGCCGACGCGCTGACCATCGCGTCGCTGGGCAAGGACGTCAGCGTCGGCCTCGGCCTCGATTACGAGCGGATGGTGCGGCTGGGGCTGGTGATCGTCGCCCTGCTGTCGGCGCTGACCGTCGTGGTGGTGGGGATGATCCCCTTCGTCGGGCTGATCGTCCCCAACCTCGTCTCGCGCCTGCGCGGCGACAACCTGCGCGGCGCCCTGCCCTGGGTGGCGCTGGGGGGTGCGGCGCTGACGCTGGGCTGCGACGTGCTGGGCCGCGTGCTGCGCCACCCCTACGAGATCCCCATCGGCACCATCCTGGGCGTGGTCGGCGCCGCCGGCTTCCTGTGGCTGCTGGCCGGGGGGCGCGGCCGTGGCTGAGCGCCGGCTTTGGATCGCGGCCGCCCTGGCCGCCCTGGCCGTTCTGGCGTTCCTCACGCTGGGGCTGCGCGGCAACCTCGCCTTCGTGCTGGAGCTGCGGGCGCTGCGGCTGGCGGCGCTGGTGCAGGTGGCCGTGGCCATCGCGGTCGCCACGGTCCTTCTGCAGACCGTCACCGGCAACCGCATCCTGACGCCGTCCATCATGGGGCTGGACGCGCTCTACCTGCTCGGCCAGACGCTGCTGGTGTTCCTGCTGGGCGGCATCGGCTTCGCCGACATCGACCCGCGCCTCAAGTTCGCCTGCACGCTGGCCGCCATGATGGCGCTGGCGGCGGCCGTCTTCCTGCCGCTGCTGCGCGCGCAACTGTCCTTGTACCTGATGCTGCTCACCGGGGCGCTGCTGGGTATCCTGTTCCGCAGCCTCTCGTCCCTGCTGGCCCGGCTGATCGATCCCAACGACTTCGCCGTGCTGCAGGGGGTGAGCTACGCCACCTTCACGGCGGTGCCGCGCGACCTGCTGGCGATCGGGCTGGCGCTGACGGCGGCGGGGACGGCGCTGGCGTGGCGGCAGCGGCACGTGCTGGACGTGGTGGCGCTCGGCCCCGCGGCGGCGATCAGCCTGGGCGTGGACTGGCGGCGCACCGTGTCGGGCCTGCTGATGCTGGTCGTCCTGCTGGTGGCGGTGTCCACGGCGCTGGTCGGACCGGTCGCCTTCCTGGGCCTGCTGGTCGTGGCCCTGGCCGAGCGGCTGACCGGCACCCAGCGCCACGCCGTGCTGCTGCCGGCCGCCGCCTGCATCGCCGTGGCGGTGCTGGTGGGCGGTCAGACGGTCCTGCAGCACGGGTTCGGCGGGGCCGCGACGCTGGGCGTGATCGTCGAATTCCTGGGCGGGCTGGTCTTCCTGATCCTGTTGGCAACCGGACGCGGACGATGATCGAGATCGAGGGCGTTTCCCTCACCCTTCAAGGTGCCGCGATCCTGCGGGACGTGTCGGTGACGCTGCCCAAGGGCGGGCTGACGGCGCTGATCGGGCCGAACGGCGCGGGCAAGTCCAGCCTGCTGTCGCTGGTCGCCCGCCTGCAGCCGCTTCAGGCCGGGCGCATCGCCGTGGACGGGCTGGCGGTCGACCGCACGCCAAGCCGGCAGCTGGCCAAGGTTCTGACCATCATGCGCCAGGACACCGGCCTCGCCAGCCGGCTGAGCGTGCGCGAGCTGGTCGGCTTCGGCCGCTTCCCGCACAGCCGAGGCCGCCTGACGGACGAGGACCGCCGATGCGTCGCCGAAGCGCTGGAGCAGTTCGACCTGACCGCGCTGGCCGACCGCGACCTCGACACCCTGTCGGGCGGGCAGCGGCAGCGCGCCTTCGTCGCGATGGCCTTCTGCCAGGGCACCGGCTACCTGCTGCTGGACGAGCCGCTGAACAACCTCGACATGATGTACGCGCGGCAGATAATGCGGCACCTGCGCGACGCCGTCGACCGGCTGGGGCGGACCGTGGTCATCGTCCTGCACGACATCAACCACGCCGCCGCCTACGCCGACCGGATCGTCGGCATGAAGGACGGCCGCATCGTCGCCGACGGCCCGCCCGCGGAGGTGCTGACCGTCGACCGGCTGGAGGCGATGTTCGGCTACCAGATGCAGATCCACCGGCTCGGCGGCCGGATCGTCGTCCAGCACCACGACTGATACAGGCGGTCACCCCAGCCGCCGAAGGGAGCCGGGCATTCCCCGATCTCCGCCCCATCGCGAACGCGGTAACGGAACCGGGTAGATCGGTCAGCGACCGGCGCAGACCGCCGTGCCGGCCGCCAGGGTGCAACTTCCGCCCTTCGAATCGACGATCGTGTCGCCGCTGCGCCGGGTCCAACTGCCGTCGGAGTGGAAGAAGGTGTCGCCGTTGCGCTGCGTCGAGGTGCCGTCGGAATGCACCCAGGTGTCGCCGGAGCGGCGCGTCCAAGTGCCGTCGGCGCGACGATACAGCCCGTCGGCCTGCCGGACCAGCGGCCCCTGCGGGCCGACGATCTGACCGCCCGAGCGGCGGTAGGTGCCGGGCACCGGAAGCCCTGGCGCCGCCAGCAGCTCCGACCAGTCGTCGCCTTCCGGTGCAGGCGCGCCGGGGGTGGCCTGTCCCGGCATTGCCGGAACAGCGCCGGCCGGCGGCAGGGTGGCGAGGCCGGAGCCGGAGCCGGAGCCGGTGTCGTCGATGGCGTCGAGCGTGCGTGTCACCGCCTCCTCGCCGGTACGCACGGCGTAGCGCGGCAGCGGCATCGTCTCGCCCTTGGGCGGCGGCATGGTGGGGCCGGCGACCGGGCGCTCCAGCACCTCGGGCGTGCCGCAGGCGGCGAGACCCACCGCCAGCACGGCGGCGAAACGGCGGACGGCAAGCACCGGCATGCTGCGAAACCCTGCACGGAACGATCGATCGCCGATACGAAAGCACGTCCACCGGCACCCCGCAAGCACCCGGCCCTTTCCCGCGCCCGGCGTGGAACTTAAGCTGCACCGGCGCCACAAAGGATGGCACGCACCGCCCGCGGCACTTGGCACCGAAGGGAGACCACCATGACGAACCGCACGCGCACGATCCTCGCCGCCCTGGCCTTCGCGGCCCTGCCGGTCGTCACCCTGCCCGCCCCGGCTGCGGCGGCCGACATCCGCGTCACCTTCACCAACGGAAGCCCGAACGTCTACGCCTACACCTTCATGTTCTGCGACTGGAGCGGTTGCAAGGCCGACAGGACCGAGACCGGAACCGTCGACGCCGCCCCGTCCAAGACGACGCAGGGATTCCTCCGGAAGATCGTCCGCATCGACCGCGGCTGGATGCTGATGGTCGACGTGCGCAACGGGACCGCCCGCGCCGCCGCCAACATCTCCTCCGCCCCGGCCAGCGGCGCGGTCGAGGTCTCCGGCATCTACGCGTGCAACCAGCCGGGCTGCCACGTGTTCGTCGACGGCGGTTCGGACTTCCTGGATTTCAACATCGACCCGGACCGGCTGGACTGGGGAAAGTAGACCGCCGCATCGCGCGCGTTTCCTTTCGCCGGTTGCGGTGCTAGCGTCACCCGCACCCTACGGCAGCACGCACAGACACACCGGCCGCGATGATCGAGCTTCAGGATGTCCGCAAGACCTACCGGGTCGGCCCCGTCGACGTCGAGGTGCTGAAGGGCGTCACCTTCACCATCGGTGCCGGCGAGCTGGTGTCCATCATGGGCACCTCGGGGTCCGGCAAGTCGACGCTGATGAACATCGTCGGCCTGCTCGACCGGCCCACGGCCGGCGCCTACCGCATCGACGGGCAGGACGCGGCGTCCCTGTCGCCCGACCGTCAGGCCGACCTGCGCAACCGCAAGATCGGCTTCGTCTTCCAGTCCTTCCACCTGCTGCCGCGGCTGAGCGCCTTGGACAACGTGGCGCTGCCGCTGTTCTACCGCCGCATCGGCACGCGCGCGCGGCGCGAGCAGGCCATGGCGTGGCTGGACCGCGTCGGCATGGCCGACCGCGCGCACCACCGCCCGAACGAGCTGTCCGGCGGCCAGCGCCAGCGCGTCGCCATCGCCCGCGCGCTGGTCGGCGAGCCGAGCCTGCTGCTGGCCGACGAGCCGACCGGCGCCCTCGACACCCGCGTCGGGCAGGAGGTGCTGGACCTTTTCCGGGAGATGAACGCCAGCCTGGGCGTGACGACGGTGATCATCACGCACGACCCCGGCGTGGCCGCGCAGTGCCGGCGCCGGCTGCTGCTGCGCGACGGCCTGCTGGTGGGCGACGACGGCGCCTTCGACAAGGCCCGGCCGGCGCGCCCCCACCCGGCCGCCAAGCCGGTCGCCCACCCGGCGGCGGCGTGAGGCCGGCATGCTGCTGCAGATCGCCCGCGAGGCCGCGGCCAACCTGATCGGCGCCAAGCAGCGTTCGCTGCTGGCGCTCATCGGCATCGTCATCGGCACGGCGTCGGTCATCGCCATGACCAATGTCGGCCAGATGGTCACCGCCCAGGCGCTGCAACAGTTCGAGGCCATGGGCACCGACCTGTTCACCATCAACATCTCGCCCACCCAGACCTTCAAGGGCCTCGACCTGGACGTGGCGGAGCGGTTCGCCGACACGCCGGGCGTGCGCGTGCTGGTGCCAGTCATCACCGGCGGCCCCGGCTACATCCGCGACGGCCAGCGCGGCTTCGCGCAGACCGTGGGCACCACCGAGGCGTTCCTGAACGTCGCCAAGCTGCAGGTGGACAAGGGCCGCTTCGTCTCCACCATCGACGGGTCGGAGCCGTTCGTCGTCGTCGGTGCCAAGGCGTTCGAGGGCGGCTTCGGCGCGCAGGCGATCACCCCGGCCCGGCCCGGCGACACGCTGCAGATCGGCGACAGCCTGTTCGCCGTGGTGGGCGAACTGGGCCCGGCGGCCTTCAACCCGCTGCTTCCGGTGGACGCCAACCGCACGCTATTCGTGCCGGCCCCGGCCATGCGCCGCATCGCGGAGCAGGCCAAGGTGAGCATGCTGGTCGGCCGCGCGTCCCCCGGCCACGACACCCGGCAGGCGGCGGAGGCCGTGCACCGCCGCATCGCCGAGAAGGCGCCGGGCGCCAACGCGCGGGTGCAGCTGGCCGAGGAGTTGATCGCCACCATGCAGCAGCAGATGCGCCTGTTCACGCTGCTGCTCGGCGCCATCGGCAGCATCTCGCTGATCGTCGGCGGGGTGGGCGTGATGAATATCATGCTGGTCTCGGTGACCGAGCGGCGGCGCGAGATCGGCCTGCGCCTCGCCATCGGCGCCCGCCCGCGCGAGATCACTTGGCAGTTCCTGACCGAGGCGGTGATGCTGTCGCTGGCCGGCGGCGCCATCGGGCTGGTGGCCGGCATGGCGACCGCCTACGGCTTCGGCGAGATGAACGGGATCCCGTTTTTCATCTCCAGCCAGGGGCTGGTTCTGGGCGTGGCGGTCTCGGTGCTGATCGGCGTGTTCTTCGGCTACTACCCCGCCAGCCGCGCCGCCAAGCTCGACCCCATCGAGGCGCTGCGCGCGGAGTGAGCGGGCCGGCCTTGGTGCAAAATGTGGTGCGCCGGCGGATGTCGGCCTCAAACGTTGGCGATCGGTCCATCGCTATCACTACCTTGCCAACCTGATCGGAAGGGATGATCGGCTGGTCTGTTGAGCGTTCCAGGGTGTTTCCTGGGAGGCGGCGATGGACAAGATGAGTGAGGCATGAACGGCCGACCAGGAGCGCTGGCTGGCCCCGTTCCTGGACCGGCGCAACGGCACTGGGCGCCGCTCTACATCGCGGGCCTGCTGGCGCCGGAGGGGGAGTGCCAGGAGTTTGGGGGTATTGCGCTGAGGAGGGTATGACCGGCCGAATGTTTCACCGGCTGAGGATCAAGGGAGGTGGATTTTGCGCTTGGTGGAGATCAAGGGTGACAGTCCGCCCCGCAGCGCTGACGTTCTGGAGATCCACCGCCCCGATGATCTACGCGATCTCGCCGCTCTGGGCCTGACGCACGCTGAGGGCAAGCAGCTCCTCGCCCGCGTGCAACAGAAGGTCATCGCCGCGCAAAGCCGCGATCATGCCGCTCGGCGGCCGCTCTGCCGAACCTGCGAAACCGCGTGTCATGTGAAAGATTACCGAACCCGCCCGCTGGCCACCCTGTTCGGCGCGGTGATGGTCCGACTGCCCCGCTTCCGCTGTACCGGCTGCCGCGGTACGGAGGCCGGCGTCGACTGGCCAGCCCATGCCCGCTCGACGCCCGAACTCGACCAGCTCCGGGCATATCTCTGTGCGCTCCTGCTCTATCGCATCGCGGCTGGGGTGCTCGAGCATCTTCTGCCGGTGGAAGCTGGGTCCAGCCACGAAACCATGCGTGCCTGCACGCTGAAAGTCGGCGAAGAGCTGCGCACCGTGCCCGTCACCGAACCCAGGGCGGCGGCCACGGTGATCACCCTCAGCCTGGGTTCGACGTTCATCCGGAGCTGTGAAGGGGGGCCGGCATCTGGAAGTCCGCCTCGGCAACGTCGAGACGTCCGCCGGAGCCCGGCACGTCTTTGCCGCGGTCGCCAAAGCCGAGACCGACATTACGTTGCTGATCCAGCACAGCCTTGCCGTGGTCGGTCAGAGCGAGGCCGCCGAGGTGAGCGCGTTCACCGACGGCTGCTCCGGGCTACGCTCCCTTCTGGCCGCTGCCGGCGTGACCACCCAGCCGTATCTCGACTGGTTCCACATCGCCATGCGCCTGCAGCACGCCAAGCAGATGGCCGACGCCTTATTGACCGACACCGCGGTTGCATTGGCGGATCTGGAACGGCAAGGCCAGCGACGGGCGCAAGACGCCGGCCTGCCGTCGGTTGTGGACGGCTTTGCGTGAGCTTGACCGGTATCTCTCCGGCCAGAGCGCGTGGATCACCCATTACGCCGAGCGGCACCGCGCCGGCCAGCGGGTTGGAACGGCGCTGACCGAAGGCACGGCGAACTTTCTGGTCAACCGCCGCATGAACAAGGCGCAGCAGATGCGCTGGTCACGCCGAGGTGCTGACCTCCTCCTGCAGGTCCGCTGCGCCGTTGTCAACGGCCAGTTCGGCTCCAGCTTCGGTCAACTTTCAAAGCCGAAGCCTCTGCCGCCTCCGGTATCGCTACGGCTGCTTGACCCCCAATCTCCTGACACTCCCTTGCGACAGGCGCTCGATTGATGAGCGCAGTACGGAGCGGAGCGGAACGCCAAAACGGGCGCTCCGCTCTCCGATCCCCTCAACACCATACCTATCCTGCCAACACGACGATGTCCGATGCGGACAGCGTGCGAACATTCAGAACCGCGATGGAGACTGCGGCACCAGTTCCCGAACCGTCAGCGTCAAACGACAGCACGCCGGTGCTGGTGTTGAACACGAACCAATCGTTCGCATCGCCCGGCGCGTTCAGGGCAAAGTTGGACGCAGAGAGCATCCCTGTGGTGATGCTGCCGAAATTTGGCCCGACTACGGCGATCTTGTCAGTACCTGCGGAGAAATCGGTGACGTGGTCGCGCCCGTGCGACGGATCGAAGATTTTAAAGACGTCCGCGCCCGCGCCGCCGGTGAGCGTGTCGTCTCCGCCACCGCCGGCCAGCGTGTCATCACCGTTGCCTCCAACCAGCGTGTCGGCACCGGTACCGCCGGACAACTGGTCAGAGTCATCTCCACCGTTGATGTAGGTTGCATTTCCCGCCCCGGCGGCCGAGAGTCGGTCTCCGCCGACGCCGCCAAAGATCCGCTCGATTCCGGCAGCCGCCAAGTCGATGGTCGCCCCGACGGTGCCCTGGACATACACTGTGTCGAAGCCGGCACCGGCATCGATGTGGGCGTCCGCGCCATCGATGTACATCAGGTCGTCACCGGCGCCGGCCACCAGTTGGTCCGCGCCGGCACCGCCGGTGATGGTGTCGTCGCCGTCGCCCGCGCTCACCACGTCATCGCCGTCGCCGCCCACCAGCGTGTCAGCACCGCTACCGCCGGTGAGCTGGTCGTCGCCGTCGCCGCCGTTTACATACAAGCCGGAACCGACGGATTGGGCTGACAAACGGTCATCCCCGGCACCGCCGAACACCCGCTCGATCCGGGCAGCGCCCAAGTCGACGGTCGCCCCCGCGATACCCTGGATGTAGGCCGTGTCGAAGCCGTCGCCGCCATCAATGAACGTATCCGCGCCGTCGACGTACATCAGGTCGTTGCCCGCCCCGGCCACAAGCCGATCCGCGCCGACGCCTCCGGTAATGGTATCGTCACCGTCGCCGCCCTCGATGGTGTCGTTGTCGTTGCCGCCGGCCAGCGTATCGCCGTATGCGGTGCCGGTGAGTTGGTCGTCGCCGTCGCCGCCGGCGACGTAGATCGCGGCCCCTGCCCCAGCGGCCGAGAGCCGATCGCTGCCGACACCTCCGAAGATCCTCTCAATCCCGGCAGCCGCCAAATCGATGATCGCTCCGACAGTGCCCTGGACATAGACGGTGTCGAAGCCATCGCCACCCTCAACCAGCGTGTCGTCACCGTCGACGTACATCAGGTCGTCGCCGGCACCAGCCACCAGTTGGTCGGCTCCGGCGCCACCGGTGATGGTGTCACTGCCATCGCCACCATTCACCGTATCGTTGCCGTCGCCGCCAGCGAGCGTGTCGCCCTGGGAACCGCCAGCCAGCTGGTCGTTGCCGGCACCGCCGTTGACATAAACTGCAAGCCCCCCCGTCGTGGCGGACAGCCGGTCGTCCCCAGCGCCCCCGAAGACCCTTTCGATACGTGAGGCGGTCAGATCCACCGTGGCGCCGACGATCCCTTGGACGTAGACCGTGTCGAAGCCGTCGCCGCCGTCGATCAGCGTGTCGGCGCCATCGACGTACATCAGGTCGTCGCCGGCACCAGCCACCAGTTGGTCGGCTCCGGTGCCGCCGGTGATGGTGTCGTTGCCGTCGCCCGCGCCAATCGTATCGTCGCCGTCGCCGCCGCCCAGCGTATCGGCGAAGGCGCTGCCCGTCAGTTGGTCGGTGCCATCACCGCCATTGACGTAGACCCCGGCCGTGGCTCCGGCGGCGGACAGCCGGTCAGCGCCGACGCCACCGAAGATCCGCTCGATCCGCGCGGTAGCCAGATCGACTGTGGCGCCGGCAGCGCCTTGGACGTAGACCGTGTCGAAACCGTCACCGCCATCGATGAACGTGTCCGCACCGTCGACGTACATCAGGTCGTCGCCTGCCCCCGCCTCCAACCGGTCAGCACCGCCGGCACCGGTGATGGTGTCGTTGCCGTCGCCCCCAATGATGGTGTTGTCGGACGCGTTGCCGGCACCGTTGAACGCGCCGGTGCCGACGAAAGTCAAGCGTTCGACAGCGTTTGACAGCCGGAAGGAGGCGAGCGTCGTGCGCACCTCGTCGATCCCGGCTCCATCCAACTCGACGACGATCGTCCCCGCTGTGTCGATGGTGTAGAGGTCGTCGCCGGTGCCGCCGCTCAGGCGGTCGGTGCCGACACCGCCAACCAGCGTGTCGTTGCCCGCACCACCAACCAGCGTGTCGTTGCCCGCACCGCCTCGCAGCAGGTTGTCGAGAGCGTTGCCAGTGCCGGAGAAGGCCCCGCCCCCCTCAAACGTCAGGTTCTCCAGGTTCGCGCCAAGCGAGTAGGCGTTCAGCGTCGTCCGCACCTCGTCGACGCCGCCGCTGGCGTCTTCCGTCACCACGTCGCCAGCTTCGCCGATGCTGTAGACGTCGTTGCCGGCGGCACCGATCAGCGTGTCGGCGCCGGCGCCGCCCATCAGCGTGTCGTTGCCGGCACCACCCCGGATGATGTTGGCCAGGGCGTTGCCTGTTCCGGCGAAGTCGCCACTGCCGACGAAGGTGAGCAATTCGACTTCGATGTCGAGAGCGTAGGCGTTCGCCGTGCTCCACACCTCATCGATGCCGCCGCCAGCGCCCTCGACGACGACCGATCCCGCGTCGGCGATGTAGATGTCGTTGCCAGCGCCACCAACCAGCGTATCGGCGCCGCCGCCACCGTGTAGAGAGTCGTTGCCAAAGCCGCCCTGGATATAGTTTGCCCCAGCATTGCCGGTGCCCGCGAAAGCACCGCTGCCGGTGTATACCAGTCGTTCGAGGTTGGCGCCCAGAGTATAGGCGGGGAGGATCGTCTGCACTTCGTCCGTTCCCTCGCCGACGGCTTCAACGACCACGTCGGCCGGGCTGTCGACCACATAGACGTCGTTGCCTGTTCCACCGGCCAGCGTGTCGGCGCCGGCACCACCATCCAGGGAATCGTTGCCGGCATTGCCACTGAGCACGTCGTCGGCTGCGCCGCCGCGGATCGTGTTGTCCAGGGCGTTACCGGTGCCCGCAAAGGCGCCGGTCCCGACGAAGGTGAGGCGTTCGATGTTGGCGCTCAAGGTGTAACTGGCTGTGGCGGCACGCACCTCGTCGACGCCGTCGCCGGCATCCTCCCAGGCGGTATCGCCCGCTTGGTCGACGAGGTAGATGTCGTCGCCCGCACCGCCGAGCATCAGATCGGCACCGGTCCCGCCGTCCAGCACGTCCTGACCGTTGCCGCCGAACAAAATGTCGTCCCCGGCCCCGCCGCTCAAGGTATCCATGCCATCGCGGCCGTAGATTCGCTCACGGGTGCCGCCGCCGGTCAGTGCGTCGTTACCGGCCGTACCTTCGATGATGATGAAGGGGCTGCTGCCGCCACCGGCGGCGTTGCCGAACTCCCGCAACTGGACGCCGTAGCCGGCACCGTCCTGGCCGCCCCAGGCGGCGATAAGCCCGCCGTCCGGACGGGCTGTCAGGGCCGGCTGCAACTGGTGGCCGGAGCTGTTCGCCTCCAGCAGGAAGGTGCCGCCCAGTGGCTGGGCCGTGGCGTCGTAGCGCTGGGCGTAGACGCCGTAGCCGCTGCCGTCCTGCCCGGCCGAGGTCCACGCCACCATGAAGCCGCCGTCGGCCAGCGCCGTCACGCACGGCTGCTGCTGGTCGCCCGTGACGTAGGCGTTGTTGACCAGCACCTCGCCGGTCATCTGCTGGCCGGCGGCGTTGTAGCGGCGCAGGAAGATGCCGTTGCCGCTGCCGTCGCGGTTGTCGGCGGCCATCCAGACGACGACGAAGCCGCCATCCGCCAGCCCCACCGCGGCGTTCTGCTGCTCACCGTAGGCCACCGTCCCCGGCCCGCGGCTGTTGACCATGAAGGCGCCGCCGACCGGCGTGTGGTTGGCCGCATAGACCTGGCCCCAGACGTCGGACATCATGCCGATGGAGTTGGTCCAGGCGCACCACGTCACCAGATAGCGCCCGTCGCCCAGCGGCGTGGCGTTCGGCGTGTTGGCACCGCCGTTGCCGGAGTAGGTAGAGACGGCGTAGACCCCGGTGAGCGCCTGTCCGTTGGCGTCGAAGCGCTGGCCGGCGATGGTGCCGTTGCTGGCCTGCCACAGCGCCAGCGCGCTGCCGTCGGCCAGCGCCACCACCTTGGGCGGCGTGGCGCAGCCGACCGGGCTCAGGGTCATCTGGGCGCCCACGGCGACGCCGCTGGCGTCGTAGCGCTGGGCGTAGACACCGATCGGATCGGCGCCCAGGCTGGTCTGGTAGTCGTGCCAGACGACCATGAAGCCGCCGTTGCCCAGGGCGGCCACCGACGGGCTGACCTCGTTGCGCCCGGTGACGCTGTTGACGCGGAACTCGCCGCCGAGCGCGGCGCCGGTGGCGTCGTAGCGGCGCGCGTAAATGCCGAAGCCCGCGCCGTCCTGGCCGTTCGACGTCCACGTCACCACCCGCGTGCCGTTGGCCAGAACCGCCACCGATGGGCTGTACTGGTCGTTCGACACCGTCGTGTTGACACCCTCTTCAGTAGACACAACGATCGACCCAACCATTGCATACTCTCCCAGCAGGTTGTTCTGCCGGCTATCACGACGAGGCTCGCCTGAATAATGCGGCAAATCGCCGCTACATATAATTATATGTTCAACATGATAGGGCGTTATATAGATATCTAAGCTTCAGGCACACTAAGCGGTAATGAAATACTATTATTGCTCAGCAAATAGATTCATTCTTGCCTCTCCTGAGCTACTCACGGCAGCTGAGTGCATGGGGCTGAGGATCGGTATGGAATTCGGACGCCGATCAGCGTAGCCAAGCGTCTGGTTCAGTTGGATTGAACTTGGCAAATACGCGGGCGAGAATTGAGCGTCGATCCACAATTAATGTCAAAAGATCCTGAGATCCTGTACTGGCGACGCACGGACATGTAGGGCGCTGGAGCGCCTGACGCTCGGCGTCTTGACCGCCGCGATGTTGGCGGCGACGATGATCTGCGGAAGGGCTGGCGGCTTCCGGTCCGGAGGTCATGTCCCAGAGCGTGGTGTAGGAGCTGTGGGGAATCGGCCCGCGGGAGCGCCCCCCTTAAGCTGGCGTAAGCGGGCCGGTTGTTCACAGCGGGGCGGCCATCGTGGTTTGCCCCTCCTCCGAATCGGTGGACACCTTTGCTAAGCTCCCGCTGGGAGCGGAGAGGTGAACGATGACGACGAAACGGCGCTTCTTCACGGACGAGTTCAAACGGGAGGCTGTGGCGCTGCTGGAGAGCAGCGGACGGCCGCGGGAGCACGTCGCGAAGGAGTTGGGTATCCAGCCCTCGATGCTGCGCAACTGACGTCGGCGGGGTCCCGGGACAGGGGGGCCGCCGCAGTTCCCCAACAAGCAGGCGGCGGCCCCCCTGTCCGCCGGCGATCCGTCGGCGGAAATCGCTTGACTGAAGCGCGAGCTTGATCGCGTGCGCATGGAACGGGGCATATTAAAAAAACTGTGAGCATTTTCTCGGAGCCTCTGAAATGAGGTTCCGGATCATTGAGGATTGCCGCGGCGAATACCCGGTTCGGGTGCTCTGCGATGCCCTCAGCGTGCCGCCATCCAGCTATTATCTTGGCGGACACGGCCAGAGAGCGCGCGTGAAACGGCCAACCGGCAGTTGCTGGCCGACATCCAGCGCCTTCACGACCAGCACCGCAAACGCTATGGAGCCCCGCGCATTCATGCCGCCCTGCGGGCGCAGGGCCGGACTGTCAGCCGCGGGCGCGTCGAACGCCTCATGCGCCGTCACGGCATTCGAGCCGAGCGCCCCTGTGCCTACCGCATCTGCACCACCGACAGCAACCACGCCCCGCCGGTCGCCCCCAACCGGCTGGACCGCGACTTCTCGCCTTCCGCGCCGAACCAGGTCTGGGTCACTGATATCACCTGGGTGCCGACCGACGAGGGCTGGCTGTATGTGGCGGTGATCCTGGACCTGTTCAGCCGCAAGGCGGTCGGCTGGGCGATGCGCGATCACCTGCGCACCGAGTTGCCGCTGGCGGCGCTGACCATGGCGATCCAGCGTCAGCGCCCCCGGCCTTCTGCACCACTGCGACCGCGGCAGCCAATACGCCTCGGCGGAGTACCGTAAAGCCTTGAAGGATCACGGCATCGTTCAGTCCATGAGCCACAAGGGCAACTGCTGGGACAACGCCCCCATGGAGAGCGTCTTCGGAACGGCCAAGTCGGAGTTGGTCCACCACCAGCGGTATCCGACCCGCGAGGCCGCCAAACGCGACCTGTTCGCCTACATCGAAGGTTACTACAATCGCCAACGGCTGCACTCAGCCCTCGGCTACATCACCCCAGAGCAGGCCGAGCTTCGGGCCGCATAATCCGGTGTCCACTCGCGCAGGGGAAGCTTACTGGCGCGATCCCCCCGTCCGGATGCCCACCGTCGCCGAAGCTACCCCTGGTTGGTGGTGGGCTCCATTATGAAGTTGCCCATGGTCACCCGAGTTCTTTAAGTCTATGGTTCCATAGCCCTTCAGCTACGCCAGAACTCAAATAAAGATTGTAGGCTTATGGCGCCGACCCGACCCGACTATGCGCGCACTCATCTGATCGTCGTGGAGGATGACCCGATCACGCGATCCATGATTGCGAACTACTTCTCTCAGGAGGGATTTCACGTCGAGGAGGCGAGTTGCGGTGCGGAATGCCGGGACATCATGCGGCAACAGAGACCCGATCTGGTCTTCGTCGATATCCACTTGCCGGATGGCAACGGATTGGACCTTGCCCAGGAAATCCGTGCGGAGAGTTCCGCGGGCATTATCTTCGTAACCCAGCGGGACAGCGAAACCGACCTTGTCGTGGGGCTGGAACTGGGTGGTGACGACTATGTCACCAAGCCCGTCAAGATGCGGGAACTGCTGGCGAGGACGCGAGCGCTGCTGCGCCGGCGCGCGCTCGAGCGCGCGCCGGCCAAGCGCAACCACATCCTGGCCCTCGGACCCTGGCTGATCGACCTGACGCGGCGCGAGATGGCACTGCGCAACGGCACGCAGATCCCGCTGACGCGCGCCGAGTTCGACCTGCTTGCCGCACTCGCCCAAGCGGACGGCCAGCCCTTGGGCCGGGAATACCTGATCGAGGTGGTGAGCAATCGCGGCTCGGCGGGCGACCTGCGAACCGTCGACTCGTTGGTGGCGCGGTTGCGGCGCAAGCTGGAGCCGGAAGGCGGCGGCGCATCCCTGATCGTGACCATGCCGGGGGTCGGGTATCGGCTGGGCATTCCGGTCGAACCGGCGTCCTGAGGGCCGCCAGTGCACCGACTCAGTCAGAGTGCACCGACTCAGTCAGAAGGTGCAGGCAGGCGGCTCCGGGCGTGGCGGGCAGTGGCGAACAGGGCGTCGAACGACGCCCGCCGCAGACGGCGCAACTCCTCGACGTGCGTTGCGTCCGCCCCGGTTTCGCCTCTGGCTGCCGTTTCGACGGCCGCCGCCGCGCCCTCCAGAGCGACCATGCCCAGTGCGCCGGCGGCGCTGCGCAACCGATGGGCCAGCGCTTGCGCGCCCTTCTGATTGTCGGCCGCTACGGCGGCGTCCAGATCGGCGATCATGCGCCGCGACAATCGGACGAAGGATCGCGTGAGCCGGATCAGTTCGGCCGTCCCCACGGCATCCCACTGGTCCGCCAGAAACCCCAGGTCCAGGCAACCGGCCGGATCGCTCACGCCCGCGGCGGTTTGTGCAGGGCCCGTCGGACCGGGCGAGACTTTGGCGAGTGCCTCGCGCAGAACCCGGAGGTGCAGCGGTTTGCTGAGGATGGTTTCAATGCCCGCCTCCGCGCAGCGCCGGCGCGTGTCCTCGGTGACGTCGGCGGTCATTACCATCAGCCGCCAGCTGGTCGCCGTCGCGTTCGGAAGCTTCCGCAGACGCTGGATGGTCTCGATCCCGTCGATGCCGGGCATGTGCAGATCCATCACGATGACGCCGAACGCGTGCGTGGCGGCGGCATCGAGTGCCGATGGACCATCCTCGGCGACAACCACCCGATGTCCCAGACGACCGATCAACCCGGCACCGACCTCACGGTTGATCGGATCGTCGTCGACGAGCAGGACAGCCAGGGCGCCGCCCCCGGTGCCGTCCTCGGTGCCGTCCTCGATCCGGGGCAGGCTGGCCGGCGGGCGGTTCGCGACGGTCTCAACCGGCACGATCAGGCGGAACGTACTGCCGACGCCGACGATGCTGTCCACCGTCAGGTCGCCGCCCAGCAGCGCGGCGATGCGCCGACTGATGGCGAGGCCCAGGCCGGTGCCGCCGAACCTCCGGGCGATCGAATCGTCAGCCTGCACGAAATCCTCGAAGATCGCCGCGTGCAGCTCTGGCGCGATACCGATCCCGCTGTCGGTGACGGCGAGACGCAGCATCGTCCGCCCACCGCCCGGCTCCGGAGCCACATCGAGAGTGAGGCCGATCCCGCCATGGCGTGTGAATTTGATGGCATTGCCGAGCAGGTTGTGCAGAACGCGGGCGATCTGCACCTGGTCGCAACGGATCATCGCCGGCACATCCGGCGCGACCGTCGGATCGAGGCGAATGCCCTTCGCCTCGGCCTGCGGCCGGAAGAGATCCACGGCGCCCTCGACGAGACGCCGGGGATCGACGTCGGAGAGGCTGAGGTGGGTGCCCCCCGCCTCGTAGCGTCCATAGTCGAGAATGCTCTCGATCAGGCTGACCAGCGTGTCGCCGGAGCGCTTGGCGATCTCGATGCGCCGGCGTTGCCCCTGGTCGAGGCCTTGCGGATCGAGCATCTGGAGCATTCCGAGCATGCCGTTGAGCGGCGTGCGGATCTCGTGGCTGATCACCGCCAGGAACCGTGACTTGGCGCGGTCGGCGGCCTCGGCCTCCTCCTTGGCGCGGCGGGCGCTGGCCTCTTCCGCGATGGCACGGGCGCGCTCGGCCTGGACCTCCGCCGTGCGCAACGCCACCTGCCGCTCCAATTCCCGCTGGCGCCGGCGCAGGATGGCGGTCCGCCCCTGGACGGCGGCGAACAGCAGCGCGGCGCCGGCCAGGGCGGCGGCGACCTGGAAGCCGGCCGTCTGGTACCAGGTCGGCAGGACCGTGATGGGAAGGCGCAACGGCGGATCGCTCCACACGCCGTCCCGGTTGCTGCCGCGGATCAAAAGGCCGTAGGAGCCGGGCGGCAGCCCGGTGTAGGTGGCCGTGCGGTTGTTCGTGCTTTCGGAGATCCAGGCACGGTCGAAGCCTTCGAGCCGGTAGGCGTAGCGGTTGCGCTGCGGCTCCAGGTAGTCGAGCGCGGCGAAGTCCACCTCCAGGTGGCCGCCCCCAGGGCTGATGACGATCGGATCGGTTCCCGCCGGGATCGGCACCGGGCGTCCGCCCAGCCGCACCTCGGTCGCCACCACCGGCGGGCGGAAGCCCCACTCCGGCTGGATCCTGGGCCGGACGACGGTCAACCCGCCGAAGCCGCCGAACAGCAGCGTGCCGTCCGGCAGCCGCGCCCCGGAGCCCACCCAGTGGGTGCGGATGCCCGCCCCTTCGACCAGGCCGAAGGTTCGCACCGACAGCGTGTGCGGATCGATCATGGCGAGCCGGTCACCGCCCACCGCCCAGACGGTGCCGCTGCGGTCCTCCAGGATTTTGGTGACCGTATCGTGGGGGAGGCCGTGCGCGGTGCCGAGGCGGCGGAACCGGGGCTTGCCGCCTGTCCCGGCCTCCAGGATGCCGATGCCGCTGGCCGTGCCGACCCACAGCCGTCCCTGGCGATCCTCCAGCAGGGTGAGTGCGATGTCGCTCGGCAGGCTTTCCGGATCGTTGG
>NZ_DASPMG010000229.1:0-2917 GCF_035627195.1 Azospirillum sp.
CCATTCGACGAACCCGATTGGACGCCTCAACGGCGAGATCAAGCGCCGCACCGAGGTCGTGGGTATCTTCCCGAACGAGGAGGCGATTACCCGCCTCATCGGGGCGATCCTCTTGGAACAAAACGACGAATGGGCCGTCCAGCGGGCGTGCTACATGACGCTGGAAACCATCGCTCCGCTCGGCGATGATCCCCTCGTCAGCCTGCCCGCCGTGGCCGCCTGACCATCCCGGCCAGACCAACCGGAGACCACAAGAGCGCCCCAGCTCTTACACCACGTCTCGGGACACGATCCCGGCGAGCGCGGGGTGCTGGAGTATCTGCTCGACCCGCTGCTGCGCTACCGGCAGGAGAGCCTGCGGGAGCGATGACTGGTGGTGACCGTCAGGGCCATAATCCGACCGGGGCGAGCAAGGACGCGGCAAATTATCGATCAACAGGAGAATAGGTCCGGGGTATAATGTAACCATAACGTGCGGATTCAGGCACGGCGCCGTGCCGTTCCGGGAGAGACAACCATGACCACCACCCCGCGCCGCCGGGTCGCCTACGCCGAGGGCGATCCGATCTATCAGGTCCGCACCAGCCCGATCCCCAACTGGCTGTACCCGGGCCTGCCCACCCCGTCGCGGGTGGTCGAGGGACTGGCCTACGAGACGGTCAGCACCCCGGCCCGCTGGACCCGGGCCGCCCCGCCCGGCACGCCGGTCGCCGTCACCGTCAGTTTCCCCGAGACGGCGTTCAGCGGCTTCTGGCAGCGCCAGACCGGCTTCCGGCCGCTGAGCGAGGCGGAGAAGACGGCGGCGCGCCAGGCGCTGGCCGCCTGGGCGGCGGTGTGCGGCCTCTCCTTCGTCGAGGTGCCGCCGGACGTGGGCGGCGACATCCGCTTCGCCGCCTACGCCTTCCACGGCTTCGTCGCAGGGGCAAGGGCTTATTCCTCCCCCCCTCTCGGCTTTCACGGCCATGCCGACGAGGACGACGCCGACATTTTCCTGAACACCGAAGCGATCGCCCCGGACGACAGCTTCGAGCCGGGCAACTACTGGTTCGAAACCCTGCTGCACGAGATCGGCCACGCCCTGGGGCTGGAGCATCCCAACGAAGGCCGGCAGAAGCTGACGGCGGAGCAGGACACCAGCGCCTTCACCGTGCAGTCCTACAACGGGACCGGCAGCACCCCGGTCCAGGCCCCCGGCCCCGGCGACATCGAGGCGGTACAGTACCTCTACGGCGCCGACGACGGCGGCGTCACCGCCCGCTGGGACGCCGCCGCCCGCGCCGTCGTCGTCACCGGCGACGAGGCCGGCAACGCCCTGTACGACACGGCGCGCGCCGACCGCCTCGACGGCGGCGCCGGCCACGACACGCTGTACGCCCTGGCCGGCGCCGACACCCTGGTCGGCGGCCCCGGTGACGACACCCTGATCGGCGGCCCCGACGCCACGCTGGCGCTGTTCTCCGCCGCGCAAAGCCAGTACCGCTTCACCGCCGAGCCGGATGGGACGGTGCGGGTCGACGGGCCGGACGGGTCCGACCTGCTGCGGCACGTGCGCCGGGTGCGCTTTGCCGACGGGCCGGCGGTGGCGGTCAGCGCCCTGCCGGTGCGGCGCTGGCCGGAAGTGGTGCGGCCGGTGCCGGAACTGACGGCGGCGGCGGGGCGCCGCTTCCGCTACCAGCTGGCGGACGACACCTTCCTCAGCCCCGAGGGCGGGCGGCTGACGTGGCGGCTGCGCCAGGAGGACGGGACGGCGTTGCCCGGCTGGCTGCGCTTCAGCGCGGCGACGCGGACGCTGTCGGGGACGGTGCCGGCGGGGGCGGCGGACCTGACGCTGCGGGTGACGGCGCGCGACGCCGCGGGGCGGGAGGCCGGCGACGGCTTCCACCTGTTCATCACCGCGGCGGGCGGCGGCAGCGTGCGGGCGGCGGCGTCCCCGGTGCCGGCGGCGCGGACGGTGGTGCGGGGCAACGCCGGCAACAACCGGTTGCGCGGCAAGGCGCGGGCCGAGGAGTTCCTGTGCGGCGCCGGCGACGACGACGTCAGTGCCGGTGATGGCGATGATATCGCCTGGGGTGGCGACGGCGACGACGAGGTCGACGGCGACGGTGGTGAGGATGTGATCTGGGCCGGCGAGGGCGACGACTACACCATCGATGGCGACGGCAACGATCAAACGTTTGGTGGCACCGGCAACGACACGCTGCACGGCGCCGGCGGCGACGACCTCGTGGTCGGCGGCACCGGCGCCGATGAACTGTGGTCGGAAATCGATAGGGATGCCCCGGCGGAGCGCAACACGCTGTACGGCGGGACGGGCGACGACACCTTCTACGCTAACGGCACCGGCGGCTACCTCGACGGCGGCGACGGCGACGACGTGCTGTATGTCGGCCATCCGCTCGCCTACGTTTCCGCGACGGACACCTGGGCGCCGTCCGCGCCGAGGCGGGCCGACCACGCCACGGTGGTCGGCGGGGCCGGCGCCGACACGGCGGTGCTGCCGCAGGGCCGCGCCGCCTATACCTTTACCGCCGGCCGCCACGGCGCGCTGGCGATCGTCGAAACCGCCGCGCCGGCGCACCGGCTGACGCTGCGCGAGGTGGAGCTGCTGTGGTTCCAGGCCGGCGACCGGGTCGCCATTCCGGTGGCCGAGGTGCTGGCGGCGCGGCCGCTGGCGGGGGCGGCCACGCCGTCCGCCCCCCGCGCCGCCCCGGCCAAGCCCGGCCTCGGCCTGCTGGCGGCGCTGTCGTAGCGCGGCGCCTTCTGCGCTTGGCGTCTTAGAGTCCGTCCGGAAAGTTTAGGCGGATTTACATAGGCGTCGCAGCATAAGTCGGATCGAGGCGAGCCTCAGGAAGGTCAGCGCCCGCCGGTTGAGGTTCTCCCAGTCCTTGACGAGGCGACGGCAGCGGTTGAGCCACGC
>NZ_DASPMG010000230.1:0-9439 GCF_035627195.1 Azospirillum sp.
ATCGTGGGCATGGCGCCGCGCCGCATCACGCGCAGCGGCATCGCCCGCTCGTTCCAGATCCCGCAGCTGTTCCTGGAGCACACGGCGCTGGAGAACCTGCTGCTGGCCGCCTCGTCCCGCGACCGCGTGCGCTGGCCGTGGCTGCGTCTGGGCGAGCTGCCGCAGCGCGAGGAGATGCGCGAGCTGCTCGACCTCTTCGGGCTGCTGCCGGTGGCGGACAAGCCGATCCGCGAGATGCCGGAAGGCGTGCGCAAGCTGATCGACATCGCCGTGGCGCTGGCGCTGAAGCCGCGCCTGCTGCTGATGGACGAGCCGACCAGCGGCGTCAGCTCGGCCGAGAAGGTCGGCATCATGGACACGCTGGCCCGCGCGCTGGCGGTGCGCCGGGTCACCTCGGTGTTCGTCGAGCACGACATGGAGATCGTCGAGCGCTACGCCCGCCGCATCGCGGTGTGGAGCGCCGGCCGCATCCTCGCCCTCGGGCCGCCGTCGCAGGTGATGACGGATCCCGAGGTGCTGCGCAACGTGACGGGGGTCTAGGCCATGCTCCCGGTCCCCATGCTTTCCATTCAGGCCATCGACGCGACCATCGAGGGGGTTTCGGTGCTGCGCCGCGCCGACCTCGTCCTGCCGCCGCGCAGCACCGTGGCGCTGGTCGGCCGCAACGGCGCCGGCAAGACGACGCTGCTGCGCACCATCATGGGCTTCGTGCCCGCCGTGTCCGGCTCCATCCGCTTCGGCGACCGCGACATCACGGCGCTGGAGCCGCACCGTCGCCCGCCGCTCGGCATCGGCTACGCGCCGGAGGACCGGCGGCTGTTCCCGACCTTCTCCATCGAGGAGAACATCCTGCTGCCCGGGCAGGTCTGCGGCTTCCCGGCCGCGCTGATGCGCGACCGCCTCGACCTCATCTACCAGGTGGCGCCCGAGCTGAAGGTGATGCGCGACCGCAAGGCGGCGTCCTTGAGCGGCGGGCAGGGCAAGATGGTGGCGCTGGGCCGCGCGCTGATGGTCGGCACCCGCTTGGTCCTGCTGGACGAGCCGTTCCAGGGTCTGGCCCCCGCGCTGGCGCTGAAGTACGCCGAGGCGCTGCGGGCCCTGCGCGACCGGGAGCGCGAGGTCACGCTCCTCATCACCGAATCCAACCCCAGCCTTCTGCGCAGCTTCGCCGAGACCGTCTACCTGATCGAGCGCGGCGAGGTCTCGCGGACCGACGCGCTGTCGGCTGCGCATTGAGTGGAGATTTTCCATGGCAAAGCTCTTCATCGACGGGGTGTGGCAGGCGGCCGACGGCGGCGAGACCATGCCCGTCTTCGCCCCCAGCACCGGGCAGGAGATCGCCCGCATCGCCTGCGCCGGCGCCTCCGACGTGGACCGCGCCGTCAAGGCGGCGCGCCGCGCGGTGGAGGGCGCCTGGGGCCGGCTGACGGCGACCGAGCGCGGCCGGCTGATGATGCGGCTGGCCGAGCGCATCCTGGATCATGCCCAGGAACTGACCGACCTGGAGGCGCGCGACACCGGCAAGCCGATGTCCCAGGCGCGCGCCGACGTCCAGGCGCTGGCCCGCTACTTCGAATACTACGGGGCGGCGGCCGACAAGGTGCACGGCGACACCATCCCGTACCTCAACGGCTACAACATCGCCATCGTGAAGGAGCCGCACGGGGTGACCGCCCACATCACGCCGTGGAACTACCCGGCGCAGATGTTCGGCCGCACGCTGGCCCCGGCGCTGGCCATGGGCAACGCCACGGTGATCAAGCCCGCCGAGGACGCCTGCCTCAGCGCGTTGCGCATCGTCGAGCTGGCGGCCGAGGTGGGCCTGCCGGACGGTGCTTTGAACCTCGTGACCGGAAGGGGGGAGGAGGCGGGGGCGGCGCTGGCCGCGCACCCGGACATCAACTTCATCTCCTTCACCGGCTCGCCCGAAGTCGGCACGCTGATCCAGACGGCGGCGGCGCGGAACCACATCGGCTGCACGCTGGAGCTGGGCGGCAAGTCGCCCCAGGTGGTGTTCGCGGACGCCGACATGGACTTGGCATTGCCCACCGTGCAGAAGGCGATCATCCAGAACGCCGGCCAGACGTGTTCCGCCGGCAGCCGGCTGCTGGTGCAGCGCTCCGTCTACGACGGTTTCACGGAACGGCTGGCGGAGTCCTTCGCCAAGGTGCGCGTCGGGCCGCACCACATCGACCCCGACTGCGGGCCGGTGATCAACCCGGCGCAGCGCGCGCGGGTGCAGGGTTACATCGACCGCGCGCGGGCCGACGGCATCCCGGTGATCGCCGAGGCGCAGTACGTCCCAGACCTTCCGGCCGGCGGCTATTACGTGCTGCCCACCCTGTTCGGCCCGGTGCCGCGCGGCAACGCGCTGGCCTGCGAGGAGGTGTTCGGCCCCGTCCTGTCCATCCTGCCCTTCGAGGACGAGGAGGACGCCGTCCGCCTCGCCAACGCCACGGAATACGGGCTGGTGGCCGGCGTGTGGACGCGCGACGGGGCGAAGGCGCAGCGCGTGGCGCGGCGCATCCGCTCGGGCCAGGTCTTCATCAATTGCTACGGCGCCGGCGGCGGCGTGGAGCTGCCCTTCGGCGGCGTGAAGAAGAGCGGCCACGGCCGCGAGAAGGGCTTCATGGCCCTGGAGGAGTTCTGCGTCACCAAGACGGTGGTCAACTATCACGGCTGAGGGAGCGCGGCATGAGGATCAAGGCGGCGGTGTTGCGGACCATGGGGGTGCGCGCACCCTATGCGGACAGCCGGCCCCTGGCGATCGAGGAACTGGAGCTGGCCCCGCCCGGCGACGGCGAGGTGCTGGTGCGCGTCGTCGCCGCCGGCCTGTGCCATTCCGACCTGTCGGTGATCAACGGCGACCGCCCGCGCCCGGTGCCCATGGCGCTGGGCCACGAGGCGGCCGGCGTGGTGGAGGAGGTGGGGCGCGGCGTCACCGACCTGAAGGCGGGCGACCACGTGGTGATGGTCTTCGTGCCGTCCTGCGGGCATTGCCTGCCCTGCATGGAGGGGCGCCCGGCGCTGTGCGAGCCGGCGGCAGTGACCAACGGCGCCGGCTCCCTGCTGTCCGGCGAATGGCGCCTGCACGGGTCGGGAGGCGAGCGGGTGAACCACCACGTCGGCGTCTCGGCCTTCGCCGAATACGCGGTCGTCTCGCGCAACTCGCTGGTGCGCATCGACCCGTCGCTGCCGCTGGAGCACGCGGCGCTGTTCGGCTGCGCCGTGCTGACCGGGGCGGGGGCAGTCTTCAACACCGCGCGCGTGCAGCCCGGCACCTCCGTCGCCGTCGTCGGCCTGGGCGGGGTGGGCTTGAGCGCGCTGCTGGGCGCCGTCACCGCCGGGGCGGCGCGGGTCATCGCCGTGGACATCGTCGACGGCAAGCTGGCGATGGCCAAGGGCCTGGGCGCCACCCACACCTTCAACGCCACCCAGGACGGCTGCGCCGACGCCATCCGCGACCTGACCGGCGGCGGGGTGGAGACGGCGCTGGAGATGGCCGGCTCGCCGCAGGCGATGGACCTCGCCTATCGCATCACCCGGCGCGGCGGCACGACGGTGACCGCCGGCCTGCCGAACCCGACGCTGCGCTGGCCCTTGAACATCGTGTCGCTGGTGGGGGAGGAGCGCACGGTGAAGGGCAGCTACATCGGCAGCGCCGTGCCGGGCCGCGACATCCCGCGCTACATCGGCCTGTTCCAGGCCGGCCGCCTGCCGGTCGACAAGCTGCTGAGCGAGCGGGTGAAGCTCGACGGCCTCAACGCCGCCTTCGACCGCCTCGCCAAAGGGGAGAGCATCCGACAGGTCCTGACCTTCTGAAAAACTGACAGGGAGAGGAGAACGCCGATGATGTGGAGACAAGCGTTGTACGCCTGCGCGGTGCTGGGCCTGATGGCCCCGGCGGCGCAGGCGGCCGAGGGCATCAAGCTCTATCAGGTGTCCAGCGGCCAGTTGGAGATGGACAAGGGCTGGCTGACCGCCATGCGCGACGTGGGCAAGAAGATCAGCGTGCCGGTCGCCATGTACATCATCGACCACCCACGCGGCCTGACCGTGTTCGACACCGGCAACAACGTCGACGTGTCGGACGGCAAGTGCGAGAGCTATTGGGGCAAGGGCCTGTGCGGCGCCTTCTTCCCGACCCAGAAGCGCGAGGAGGTGATCGACCGCCAGCTGGAGAAGCTGGGCTACAAGGCCGACCAGGTGAAGTACGTGGTCTATTCCCACTTCCACCTGGACCACGCCGGCAACATCAAGCTGTTCCCCAAGGCCAAGCACGTGGTGCAGAAGGAGGAGCTGAAGGCCGCGTGGTGGCCGGAGAAGTTCCAGTCGGCGGCGTTCGTCCTGAAGGACTACGACGCCACGCGCGACTATGATTTCATGCAGCTGACCGGCGACTTCGACCTGTTCGGCGACGGCTCGGTCGTGGTGCTGGACACCAAGGGGCACACGCAGGGCCACCAGTCGCTGCAGGTGCGCCTGCCGAAGACGGGCACGCTGCTGCTGGCCGGCGACGCCGTCTACACGCCGGAGAACGAGGCCGGCGCCATCCCCGGCATCACCTGGAGCACCACGCACTCCATGCAGTCGATCGACCGGTTGAAGCTGATCCGCGACGCCACGCAGGGGCAGATCTGGTACAGCCACGGCATCGAGCAGTACGCCGAGCACCAGCACGACAAGCCGTATGAATGACGGGGGTACGTGCCCCCACCCCGACCCTCCCCCGCAAGCAGGGGAGGGGGAGACGGCCGACCAACCCTCCCCTGCGCAGCGGGGGAGGGTGGCCGAGCGCCAGCGAAGGCCGGGTGGGGGCACGTCAGCCACGGAGAGACCATGCACCCGGCCATCCACCTCCAGGGCGTCGGCAAGTCCTTCGGGTCGCTGCGCGCCCTCGACGACCTCAGCCTGTCGGTGGAGAAGGGCGAGATCGTCGGCCTGCTCGGCCCCAACGGCAGCGGCAAGACGACGACGCTGCGCATCCTCTCCGGCTACCTGCAGCCCGACCGGGGCGAGGTGCGCGTGTGCGGCGAACGCCCGCAGAGCCCGGCGGCGCGGGCCCGCGTGCGCATCGGCTATCTGCCGGAGAAGCCGCCGGTCTACGACGCGCTGCCGGTCACCGGCTACCTCGACTTCGTCGCCGGTGCCCGCGGCCTCGACCGCCGCGCGCGGCGGGCTGAGATCGAGCAGGCGCTGGCCGACTACGACCTGGAATCGGTGCGCAACCGCCGCATCGGCACGCTCTCCAAGGGTTTCCGCCAGCGCGTGGCGCTGGCCCAGGCGACCATCGGCGATCCGGAGGTGCTGCTGCTGGACGAGGCGACCAACGGCCTGGACCCGCTGCAGATGATCGAGGTGCGCGCTCTCATCCGCCGCGCCGGGAAGGGGCGGGCGGTGCTGTTCTCCAGCCACCTGATGCAGGAGATCGTGGCGCTGTGCTCCCGCGTGTTCATCCTGCACGCCGGCCGGCTGGTGGCCGAGCGGCGCCTCGATGGGGCGGGGGAGGCGGCCGGGCCGGCGATGGTGGACGTGCAGGCGACTGATATCCCGGCGCTGCGTCTCACCCACCTGCTGGGCGGCCTGGACGGCGTGGAGGTGGTGGGGGTGGAGATCGAGGGCGACGCGGTGCGCTGCCGCTGCCGCCTCGCATCCGGCACCGACCCGCGCGCCGCCATCGCGGAAGCCGTGGTGCAGCACGGCCGGCTGCTGGCCCTGGTGCCGGTGGCGCCGACGCTGGAAGACATCTTCCTCGACGCCGTGCGCCCCGACGGGCGGGAGGTGGCGGCATGACGCGCTTCCTGGCCATCCTGCGCAAGGAGCTGGCGGAGTACTTCTCCACCCCCATCGCCTATGCGGTGCTGATCGTGTTCTGGGTGGTCAGCGGCTATTTCTTCAGCTTCAACCTGTTCTTCGTGAACGCCATGAACATGGTCACGGCGTTCCACAACATGAGCGTGCTGCTGATCCTGGTGACGCCGCTGATCACCATGCGCGTCTTTTCCGAGGAAGCGAAGACCGGCACGCTGGAGCTGCTGCTGACCCTGCCGCTGTCCGACACGCAGATCGTGCTGGGCAAGTTCCTGGCGAGCCTTCTGGTGATGGTGCTGATGCTGGCCGGCACGGCGACCGCCGTCGTCCCGCTGCTGCTGTTCGGGGAGCCGGATTTGGGGCCGATCCTCGGCGGCTACCTGGGCGTCACGCTGCTGGGCACGGCGTTCCTGGCCATCGGCGTTCTGGTGTCCAGCCTCAGCCAGAACCAGATCGTGGCGGCGCTGGTCACCTGGGCGGTGATCGTGCTGCTGTGGTTCGTCGACTACGCCGCCAGCCTGAACCTCGACTACACGCTGACGCGGCTGCTGAATCACCTGTCCTTCTCCGTCCACTACGTGGACCTGATCCGCGGCGTGCTGAACGGCACGACGGTGGTGTACTTCGCCAGCGTCATCGCCGCCGCCCTGGTCCTGACCGTGCAATCGCTGCGGAGGCGCCACGCATGAACGGTGCCTTGAAGACGCTGTCCCGCAAGGCGGGGTTCTGGCTTCCTGTGGCGGCGGTTCTGGCCGTGCTGGTCGCCGCCAACCTGCTGGCCGCGCGCACGCCGGTGCGCCTGGACCTCACGAGCGCCGGTTCCTACACCCTGGGACCGGAATCGCGCCGGGTGGTGGAGGCGGTGACGAAGCCGGTGTCCGTCACCTTCTTCTACGACCTGCGCAACAAGGCGATGCAGGATTCCAAGGCGCTGCTGGAGCAGTACGCGTTCAACCCGCTGGTCACCGTGCGGGCGGTCGACCCCATGCTGCAGCCGGCCGAGGCGCGGCGCCATCAGGTGCAGTTCGCCGGCACCGCCGTCTTCGAATCCGAAGGGCGGCGCGTGGTCGTCAACGGCGGGACGGAGGTGGAATTCACCAACGGCCTGATCCGCGCCACGCAGCTGGCGGCGCAGACCGTGTGCTTCACCGACGGCCACAACGAGGCCGACCCGTTCAGCCTGAAGACGCACGACCACTTCGAAAACGACATGAGCCACAGCCACAGCCATTCGTCGGGCGGGCGGGCGCTGGAGATCCACGAGCGGCACGGCATGGGCATGGCGCGCGACGCGCTGGACGCGCTGGGCTATCAGGTGCGCGCCGTGCAGCTCAGCCGCGGTCCGGGCCAGCTGGCGGGCTGCACAGTGGCCGTGGTGGCCGCCCCGCAGGTGCCGTTCGAGGCGGCGGAGACGGAGCAGCTCAAGGCCTGGATGGCGGCGGGCGGGCGCGCCGTCGTCCTGCTGGAACCCTTCGTGGCGCACGGCCTGGACGCGGTGTTGGCCGACTTCGGCATCCGCCACCAGCGCGCCCTGGTGCTGGACGAGGAGAGCCATTACTGGACCGACGGCGGCACGCCGGCCGTCACCCGCTACAACCGGCACCGCATCACCCGCAACCTCGCCATGACCTTCTACGCGGGTGCGGCGCCGCTGGCCCCGGCGCCGGGGCCGCGCGCGGCCGGGGTGACGCTGAACCCGCTGGTGCAGACCAGCGCGCGCTCCCGTACGCAGCCGCTGGCCGGCGACGCCGCGCCGGACACCGGGGCGCAGACGCTGATGGTGATGGCGACGCGGACGCTGGAGGGGGAGGGGGCCAAGCAGCGGCAGGCGCAGCTGGTGGTGGTCGGTGACGGCGACTTCGCCACCAACTCCTTCTTCGGGCGTTTCGGCAACGGCACGCTGTTCCTCAACACGGTCAGCGCGCTCGCCGAGCAGGACAAACTGATCGACATCGTGCCGCGCAACTACGAGATGCGCACGGTGCAGCTGACCAACGGGCAGATGCAGGCCGCCTTCCTGACCAGCACCGTGGTGCTGCCCGGCCTGGTGGCCGCGCTGGGCATTGTCGCCTGGAGGCGCCGGCGATGACGGAGGCGGCATGATCGATGCGGCGGCCCTGCGTCCCCTGCTGTGGGGCGCCGTCCTGCTGGCCGGCGTCGCCGCCAGCGTCTACGCCGTGCGCGACGGCGGCGACGCCCACCACGCGGACGAGCATGCCGAGGCGGTGGAGTATCTGGTCGCGGTGCCCGACGTCGCCGCCGTGGAGCTGCTGCACGCCGGCCGGCTGGCGCGTTTCGACCGCACGGGGGAGGGGCACTGGTTCCTGCATCCGGACGCGCACAGCCACGCGCCCGGCGACGCCCGCGCCGATCACGCGCACGCCGTCGCGCCCGAATCCAGCGAGCGCATCGGCAAGGCGCTGGGCCTGTTCGCCCGCGCGCGGATCGAGCGTCCGGTGGGGACGGCGGAGGACCGGGCGCGCTTCGGCCTCACCTTTCCCGATCTCGTGGTCGCAGTCTTCGCGCCCGGCAAGCCGCGCGCCGCGCTGACGCTGGAGGTGGGCGACGTCGCCCCGGACGGGCTCAGCCGCTACGTCCTGATCGTCGAGCGCGGGACGGTGGTGACCATACCCAACTACCACATCGCCAACCTGACCGGCCTGCTGAAGGGGTAGACATGCCGCGCGTCCTGCTTTTCCTGCTGCTGGTGGTCGGCGGTGCCGCGCAGGCCCACGTCGCCAACCTGTCGTCCTCGACGCTGGAGGTCGCCGGACACGAGGTGCGCGCCCGGCTGGCGCTCAACCCGGCCGACGTCGCGGCGGCCGTGGGGCAGGGTGGGGCCGGCGCAACGCTGGCCTACATCGACCGCCACGTCGCGGTCCTGGACGCAGCCGGCCGCGCGTGCGAGCGCACCCAGGGGCAGGTGACCGCCGGCCCGCACGTGTCCGGTCCGCATGTGGAGGCGGCGCTGGTCTGGCTCTGCCCCGGCACGCCCATGACCTACCGCGCCACGCTGTTCCAGGAGCTGGACCCGGCCGCCCGCCACGTCGTCCTCCACGCGGGGCCGGACGGCGAGCGGCAGGCGGTGCTGGACGCCCGCCGGGCGGACGTGCCGCTGGCCGAGCCGATGACGGCCGCCGAAGCGGCGTGGGCGTACCTGTTGAGCGGGATCGAGCACATCTTCCTGGGCTACGACCACGTCGCCTTCCTGCTGGCGGTCATCCTGTGGGCGCGCAGCGTGCGTTCGCTGCTGGCGATCGTCACGGGGTTCACGCTCGCCCACTCCGTCACGCTCAGCCTCGCGGCGCTGGACGTGGTGTCGGTGCCGGGCGCGGTGATCGAGCCGCTGGTGGCGGCCAGCATCATCTTCGTCGCCGCCGAGAATTACATCATCCCCAACGCGGCGCACCGCTGGTGGGTGGCGACCCTGTTCGGCCTCGTGCACGGCTTCGCCTTCGCCGGTGCCCTGGGCGAGGTGGGCCTGCCGCAGGGGGCGAAGCTGGTGGCGCTGGTGTGCTTCAACCTGGGCGTCGAGATCGGCCAGATCGCCATCGTCCTGATCGCCGTGCCGCTGATCGTGGCGCTGGAGCGGCGGTTGAGCGCCGTCGCCGCGCGCCGCCTGATCCAC
>NZ_DASPMG010000231.1:0-13757 GCF_035627195.1 Azospirillum sp.
CGGGCCGGCCGCGCGGCGCGGCGCACGGCCGCCGGCCGGGCGTTCAGCGACGGCCATTCGAACATGCGCACGCGCGGCAGCAGCCACAGCAGCAGCGGCCCGCCCAGCAGCGCGGTGGCCGCCCCGGTCGGCACCCGCTCCCCCCCGGCCCCGGCCAGCAGCTGCACCAGCCCGTCGGTGAGCCACAGCAGCAGCGCGCCGATCAGCGGCGCGGCGATCAGCCGGGCGCGCTGCGTTCGTGCCCCGCTCAGATTCGCCAGGGCGGGTGCCGCCAGCCCGACGAAGCCGATCACGCCGACCTCCGCCGTCACCGTGGCGGCCAGCCAGACGGCCACGCCCAGCACGGCGAAGCGCGTGGCGTGCAGCGCCACCCCCAGACTGCGCGCGCTGGCGTCGTCGAGCGCCAGGATGGCCAGGGGCCGCGTCAGCAGCACCGCCGCCCCGACGCCCAGCACGAGGCGCGAAGCGATGGCCAGCGTCGGCCCCCAGCTCTGCTGCGCCAGCGATCCGCCGCCCCAGATGAACAGGGAGAACATGTACTCGCCGTTGGCCAGGATCAGCGCGGCGCTGGCCGTGGTGGCGGTCAGCGCCACCATCATGCCGGCCAGCACCACCGCCACCGGCTCCAGCCCGCGCCGCCACGTCAGCGCCAGGATCAGAGCCACGGCCGCCACCCCGCCGGCCAGCGCCACGCCCTCCCGCATCCCCTCCATCAGGGCCGGCGCGTGCAGCGCCGCCACCGTCATGGCCAGCTGCGCCCCGGCCGACACGCCCAGCGTCGAGGGCTCCGCCAGCGGGTTGCGCAGCACGCGCTGCAACAGCAGCCCGGCCAGCCCCAGCGCCGCCCCGGCGACCAGCGCCACCGCCATGCGCGGCACCACGCCGTGCCACAGGATGATGGCGTCGAGGTCCGGCATGGTCGCGGCGGGCGGCGGTGCGGCGATGCGCGCCGCCGACAGGGCGGCGGCCAGCAGCGCCAGCCCGCCCCACAGCAGGGCGGGCCGCGTGCGCACCGCGCGCTCAACCATGCGTGCCTCCACCCAGCGCCGCGGCGGCAAGCCGGGCGAAGCGCACCGCCGCCGGCAGGGCGCCGAAGTGGTTGACCGGCGCCAGATGCGCCACGCGCCCCGCGCGCACCATGGGCAGCGCCTTCCACAGCGCGCTGTCGGCCAGCACGCGGCGCGCCTCGGCCGGTACCGGCTCGACGATCAGCAGGGATGCGTCGGGCACCCGCGCCAGCGCCTCGATGCCCAAAGGGGCGGCGGCGGCGTAGCTGGTGGCGGCCGTCCAGGCGTTCCCGAACCCCAGCCGGCCGAGCACGTCGCCGAACATGCCGTCGGCGCCGAAGGCGCGGACGTGGCGGGCGTCGCCGACGCTGACCACGAACACCGGCCGGCGCGGCACGGCGCGCAGGGTGTCCCGGAAGCCGGCGATGGCGGCGTCGGCGCGCGCCACGGCGGCGCGCGCCTCGGCCTCGCGGCCGAGCGCGCGGCCGAGGGCCAGCGTAGCCTCGGCGGCGCGGGCGTAGGGCGGCACGCCCGGCTCGTACACCGTCAGCGGCAGCACCGGCGCGATGCGTTCCAGCGCGCCGCGCTGGCGTTCGTAGAAGTTGGAGGAGAGGATCAGGTCCGGTGCCGCCAGCCGCAGCGCCTCGTAGTTCGGCGTGCCGCGCAAGCCGATGTCGGCGACGCCGGCCGGCACCTCCGGCTCCACGGCGATCTGGCGGAATTGCAGAAGCTCCGTCGCGGCCACGGGGATGACGCCCAGCAGCAGCGCCGTTTCCAGCGCCGCCCAGTCGATGGCGGCAAGGCGCCGCTCCCCGGCACGGACGGGCGCCGGCACCAGCAGAAGCCCGGCGGCGAGCCCCAGCGCCCGGCGCCGTGTCAGCGGTGCGGTCATCGCACGTACCCGATGGGCTGGCCGGTCGCCGGGTGCGGCAGGGTGCCCATGGCGATGCCGTAGATGCCGGCCAGCACCTCCCCGGTCATGATCGCCTCTGGCGGTCCCTGCGCGATCAGGGTGCCGCCCCGCAGCGCCAAGATGTCGTCGCAGACGCGCGCGGCCATGTTGATGTCGTGCAGTACGACGACGGCGCCGAGGCCGCGCGCGCGGCTCAGCGTGCGCACCAGCCCCAGCATCTCCACCTGATGCGCGATGTCCAGCGCCGAGGTCGGCTCGTCCAGCAGCAGGCAGCGGGCGTCCTGCGCGATCATCATGGCCAGCCACGCGCGCTGCCGCTCGCCGCCCGACAGGCTGTCCACCAGACGGTCGGCCAGCGGGTCGAGCCCGGTGTCGGCCAGCGCGCCGGCCACCTTGGCGGCGTCCTCCGCCCCGAAGCGGCCCAGCGCGCCGTGCCAGGGGAAGCGGCCGAGCGACACCAGCTCGCGCACCGTCAGCCCCTCCGCCGCCGGGGTGAACTGCGGCATGTAGGCGACGGCGCGCGCGAAGTCCCGCTCGCCGAAGTGCGCGAGGTCCTGCCCCAGGACGCGGATGCGGCCGGCGCTGGGGGCGTGCTGGCGGGCGAGCATGCGGATCAGCGTGCTCTTGCCCGATCCGTTGGGCCCCACGAGGCCGTGGATCCGCCCCGGCTCCAGCCGGAACGACAGGCCGGAGACAATCCGCCGCCCGCCGGCGGCGAAGTCCACGCCCTCCACCTCGTACAACGCCGGCTGCATCACGCCGTCACCACGTCAGGTGGGCCTTCAGCCGCGCCGTCCGGCCCTCGGCGTAGCCGCAGGAGAACTGGGTCTGGCAGCTCGCCACGTAGGCCTTGTCGAACAGGTTGGCGACGGTCAGGTCGATGCCCCAGTTGTCCTTTTTATAGCCGACGCGCGCGTCGAACACCGTGGCGGCCGGGACCTTCAGCGTGTTCTCGTTGTCCGCCCAGGAGGAGCCGACGTGGCGCACGCCGCCCCCCAGCACCACGCCGTCCAGCGCGTTGCCCCTGAACGTGTAGTCGAGGGACAGCGAGGCCTGCCGCTCCGGTACGATGAAGGGCGTCTTGCCGATCAGGTTCGGGTCCGCGTCCTTGGTGATCTCCAGGTCGAACAGGGTGAAGGACGCGGTGGCCTTCAAGTTGGGCGTGACGTTGGCCTTGGCCTCGAACTCGACGCCGCGGGAGTTGACCTCGCCGATCTGCGTCTCCGCCAGGAAGGGGCCGGTGACCACGTTCTGCCGCGTCAGGTCGAACAGCGCCACGGTGAACAGCCCGTCCATCCAGGCCGGCCGGTACTTCAGGCCCACCTCGTACTGCGTGCCCGTCTCCGGCTTGAACACCCCGCTGACGGGGGAGGAGCCGAGCACCGGGTTGAAGAAGGTCGACGCGCTGGCGTAGGGCGTCAGGCCGTTGGAGAACTCGTACGCGAGGCCGGCACGGCCGCTGAACTGGCCCTCCGTCCCCTCGTAGGACGGCAGGCCCTTCGCCTTGGTCGACGCGCGGTCGTAACGGCCGTTCAGCGTGACCAGCCAGCCCTGGCCGAAGCGCAGCTGGTCCTGCGCGTAGAAGCCAAGCTGGTGCATGGTCAGCGTCTGGTCGATGTAGGGCGGCGTGCGTGCCCCCTGAACGGCGCCGTAGATCGGGTTGGTGGCGCTGATCGTGGTGGCCGGCCCGGTGGCCTGCACCTGATCCATGGTGAAGTAGCGGTAGTCGATGCCGACCAGCGCCGTGTGCTCCACTGGCCCCGTGCGCAGCTTGGCCTGGAGCTGGTTGTCGACCTGGAAGGTGTGCACCTCCGTCTCGTGCTCGAAATTGATGCGCGCGAGCTGGTTGGTCGGGTCGGTCGGCCGTGGCGAGAAGCCGGCGTAGCCGAAGGGATAGAGCGAGACCTCGTGCACCTTGGCGTAGCCGTAGCGGGCGTTCTGGCGCACCGTCAGGTCGTTGTCGAAGCTGTGCGAGACCTCGTACCCGATGGAGCCCTGGCGGCGGCGGTAGGTGTCGATGCCCGGTTCGGTGAAGTTGGCGTCGCGGTCGATCTTGCCGAACGGGGCGTCCACCACGGTGCCGACATAGGGCAGGAAGGCGCCGCCGTTGTGCGTCTTGTCGATGTCGGTGTAGTTGCCCAGCACGGTCACGCTGGTGCGGCCGTTGGGCGACCAGGTGAAGCTGGGCGAGATGGTGCCGCGGAAGCCGTCCTCGTGGTCGGAATAGCCGTCGCCGCCGGCGATGCGGCCGGACAGGCGGTAGGCCAGCGTATCGTTGAACCTGTCGCCGATGTCGAAGCCGAGGTTCGCCTGCCCGGCGTCGTCGATGCCGGTCTCCACGGTGCGCAGGCGCGTGCCGTCCGGCCGCTTGCTGACGTAGTTGACGAGGCCGCCGGGGTTGCTGCCGCCGTACAGCACCGACGACGCGCCGCGCAGCACCTCGATCCGCTCCAGGCCGAAGCTGTCGACGAACATGCCGCCGAACCCGAAGCCGTAGAGCTGCAGCCCGTCCTGGTAGACGCCGGTCTGCGTCGCCTGGAAGCCGCGGATGAACAGCCAGTTGGTGTCGGCGTCCGGGCCGAAGGGCTGGGCGTAGACACCGGCGGTGTAGCGCAGCACCTCGTCAGCCTTCTGCGCGCCGCGGTCGTCCATCTCCTCGCGCCCGATCACCGAGACGGACTGGGGCACCGCCTCGACCGGCGTATCGGCCTTGGACCCGGCCGTGGTGCGCCGGGCGACGTAGCCGCCCACCGGGCCGCCCACCGGGCCGGTGCCCGTCTCGCCCGAGCCGCCGACCGTAAGCTGGTCCAGCACGATCGGCCTGCTCTGGTCCTGTGCATGCGAAACCGCCGGCCACAGCGCGGTCGCCGCCGCCGTGGTGCCCAGAAGGAAAGACGCCAACACGTTGCGCGGAATATACATCGTACCCCCAGCCCTTTGATTGTCGCCGCGCTCTTTTCTCCAGCATCCGGTGGTGGCGGATGCATTCGGCATGCGCTGGTCAGGACCGGGGTATTACCATGGGCGCAACGGGCAATATTGAACCGCCTTGCGGTGGATTGGACGATCTTTGGACGTTCTTGCGCATCCCCGTCACGCCGCCCGGCTGCGCTGCCACGCCGCCGGCGTGGTGCCGACCACTTGCCGGAAGACGCGCGTCAGGTGCGCCTGGTCGGCGAATCCGGCGGCCGCGGCCGCCTCGGCCGGGGTCGTGTCCGGCCTGGACAGCAGCGCCTTGGCGCGGTCGATGCGGGCGCGCATCTGCCACTTGTGCGGCGGCATGCCGGTGGACGCCTTGAAGGCCGAGCAGAAGTAGGACTGCGACAGGCCGGTCAACTCGGCCAGTTCCTGCAGCCGGATGTTCCGCCCGCAGTTGTCCTCGATGTAGTCGATGGCGCGCTTCAGCTGGCGCGGCGGCAGCTGGCCGCGCTTGCGGTCCGCCTTCGGCGCGATGCGCAGCAGCCCGACCATCATCGCGGAGATCAGGCTGTCCCCGTAAAGGTCATGGAAGCCGCCGGGCTCCACGCATTCCGCGGCGATCAGCCGGGCCAGCCCGAACAGGCGCTCGTCGGAGAAGGTCAGGCGCGGCGTCTCGACGGCATCGCGGTCCAGCTCGTCCGGCAGGCGCGCTTCGAGCGCCGTCAGGTCGAAATGCAGGTCGAGGTGCGTGAGCCGCCGCAGGTTCTCCACCCGCGACCACACCCGCACGCCGGCCGGGACGTAGCTCATCGATTGCCGGCCGATGGAACGGACGGCCCCTCCCTGGTTCGGCGACGCCGTGACGTGGATGCCGCCGTCGCCGACCTGATCCAGCACCACGACCAGACGCGGCGCCTGCGAGATGTACTCGCCGCGCGCCCCGTGCTCGCACGCGACGTTCCACACGTCGGCGATCACGCCGGTCCAGGCGCGCCACCGGAGATCGCCGATCACGGTGATCCCCTCGATCGTGCTTTGCATTCTGGGATGAAACGCCATCCGGTGCCTTCCCACGCGCGGGTCCAACGCACAGCTGGTGCGAAACACCGCCGGAGCGGTGACGTCGGCGGCATCCGTGGGTATACGGCATGTTGCGATTGATAACAAGTCGCAACTGGACCGCGCCGGTGCGGGTCAGAGCACCTTGCCGGGGTTCATGATGCCGTGCGGGTCGAACAGGCGCTTGATCCCGCGCATCAGTTCCATCTCCACCGGCCCCTTGAAGGCGGCGAGCTGGGCGCGGATGCTCTGGCCGATGCCGTGCTCGGCGCTGATGGTGCCGCCCAGCGACACGGCCAAGTCGTGCACCACGCCGTTGACGGCGTGCGCGATGGGCTCCAGCGGTTCGCCCGACGCGCGCAGGCTTTCGGGCAGGATGACCACGAGGTGGACGTTGCCGTCGCCGATGTGCCCGACCGCCACCACCCGCGCGTCCGGCCGCAGCGCCTCCACCGCCGCCGTGGCGCGCGCCACGAACTCCGGGATGCGGGAGATGGGCACGGCGGTGTCGTGGCCGATCACGACGCCGCTCTTGCGGTTCGCCTCCGACACGCTGTGGCGCAGCTTCCACAGCGCCGCCGCCTGGGCGCCGCTGCGGGCGACGGTGGCGTCGGCGACGGTGCCGGCCTCCAACGCGCCGGCCAGCGCGTCCTCCAGCGCCGCGCCCAGGTTGGCGCCCAGGTCGGTGTCGGGCAGCGTGTCGGTGACCTCCACCAGCAAATACCAGGGGGTACGCGTCTCCAGCGGCCGCACCGTGTCCGGCACGTGAGCCAGCACGCCGGCCAGCTGGCCTTCCGACAGGATCTCCGCCGTGGTGACGCGGTCCCCCAGATCGGCGCGCAGGCGCGCGAACACCTCCAGCGCGTTGTCGAGCGCCGGCAGGGCCAGCAGCGCGGTGGCGGATGACTTCGGATTCGGGAACAGCTTCAGGACCGCGCCGGTGATGACGCCCAGCGTGCCCTCCGCGCCGATGAACAGGTGCTTCAGCGCGTAGCCGGTGTTGTCCTTGCGCAAGGGGCGCAGCCCGTCCAGCACCTCCCCGTTCGGCAGCACGACCTCCAGCCCCAGGACCAGCTCGCGCATGGTGCCGTAGCGCAGCACGGCGGTGCCGCCGGCGTTCGTGGCGATGTTGCCGCCGATCTGGCAGGTGCCCTCGCTGCCCAGGCTCATGGGGAACAGGCGGCCGGCGTCCCCGGCGGCGCGCTGCACCTGGGCCAGCGTGCAGCCGGCGTCCACGGTGATCGCGTCGTCGTGCGCGTCGAGGCCGCGGATGCGGTTCATCCGGGCCAGGCTCAGCACCACCGCCCCGCCCGAGGCGTCGGGGATGGCGGCGCCGCACACGCCGGTGTTGCCGCCCTGCGGCACCAGCGGCACGCGGCGTTCGGCGCACAGGCGCACGATCGCCGCGACCTCCGCCGTGCCGGCCGGGCGGACGACGCACAGCGCCGCGCCGCGGTAACGCCCGCGCCAGTCGGCGACGAACGGCTCGGTGTCCGCCGCGCCGCGCAGCACGTGCGCCGCGCCGACGATGCTTTCCAGATCCCGGAGGATGTCCGGCATTCGTTTACAGTCCCAGATAGGCGGTCTTGATGCGCGGGTCGGCGAGGAGCGTGTGCGCCGCCTCCTGCATCACCACGCGGCCGGTCTCCAGCACGTAGGCGCGGTCGGCCAGCCGCAGCGCCAGATCGACCCGCTGTTCGACCAGCAGGATGGTGATGCCGCCGGCGTGCAGGCTCTTGATGGTGTCGGCCAGCGTGTCGACCATGATGGGGGCGAGGCCCAGGGAGGGTTCGTCCAGCATCAGGCACTTCGGGTTGGCCATCAGGCCGCGGGCGATGGCGACCATCTGCTGCTGGCCGCCGCTCATGGTGCCGGCCTTCTGCGTGCGCCGCTCCTCCAGCACGGGGAACAGATCGTACACCCAGCGCAGCCGCTCGGCGAAGCCCAGGCCGCCGGGGCGGCCGCGCAGGGCGCCCAGTTCCAGGTGCTCCAGCACCGTCATCTCGGGGAACAGCAGCCGCCCCTCCGGCACCTGGACGAGGCCGCGCTCGATCACCTGGTGCGGGGAGAGGCGGTCGATCCGAGTGCCCTCGAAGGTGATGGTGCCGCCGGTGGCGCGCAGCAGGCCGGAAATGGCCTTCAGCGTCGTCGTCTTGCCCGCCCCGTTGGAGCCGACGAGGGTGACGATCTCCCCCTCCTCCACGCTCAGCGACACGTCGTGCACCGCCTCGCGGTGGCCGTAGCGCACGCTGAGGTTCTCGACCTTAAGCATCGACCTGCTCCCGTCCCAGATACACGCGGATCACCTCGGGGTCGTTGAGGACCTGGGCCGGGGCGCCCTCCGCGATCTTCACGCCGTGGTCCAGCACCAGGATGCGGTCGCACACGCTGGCGACCACGCGCATGTGGTGCTCGACCAGCAGCACGGTGACGCCGCGTGCCCGGATGCGCCGGATCATCTCCACCAGCCGCTGCCCCTCCTCGGGGTTCATGCCGGCGGCCGGCTCGTCCAGCAGCAGCAGGCGCGGCTGCGCGGCCAGCGCGATGGCGATCTCCAGCCGGCGCTGCTCGCCGTAGGACAGCGCGTCGGCCAGCACCTCGGCGCGGTGGTCCAGGTCGCAGAAGGCCAGCGTCTCGTGCGCCCGGCGGCGCACCTCCTCCTCCTCCCGCCGGTAGGCGGGGGTGCGGAAGACGGCGGCGCCCCAGCCAGCCCGCGTGGTGCGGTAGGCGGCGCTGCGCACGTTGTCGAGCACGCTCAAGCTGGGGAACAGGCTGGTGATCTGGAAGGTGCGGGAGACGCCGCGCTGTCCCATCGCGTGCGACGGCGCCCCCGTGCAATCCACCCCGTCGAAGCGGATGCTGCCCGACGACGGCGGGAAGGAGCCGCCCAGCATGTTGAACAGCGTCGTCTTGCCCGCCCCGTTGGGGCCGATCAGCCCGACCACCTCGCCCGCCCGCACGGTCATGTCCACGTTGCGCACTGCGGTGAGGCCGCCGAAGATCTTGGTCAGGCCGGTCACCGCCAGGATATCGCCGGTCATTTCGCACCTCCCTCGGCGGTGGGCAGGGATCCGGCGGGGGCCGTGGCGTCGGAGGCGGCGCGCGGGCCCCCGCGCCAGCGGTGCCACAGGCTGACGAGGCCGCCGGGAAGGAAGACGACGGTGCCGGTCAGGAGTGCGGCGAAGATCACCATGCGCAGCGGCCCGGCGACGCGCAGCGATTCCAGGAGGCCGATGTAGACCAGGGCGCCCAGGATCGGCCCGACGATGGTGCCGCGCCCGCCGATGATGACGATGATGATCAGCGCCGCCACGTTGTGCACGCCCATTACGTCCGGCGTGATGACCTTGATGTAGTGGGCGTAGATGGCGCCGCCGACGCCGGCGATGGCGGTGGCCGCGACGAAGCCCAGCAGCTTGGTGCGGAACACGTCGATGCCCAGCGAGGCGGCGAGCGGCGCGTTCTCCCGCACGGCGATGAAGGCGCGCCCGGTGCGGCTGGTGACCAGCGCGTGGCAGAGGTAGGCGACGGCCAGGACGAGGGCGAAGACCAGGTAGTACGTCTCCCGCGCACCCGTGAAGGTGACCGGGCCCAGCGACAGCGGCGGGATGTTGGAGATGCCCATCGGCCCGCGCGTCAGGTCCACCCAGTGGTTGGTGACCGTGTAGAGGATCGAGCCGAAGCCCAGCGTGAGGATGGCGAACTGCGGCCCCACCACGCGCAACGCCGCGTAGCCGATCACCAGCCCGAACAGCGCCGCCGCCGCCGCCGCCAGCGGCAGGCCCAGCAGCGGCGGCACGCCCAGCTGCGTCGACACGATGGCCGAGGCGTAGGCGCCGACGCCGACGAAGGCGGCGTGGCCGAACGACAGCTCCCCCAGGTAGCCGATGATGATGTTGAGGCTGAGCGCCAGCAGCGCGTAGAGCATCCACAGCACCAGCAGGTGTTCCAGGTAGGCGTTGCCGGCCAGGAAGGGCAGGGTGCCGAGCGCCAGGACGGCGCCCAGCGTGACGATCTGGTTGTTCATCGAAGCCCCCGTGCCGTGCTGAACAGGCCGCTGGGGCGCCACAGCAGGACCGCGATGATCATCGCGTAGCCGATCGCCTCCATGAAGCCGAGCGAGATGTAGCCGCCGCCCAGCGATTCGATGACGCCCAGCAGCAGCCCGGCGAACAGCGCGCCCTGGATGCTGCCCAGGCCCCCCATGATCACGACGATGAAGCCCTTCAGCACGGCCCAGTTGCCGATGGTGGGGAAGATCATCACCGTCGGTCCGACCAGCGCGCCCGACAGCGCCGCCAGCCCGCAGGCGAGCGCGAAGGTGTAGGTGTGCACGAGCCCGATGTTGATGCCGGTCAGCGCCGCGCCGTCGGGGTTTTGCGCCGTCGCCCGCATCATCTTGCCGAAGCGCGAGTACTGGATGAACAGGTAGACCGCCACCAGCGCCAGCACCGCCGCGATGAAGATCAGGGCGCGCTGCTGCGTCAGGGTGACGGTGCCGATGTCGACGATCTCGTCCGCGAAGGGGCTGGAGACGTACTTGGGATCGGCACCGAACAGCAGTTCGCCCCCGTTGGCGACGAGCAGGGCGAGGCCCAGGCTGGACAGCAGGATGGTGAACTCGTGATCGCGCCGCAGCGGCCAGAAGATCAGCTTGTTGGCGGCGATGCCCAGCCCGGCTACCAGCACCGCGGCGATCGCCACCGCCGTGATGTAGTCGACCCCGGCGAGCGTGCCGACGAAGTACGTCAGGTAGGCGCCCAGCATGTAGAACTCGCCATGGGCGAAGTTCACGATGCGCAGGACCCCGAAGACCAGCGTCAGGCCGGTGGCGATGAGCACATAGGCCATGCCGTTGACCAGGCCGTTCGCGATTTGCTGGGCGAAGACGGTGAGATCCATGGAGGTTCAAGCCTTCCGTGTCGGGACGGGGCGTCCTGAAAGCCCTTCTCCCCTTGAGGGAGAAGGGTTGGGATGAGGGGTCGTTACCGCCGGAAGGCGGGAAGAGAGTCTTTGTCCGGGCTGCCGCCCGTAACCACCCTCACCCCAACCGCGACGCCCTTCGGCGTCGCCCCCTCAAGGGAGAGGGGCTTTTTGGAGCCGCGTCAGCGGACGCTGACGATTTCCTTGTTCTTGACCTGCACGAGGTGGATGGGCTGCGTCGCCTGTCCCTTGTCGGAGAAGCGGACGTTGCCCAGCACGGTCGGGATCTCCTGCGCCTTCAGGTGCGCGGCGATCTTGTCGTAGGCGCGCGGATCGCCCGCGGCGTTCACGCCGGCCGCCAGAACCTCGACCGCCTGGGCGCCGAGTGCCGCCAGGAACGACGGCTCGTTCTTGAAGCTCTTCTTGTACTCCGCCAGCCACGGGGCCATGGAGGGCTGGCCGTTGTCGGCGGTGAAGGGCGAGGCGGAGTAGACGTTCTCCAGCGAGTTGCCGGACAGCTCCACCAGCTTCGGGTTCATGTTGCCGGCCGACGCGATCACCTTGCCGCGGTAGCCGGTCTGGCGGATCTGGCGGTAGATGGTGGCACCCTGCGAGGTGTTGATGGCCGCCACGTAGATCGCGTCCGGGTTCAGCGACTTTAGCTTGGTCAGCGCCGTGGTGAAGTCCGTGTCGGTGCGGTTGTAGAACTCGTGGCCCTTCACCTCGATCCCGCAGGCACCCAGCAGCTTGGTGTAGTTCTCCAGCTCCAGCCGCCCCCAGTCGTCGTTGACGTTGATGAAGGCGACCGACTTCGGCTTGATGACGTTGCAGATGGCCTTGGAGTAGAACTCCGACATCATCGCCGAGGTGGCGTTCAGGCGGAACAGGTACTTGTGCCCTTCCTCGGTCACCTTGGGGTGCTGGGAACTGGTCATCACGGTGATGATCTTGTCCCGCGTGACTTCCTTCATGGACAGCGCCACGGCGCTGAACCAGCCGCCGACGATGAGGTCGACATTGTCCTGCTCGATAGCGCGCTTGGCGGCGCTGACGCCGTCCTCGGGCGAGCCCTTGTCGTCGTAGTTGATCAGCTCGATCTTGCGGCCGCCGGCCACGCCGCCCTTGGCGTTGATCATGGCCGCCATGGCCTGGGCGCCCTCCAGGCCGAGCTGGCCCTCGAACGCGCCGGTGCCGCTCATCGGGCCGATGAGGGCGATGCGCACCGGCGGCTGCTGCGCCTGCGCGACGCCGAGGGGAGAGAGCAGCGCCAGCGCCGCCGCCGCCGCGATGAGATCCCGCCTACCGAGCATGGTTTCCTCCTGTTCGTATTCGTTGTTGCGTCAGGCGCTCTTCAGGTACCGCTTCTGCAGCTCCTCGATCTGGGGGAAGCCGATGAAGTCGATGAAGCTGTTGTGGTCTGTCACCGGGCGCGGCAGATCCTTCGTGGAATGCCGCTGCGCCAAGGCCGTCAGGTTCTCTTTCAGCGCCGCCGCCACGGTCATCAGCGGGACCAGCGCGTAGGTCGCCATGCCCGCCACCGACGCCACCTCGGCCGGCGACAGGTCGCGCTCCAGCCAGCCCAGGAGCTGGAGCGACAGCGGCACGCCGCACGCCTCGCGCATCGCGCGCAGGCCGTCGATGGAGTTGAAGCACTTGCTGATCGGCTGGATCATGTCGGCCCCGGCGGCGACGTAGGCGCGCCCGCGCTCCATGGCCGCCGCCCCGTCCACCACGTCGGTGCGGGCGATGATCAGCATGTTGGGGTCGCGCCGCGCGGCGACGGCGGCCTGGATCTTGGCTACCCCTTCCTCCAGCGGGATCACCTCCACCCCGCCCACGCAGATCGGGCAGCGCTTGGGGGCCACCTGATCCTCCATGATCACCGCCGACACGCCGGCCGCCTCGAACTCGCGGATCGTGCGCATGACGTTGATGGCGTTGCCGTAGCCGGTGTCGATGTCGGCGATCACCGGGATGGTCACGGCGCCGGTGACGTTGCGCACCACGGTCAGGTTCTCCGACATGGTGTACAGCTCGGCGTCCGGCTGCCCCAGGAAGGAGGCGGACACCCCGAACCCGGAGGTCATCACCGCGTCGAAGCCCGCCGCCTCGATGTACTTGGCCGACAGCGCGTCGTAGGCGCCGGCCGACCACACCGTCTTCTGGGCGAGCACGCGGTTGCGGAACTCAACTCCCCGGATGGACATCGGCTACTCCCTCATGTTCGGTGTGCTTGTGTTCGGTTTGGGCGGCGGCTTGCCGCTTCAGGTAGGGGACGAGGCCGCCGGCCTCGATCATCTCGGCGTCGGCCTGCGGCAGCGGCTCGAACGCGATTTCGGTGCCCCGGGTGTGGTTGCGGATGACGCCGGCCGCCCAGTCCACCTCCACCTCGTCCCAGCGGCGCACGAAGCCGAGGATCCCGGGGCAGCTCACCTGCGGGAAACCCATGCTGACCTCGCCGCGCCAGTAGCCGGGGGAGAAGGATTCGGCGATGACGCCCGCGATGCCCAGGTGCCGCATGGCCTTCATGGGCGGGTAGTGCGGGTGGCCGTAGCCGAAGTTCTCCGCCCCCACCAGCAGGTCGCCGGGCTTCACCTGGGCGGCGAAGTCGGGGTCGTAGGACTGCATGGCGACCTTGGCCAGTTCCTCCACGTCGGTGATCTTGATGTTCTTGACGCCGATGATCTGGTCGACGTCGAAGTTGACCTCGTCGAAGATGAAGGCGACGCGGCCGCGCAGGGTCTTCAGCGCCATGGCGGGCCTCACAGGTAGGGGCGCGGATCGGCGATCCGGCCCTCGATGGCGGAGGCGGCGACCACGGCGGCGTTGCACAGGTAGATCTCCGAATCCGGGCTGCCCATGCGGCCGCGCACGTTGAGCGTGCCGGTGGAGACGGCGCGCTGCCCCGCCGTCATCGTGGCGATGCGCCCGAAGCA
>NZ_DASPMG010000232.1:0-36543 GCF_035627195.1 Azospirillum sp.
GAAGCCGCCGAGCGCCTGGAGCGCGCTGCCCAGGTTGTTCAGCGCATCGGGGAAGGCGGGCTTCAGCCGCAACGCCGTCTCGTACTGCGCCATCGCCTCGTCCATGCGGCCGAGTGCCTGGAGGACGGAGCCGTAATTGCCGTGCACCTCCGGCACGCCGCTCCGCTGCGCCAGGGAGCGGCCGATCAGTTCGGCGGCGGAGACATGGTCGCCCCGCTGGTGCGCCAGCACGCCCAGCAGGTGCAGGGCGTCGGCGTTTGTAGGGGCGGCGTCCAGCACCCGCCGGTAGCAACGGGCGGCGCCGTCCAGGTCGCCGACCTGATGCTGGCGCAGGCCCTGCGCCAGCAGCGATCCCGTGTCCACGCCCGGTCCGGGCGAGGGGGGGTGTGCGGCCGGCGCGCCGGCCAGCCGGCGCAGATCCCCGACGATGCGGCCGAGCACGTCCGCCAGCGCCTCCCCGGCGCACGGCTGGAACAGACGCATGGCCGGGAACCACGGGCGCACCGGCGCCCCCAACTGCGTCCAGTCGCGCCCGCCCAGGCGCCAGACCGGCGTGCCGAGCGCGGCGGCCAACTCGCCCACCGACACCGCCGGCGCGATGACGAGGTCCAGGCCGGCGATCAGCGCCGCCGTCCCCTCGAAGTCGTCCTTGAGGTCGAGGTCGGACCAGCGATGGATGGTGACGCCGAATCGCCGCTCGGCATCCGCGATCTCCACCGCGCAGTCGTCGTATTGCAGATTGACGAGGCGCACCCCCGGCACGGCGAACAGCGGCGCCCATTCCTCCAGCCGCGTGTAGGCGGCGGCGCGCTCGGCGGTGACCAGGCTGCTGCGCCATGCGATGCCGACGGTCAGGCCGGGCCCGAGATCATCGAGCCGCCGGCGCCACGCCGCGACGCGCGCCGGGTCGGGCAGGAGCCAGGAGCGCCGGGCCGGAAAGTCCCTCAGGCCGTTGCGGAAGGCGCGCGGCAGGGAGCCCGCCGGCACGTGCAGGTCGGCGTCGCCGGCCGCCATGGTCTCGCGCCCGCCGGCCATGGTCTGCGCGCGCACCGTGGCCTTCGGGAAGGAGCGCGCGAACAGGGACACCATCCGCTGGTCGCATTCGATCACCACGTGGCGCGCCCGGTCGACCGCGTCCGCATAGCAGGACGAGAACATGATCTCGTCGCCCACGCCCTGCTCGCGCCAGATCAGCAGGCGCTTGCCGGACAGATCCTCGCCGCGCCAGGGCGGCATGGGCGGCTGCCGGGCGGCGCCGATCTGGCCCGACGCGAAGCGCCACGCGTAATCCGGCCAGCCGCCGTCCGTGTCGCCCTCCTCCAGCCGCAGCAGGCCGCGGTTGAAGCGGGCGATCGGCAGGTCGGGCACCAGGGCGAGCGCGCGGCGGTAGCACGCGTGCGCGCCGCCCGCGTCGCCCAGGCGCTGGAGCGCCAAGCCGAGGTTGGTCATCGCCTCCGGATAGTCGGGCTGGAGCGCCAGGGCGCGGCGGGTCACCGCGGCCGCCACGGCGTTGCCACCCCGCTTCTGCAAGGCCGAGCCCAGATTGCTGAGCATCATCGCGTTGCCGGGCATGAGGCGCAGCGCGCGGCGATGCGCGTCCTCGGACTCCTCGAAGCGTTCGCGGTCGCGCAAGCCGTTGCCGAGGTTGCTGTACGCCTCCGCCATGTCGGGGCGCAGGGCCAGCGCGCGCCGCCAGCAGCTCCCGGCCTCGTCCGCCCGCCCCTGCCCCTTCAGCGCGTTGCCCAGGTTGTTCCACGCCTGCGCCAGCGTCGGCAAACGGCCCAGCGCCTGCCGGTGGAACGGCTCGGCCCGATCGGGATGGCCCGTCGCCATGTGGCTGGAGCCCAGGTTGTCGAACGCCTCCGCGAAGTCCGGCCTGACGGCCAGCGCGGCGTCGAAGCAGGAGGCCGCATCCTCGTGCCGGCCCATCGCCTGCAGGACGAGGCCGAAGTTGTTCAGGGTCGCCGGGTTGCGCGGGTCGAGGCGCAACGCCTCTGCGTAGGCGTCGGCGGCATCCGCGAGGCGCCCCTGAGTGTGCAGCGCATCGGCGAGGTGGACGATGGCCGTCACGTTCCCGGCGTCGCGCGCCATGGCCTGCTGCCAGCAGGCCATGGCGTCGCCCAGCCGGCCCAGGGCGCGGTAGGCGGCGCCGAGGTTGTTCCACGGGGCGGGATCGCTGGGCCGCAGATCGGCGGCACGCCGGTGGTGTCCGATCGCCTCCTCCAGGCGGCCGAGCGCCTGCAGGGCCGCTCCCAGGTTGAGGTGCGATTCGGCAAAACCCGGGCGCAGCCGTATGGCCTCGGCGAAGTGCGCCGCCGCCTCTTCCTGGCGGCCCAGCGCCTGCAGCGCCACGCCCAGGTTGTGGTGCGCCTCCGGATAGGCGGGATTGAGCGCCAGCGCCTGCTCCTGACAGGCGGCGGCGTCCTCCAGCCGGCCCATGGCCTGCAGCACGAGGCCGAGGTTGGCATGGTAGTCGGGAACGCGGCCGTCGGCCATGATGGCCTTGGCGATCAGCGAGGCCGCCGTGTCGTTCTGCCCTACCTGATGCGCCAGCACGCCCAGCAGGTGCAAGGCGCCGGAATGCTGCGGGTCGCGGTCGAGGATCTGGCGGTAGAGCGGTTCGGCCGCCGCCAGTTCACCCGCCTGATGGTGGCGCACGGCCCGGTCCATCAGGGCCTGGACGGAGGAACTCTTCACCGGGCCCCCACGGCGGTCCGCGCCAGATCAGCGGCCAGACGCGCCAGCACGTCGCCCGGCCCCTCGCCCGCGCGCGGCGGGCAGGCCCGCATCGTCGGATACCAGGGGCGCGTCGCCGTGCCCAGCTGCGTCCAGTCGCGCGCGGCGACGCGCCACACCGGCACGCCCAGCGCGCCCGCCAGTTCGCCCGGCGCACTGGCGACCGAGACGACGAGGTCCAACGCCGCCGTCAACGCCGCAGCCTCTTCCAGGTCGTTGGCGAGGTCGGTTTCCGGAAAAGCCGCGATCGTCACGCCGAAGCGGCGTTCGGCCTCGGCCACCTCGCCGTAACGGCCGTCGTACTGGACGCTGACGAACGTGGCGCCGGGCACGCGCAGCAGCGGCGCCCACTGCGCCAGATCGGTGTAGGCGCCGCGCCGTTCATGGCTGGTCTTCCAGCTCGTCCAGGCGATGCCGACGGCCGGACCGGGGCCGCGCTCCGCCAGCCGGGCGCGCCACGCGGCAACGCGTTCGGGATCCGGGACAAGCCAGGACGGCCGCGCCGGAAACGCGGAGAGCCCAGGGCGCAGCAGGCCGGGCAGCGACCCGGCGGCGACGTGCACGTCCGCATCCCGTGGATCTTCGGTCACGGCCCGCACGGTGGCGGCCGGAAAGGAGCGCTGGAACAGCGGCACCAGCCGCCGGTCGCACTCAATCACCACATGCCCGGCGCGCACGATCAGGTCGGAATAGCAGGAGGCGAACATCAGCTCGTCGCCCAATCCCTGCTCGCGCCACACCAGGATTCGCCTGCCGGTCAGGTCCTCGCCCCGCCATTCCGGCATGGGGCGGGTGATCCCCCGCGGGTGCCCACGCGACACGAAGCGGCGGGCATAGTCGGCCCAGCCTTCCTCCAGCCGCCCGGCCTTGAGCCGCAGCAGCGCGCGGTTGAGCGCGGCGATGCCCAGGTCCGGATTGTGGTCCAGCGCGCGGCCGAAGGCGGCCTCCGACGCGGCGTCGTCGCCCAGGTCGCCCAGCGCGAAGCCCAGGTTGGCGTGCGCGTCGGCGTAGTCGGACCGCAGGTCGAGCGCCCGGCGGTGCAGCGCCGCGGCGTCCTCCGGCCGGCCCTGGAAATGGCGGATGTTGCCGAGGTTGGTCAGCGCCTCCGGCATCGTTGGCGCGATGCACGCGGCGTGCTCGTGCGCGCGCCCGGCATCTTCCAGCCGGTCGAGCCCGCGCAGCAGCGGACCGTAGGAATTCCACAGCTCGGCGTCCGCCGGCTCCACCGCGATGACGCGCTGGAACGCCGCCTCGGCTTCCGCCGTCCTGCCGGCGCGCTGAAGCATGCCCGCCAGCGCCACCAGGACCGGCGGGTGCCCCGGCCGGTGGGCCAGCGCCGGCCGCAGGATCTCCACCGCCTCCTCGACGCGCCCGCGGTCGTGCAGTGCCAGCGCCAGCGCCACGCGCGCCTCGACCATGCCGGGGTTGCGGGCCAGTGCTTGGCGCAGGTGCGGCTCCGCCTCTTCCGGCTTGCCGGCGGCGCGAAGCGCCGCGCCCAGGTTGCCGTGCGCCTCCGTGTAGTCAGCGCGGCCCCGCAGCGCCTCGCGATAGGCGCGCACCGCCTCGTCGTTGCGGCCCTGCGCCAGCAGCGCGTTGCCCAGGGTGTTCGCGGCTTCCGGAAAACCCGGCTTCAGCTTCAGCGCGCGTCGGCAGGCGGCTTCGGCCTCCGCCGGGCGGCCGAGGTTCTGCAAGGCAAGGCCCAGATTCGCGTGATAGTCCGGCACCCGCCCATTGGCGGCCGTCGCCTGGGAGATGAGGTCCACGGCGTCGGCGAATCGCCCCTGCTGGCAGGCCAGCATGCCCAGCAGGTGCAGCGCGTCGGGATGGCCGGGATGAATCCGCAGGGCTTGGTGGTAGAGCGACGCCGCCTCGGCCAGCCGCCCCATCTGGTGAAACTGCACGCCCTGCGCGAGCGTCGCCGCCGCCGGATCGATTCCCGCCGGCCGGCCACCCGCCGTCCCCGCCCTGCGCTCCTTCCGGTTCATACGGCCGCCCTGCCACACGCTGTCCAGGAGCTATCGATAGCACGTTTCGCCGGCGGAGGCAGGGTTTGCATGGCAGGCGACCGCGGTCAACCCGCCAGCCGCGCCAGCTCCCGGCCCATGCGGGCCAGAACGGTCGCCATGGCCTCGCCCGGCGCAGGGGTGAAGGGGCGCATGGACGGGTACCAGGGGCGCACGGCGGCGCCCATGGCGGTCCATTCGTTGCGCGCGCCGAAGCGCCACACCGGAACGCCCAGCGCGCCCGCCATCTCCGCCACCGATGTGCCGGCCGACAGCACGAGATCGAGGGACGCCGTCAGCGCCGCCGCACCCTCCAGGTCGTTGCGCAGGTCGAGGTCGCTCCAGCGGTGGATCGTGACGCCGAACCGGCGTTCGGCGGCCGCGATCTCCGCCGCGCAGTCGTCGTATTGCAGGTTCACGAAGCGCACGCCGGGCACGGCGAAGACCGGCCCCCAGTCCGCCAGCCGCGTGTACAGGCCGGCACGCTCCGGCGTGACCAACCCACTGCGCCACGCGATCCCCACGACCGGCCCCCGCCCCAGGGCGGCCAGCCGCGCGCGCTGGACCGGCACCCGCTCCGGATCGGGAACCAGCCAGCCCGGCCGCGCCGGGAAGTCGGCCAGCGAGCGGCGCAGGTGCAGCGGCAGCGAGCCGGCCGCCACGTGCACGTCGAAGTCGTCGGGTTCGCCGCCCGCCGCGCGCACGGTGACGTCGGGGAAGGACCGGGCGAACAGGCCGACGAGGCGCGGGTCGCATTCGATGATCACATGCCCGGCGCGGGCGATGAGGTCGGCGTAGCAGGAGGAGAACATCAATTCATCCCCCAGCCCCTGTTCGCGCCACACCAGCACGCGCTTGCCCGTCAGGTCGCTGCCGTCCCAGGCGGCCCGGGGAAAGCGGCGGTCGGGGTGCGCCTGCCCCGCAGCGAAGCGCGCCTCCAGCCCCGTCCACCCCTCGACGATGCGGCCCTGCGCCAGCGCGGCGTAGCCCCGGTTGAAGCGGGCCAGCGACAACCCCGGATCCAGGTCCACCGCGCGGCGGAAGGCGGCGTCGGCCGCATCCGGCCGGGCCAGGGCGTGCAGCGCGTTGCCGAGGTTGTAGTGCCACTCCGCGCGCCTGGGCTGCACGGCCAGTGCGCGCCGCCACGCGCGGACGGACGCCTCGTGCCGGCCCTGGCGCATGCGCAGGTCGGCCAGCCCGGCGAAGCCTTCGGCCGCCGCCGGGTCGAGCAGCAGGATCCGCCACCACGCCAGCCCCGCCGCGTCGCCCTGCCCCGCCGCCTCCAGCGCCAGCGCCAGATTGGCGAGCACGGCGGCGGCATCGGGGCGCAAACGCTGGGCGCGGCGCTGGCAGGCCAGCGCGTCGTCCGGCTGATCGAGCGCCAGCAGGGCGAGACCGAGGTTGCCGTGCGCCTCCGCATAGTCCGGGTTGAGGCGCAGCGCCCGCGCGCAGGACGCCTGCGCGACGGCAGGCCGGCCGGACAGCTCCGCGTGCCCCAGACTGTTCCACGCTTCCGCCAGCGCGGGGTCGAGCGCTAGTGCCCGGTGCAGGGCGCGCACGGCGCGCTCCCCCTGCCCCAGCGCCTGGAGCGCCAGGGCAAGGTTGGCGTGCAGGCCGGCCCAGTCCGGCCGCCGTTCCAATGCATCCGACGTCGTATGGGCGGCGCCGGCCGCGTCGCCGAGATTCAGCAGCACCGCCCCCAGGTTGCCCAGTGCCTCCGCGTCGTCCGGGTCGTGCGCGACGGCCGCCCGGTACTCGGCCACCGCCTCCTCGAACGCGCCCAGCGCCTGGAAGGCGAGGCCACGATCACGGTGACGCTCGGCGGTACCGCCGCCGACGTCGATGGACTGCCCGATCAGCGCCACCGCAATGTCCGGCCGCCCCGCCTGATGCCCGAGGCGTCCGTAGCCGTGCAGCGCCTCGGCGTGCTCAGGATCCGCCTGCAGGACGCGCTGGTAGGCCTTCTCGGCATCCGGCCAGCGGCCGGCCGCGTGCAACGCCCGCGCCTCGTCGAGGACATCGTGCAACGGGTCGGCAGTGGGCGGCACGGCCGCGAGACGCCGCAGTTCGGCAGCGATGCGAGCCAGCACGTCGCCCAGCGTCTCGCACTCGCCGGCCCCCCACATCCGCATGGCGGGGAACCACGGCCGGCATGCGGTGCCCTGCATGGTCCAGTCGTACACGCCGCCGAAGCGCCAGACCGGCACGCCCAGCGCCCCGGCCATCTCCCCCACCGACGACTGCACGGTGATCACGAGGTCGAGGTTGGCCGTCAGAGCCGCCGCCGCTTCCAGGTCGTTCTTCAGGTCGGTGTCCGGCCAATGGTGCAGGCGCACGCCCAGCCGTTCTTCGGCGTGGCGCAACTCGTCCGCGCGGACGTCATACTGCAGGTTGACGAACACGGCGCCCGGCAGCCGCAGCACCGGCGCCCATTGGTCGAGCTGGGTATACTGGTGCTTCCGTTCCCCGTGCGTGCGCTGACTGCGCCAGCAAATGCCGATGCGCAGCCCCGGCCCGAGATCCGCCAGCCGGCGGCGCCAGAGGCCGGCGCGCTGCGCGTCCGGCCTCAGATAGCGGCGGCGCGGCGGGAAGTCGCTCAAGCGCCGGCGCAGGAAGCGCGGCAGCGAGGCCATGGGGATGTGCACATCGAAATCCGGCGGCTGCACCGTCTCGCGTCCGTCCGCGCCCAGCGTCTCGGCGCGGACCGTGGCCTGCGGAAAGGTGCGCGCGAACAGCGGCACCAGCCGCTCGTCCAGTTCCAGCACCACGTGCCCGGCCATGGCGACCAAGTCGGGCAGGCAGGTTCCGTACAGCAGTTCGTCGCCGATGCCCTGCTCGCGCCAAACCAGGATGCGCTTGCCCGTCAGGTCCTCGCCCTGCCAGCGCGGCACCGCGAAGACGCGGACGCCGAGCACGCGGCGGGAATCGAAGCGCGCCTCGTACAGGTCGCGCCCCTCCGGAAGGTCGCCGCAGCCGATGAGCAGCAGCGCCAGATTCCAGCGCGCCAGCGCGAAGCCCGGATCGGACGCAAGCGCCTGCCTGTAGCAGGCCTCGGCCTCGCCGCGCCGCCCCTGCGCCTCGCGCAGCAGGCCCAGGTTGACCAGAGCCTCCGGATCACCGGGGGCGAGGCGCAGCGCCTCGCGCTGGTGTGCGTCCGCCTCATCCAGGCGGCCTGTCTCCTTGTACACCACGCCCAGGTTGCTGTGCGCCGTCGGGTTCTCGGGATCGAGCGCCAGCGCGCGCCGGAAGCACTCCGCCGCGTCTTCCGGCCGGTCGGCGTCGCGCAACACGGTGCCGAGGTTGACCAGCGCCTCCGGGAACTCCTCCCGCAATTCCAGCGCCCGGCGGTAGTGGGCCTGCGCCTCCTCCGTCCGGCCCTGATCCTGGAGCGCGCTGCCAAGGTTGTTGTGCGCCTCCGGATAGGCCTCGCGCAGCGCCAGCGCCTTGCGGTAGCTGGCCTCGGCCTCGGTGACGCGGCCCAGCGCGTGCAGGGCCAGCCCGAAGTTGGCGTGATGCTCCGGCACGCCCGCGCCGCGCGCCAGCGCCTTGCCGATCAGCTCCACCGCCGCGGCATGCTGGCCGCATTGGTGCGCCAGGACGCCCAGCAGGTGCAGGGCCTCCGTATGCTCGGGCTGCTCGGCGAGGATGGCGCGATAGAGGCGCTCCGCCTCCGGCAGGTTGCCGACGCGGTGCTGTGCGATGGCTTCCGCCAGCGCCGTACCCGCGTGCTCCTGCCGCCGTCCCGTCATACCGCTCCGCCTCCCGCGTCCCCGCCCGTTCCGGAATAGCACGAAACGCTGCCGACTCAACGCTTCGGGACGGGGTGCGTGCCGCCGCGGAAGGCTTGCCGACCGGCGACGAACGCCATAGCTTATGTCAAGGTTTGACATGGAGCTGCGGATGGCGACGAATGTGCACCTGACGCCCGACCTCGAGCAGTTCGCCCGCCGGTGCGTCGAGTCCGGGCGCTACAACAACGTAAGCGAAGTCGTCCGATCCGCGCTGAGGATGCTTCAGGACTCGGAAGTCCGACGCGAGCAATTCATGAACATGCTGAGGGAAGCCGAGGCTGAAAGCGAACGTGACGGCTTTGTAAGCGTTGAAGAGCTGACGGCTGACATCGAAGACATCATCGCCCAGGCCGAGCGGCGGCGTGGATGAGCGACGCCGTTCTATCGCGGCGCGCGCGGCAGGACATCCGCGAGGCGGCCAACTGGATTGCCCGTGACAATCCGGTCGCGGCGCGCGGCCTGTTGCGCGCCGTGCAGGCCGCTGCACGAAGCATCGGCGAACATCCGTACAGCGGCGTCCCGCGTCCCGAACTGGCCGAGTCTGACATCCGCTTTCTGGTCCTGCGGGGGTATCCGTATTTGGCGGTCTACAATGCCGAGGCCCGGCCGCCCCGGATTCTGCGCGTGCTGCATGGCGCCCGTGACCTTCCCGAAGTCCTGCAGGATCTCACGCTCGCTATCGGCACGCCGGCGTCCCGCACACGGACCGGGGAACACTGAACATTACAGCTTCAGCCCGGCCACGCCGTCCAGGGTGACGCCTTCCAGAGCGCGGCGTTCCAGCTTGGCGCCGAACAGCTTGGCGTGGCTGAGGTCGGCCTTGGCCATGTCGCAGCCGATCAGGTTGGCGAACGACAGGTCGGCACCGGCGAAACTGACGCCACGCAGGCAAGCCCCGCGGAAGTCGACGTAGCGCAGCCGCGCCCCCGCCAGATCCGAGTGCATGGAGCGCTTCTCGTCGAACACCAGCGGGCGCAGGTTGGCGTTGCGCAGGTCGGCGTTGTTCAGCCGGGCATTCTTCAGGTTCACGCCGCGCAAGTCGCCGCCGGAGATCTTGGCGTTGCGCATGTCGGCCTCCTCCAGGTGTGCCGCCTGGAGCTGGATGTTGGTGAGGTCGAGGCCGTAGAAGGTGGCGCGGGTGGCCCGCAGCATGGTCATGCAGCTGTGCGCCAGCGATGGCGCATGGCGCAGGTCGAACTCGCTGAGGTCGAGGGGGTGGCCCTGCGCGCCGCCGGTGCCGACCCAGACGATGTGATCGTGGAGCAACTCCTCCAGCGGCTTGCCGAGTTCGGCGATGACGCGGCCGACCGGGGCGTCGGTCAGCGTGTCCTCGATGTCGGCGTCGGTCATGTCGGCCATGGTCAGCGACGCGCCGGTCAGCACCGCGCCGCGCAGGCAGGCACCGCGCAGGTCGGCGCCGGACAGATCCGCCCCTTCCAGGTTGGAGCCGCTGAAATTGGCGCCGCGCATGGTGGCGCGCACCAGCTTGCAGCCGCGCATGACGGCGTCCGTGAAGTCGGTGTGGATGGCCATGGCGCCGCTGAGGCGCGCGTTGGTCAGGTTGGCGCCCGACAGGTCGGCGCCCGACGCCTCGGCCGGCTGCGCCTCAACCTGCACGACGCGCAGGTTGCCGGCGCGGTCCTTCTCGGCCAGCGAACCGTCGCGCAGGTCCGCCTCGAACAGGTTGGCGCCGATCAGCACCGCACCGCGCAGGCAGGCGCCGCGCAGGTCGGTCTTGATCAGGCTGGCGTTTTCCAAATTGGCCTGCCGCAGGTCGCAGGCGAACATGGCGGCACAGTCCAGCCGCGCCCCCGCCAGATTGGCCCCCTTCAGGGAGGAGCCGACGAGGTCGGCGTGCGCCAGGTCGCGCCCGGCGAGGTCCAGTCCCGACAGGTCGCAGAACGACAGCGTGGCCCGCGCCCCGCCCATGCGGGCGTTGCGGAACATCTCGTGCCGCCGGATGACGGCGTCGAGCTGGGCCTGGTCGATGCGGGTGAGGGGGCGTGACTGAGACATTCCGGCCGCTCCGATGCGGCCTTTAGGTTAACGCTGGGGCCATTAACATTTCGATAATTGACGTCAGCCCCCCGGATCAGGCCGCCGTCTGTTGCGGCGCGCGGGCCGGTGTCCCGTCGGCCTGCCCCAGCGCCGCCAGCGCGTCGCGCAGCAACTCAGGCGTGAAGGGCTTGTGCAGCAGGCGGCAGCCGGTGGTCACGGCCTCGCGGATGCGTTCGGGGGCGGTGTCGCCGGTCAGGATGATGCCGGGCACCGGCCGGCCGGCCAGTTCGCCCGCCCGCGTCACCACCTGCACGCCGGTGAGGGCACCCGGCAGCCGGAAATCGGTGACGATCACGTCCGGCAGGCGCGGTGCGGCGCGCAGGCGCTCCAGCGCCGCCGGGCCATCGGCCGCCGTGGTCACCGTATGGCCCCAGGTCTCCAGCAGCAGTTGCATGCCCTGGCGCTGCACCGGATCGTCCTCCACCACCAGGATGATGCGGGGGGCGGCGGCCTTCGCCTCGGTGCCGGGGGTGCCGGCAGTGGCGGTGGCGACCGGCTCGGTGGCGGCGACCGGAACGGTGACGGCAAACACCGAACCGTGGCCGGGTCGCGAGCGCACGTCCACCGTGTGGCCGAGCAGCGCTGCCTTGCGCCGCACCTTGGCAAGCCCGAGCCCCAGGCCGCGGGCGCGGTCGCGCTCCGGGTTGCCGAGTTGGACGAAGTCCTCGAAGATGGCGTCCAGATGCTCCGGCGCGATGCCCGGGCCGGTGTCCCACACTTCGATGCGCAGCCATTGGCCGCGGACGCGGCATGCCATGAGGATGCCGCCGGAACCGGTGTAGGCCACGGCGTTTCCGACCAGATCGCGCAGCATGCGCGTCAGCAGCACGGGGTCGGTGCGCACGAGGGCGCCGCAGGGACGCACGCGCAGGTCCAGACCCTTCGCCGCGGCGGCATCGCGGAACTCGGCGACGACGGGTTCCAGCACCTCGGCGATGGGGACGGCGGTGATCTTCGGCTTGACCACGCCGGCGTCCAGCGTGGCGACCTCCAGCAGCGCGTGCAGCAGCTTCTCGCCGGATTCCAGGGCTTCGCCCATCTTCTCGGCGATGGTCACGGCGCGCGGCTCGCTCAGGCGTTCGGACAGCAGGTGGTGGAAGAGGCGCAGCGCCTGGAACGGCTGGCGCAGGTCATGGTTGGCGGCCGACAGGAAGCGGGCCTTGGCCTGATTGGCGCGTTCCTTCTCGGCCAGCGCGGCGACCAGCTTCTGGTTGAGCGTGCGCAGATCGGCGGTGCGCTCCTCCACGCGCTGCTCCAGGCGCGCGTTGGCGTCGGCCAATGCCCGCAGGGCGTTGCGCTCGCGCTTCAGGCTCTCCCAGCCCAGCGCGCCCAGGCCGAACAGCGCCAGCAGGCTGGCCCCGGCGACCACCGCGCCGCGCTCCAGGCGCGACCACCATGCGGCCAGGATCTCGTCACGCGGCATGGCGACCGCCGCCAGCACCGGCAGACCGGCGAGGCGACGCCAACCCAGCACGTGCGCGCCGTCCTGCAACGGCCAGTTGCCGGCGACCTGCCCGGCCCCGGCCGGCACGGCCGGCAGCGTGCCAAGGGTCTTCACGCCTTGACCGGCGAGCATGACGCCGTCCAGCCGATACAGGCCGGCGCTGCGTTGCCCGCGCGTGTCGGGGGAGCCGTCGAAGGCGTTGAGCACGGCGGACAGCGACGACAGCGGCACCGCCACCAGCACCGCGCCCCAGCCGCCGCCGTCCGGGCCGGCGACCCGCTCCGCCAGGACCAGCGCATCGGCCCCGTCGAAACGGCCGGTGGTGGCCAGCACGCCGACGCCCTCCCCGGCATCGGCGATGGCGCGCAGCAGCGCCGGCCCACCGTCCGCCAGCGCGACGGAGGGGCCGAAAACGGCCCGGCCGTCGCTGTCGACGACCGCCAGTGCCCCGTCGGGTGCCGCCAGCGCCTCCCCCAACGCGGCGTCGGCGAAAGACTGCCGGCCGCGCCCGCGCAGCCGATCGACCACACGGTGCAGTGCCACGAGCCGCGGCTCGATCACGGCCTGCGCATGCCGCTCCAGCACCGCGGCGGCACGCACCGTGTCGCGCTCGGCGCGCTTGAGCGTGTCGACATAATCGAGTGCGGTCATGACGCCCCACGACACGCCCCCCAGCACGCCCATCGTGAGGACGATGCCGAGCAGCGCCGCCCGCGGGTCGAGCGATGAAAGGATGCGAGCCGGATTGCGGAGCATGGTCGCGATCGGAACCCGGTTGCCGTGATGGAACAGGCGCCCATCGGAGCCCGCGGCGGAGCCACGGGGCCGGATACGCGTCGGTGAGGATGGTGCGTGCAGCGGGCGTGCCGGCGCCCTATGCAACACGTGCCATGGCGTCAAGCCTCATAACCACAGGGCACGCCGGTTGGGAGCATGCCGATCGCGTGCGGTTATGAAGAGAGCTTTGGCCATGTCCACCTGCCGCCAGAGTTCGTCAGGGAACAGCATCCGATCCCGACTGTTCAGCCGAGACCTTGGGCAACTTCGCCAGCTTCCCCAACAATATTTATCATTTATTCACGATGACGATCATAGCACGGCCATGCTTGGGCTGCGACCTGTCTTGACGACTATGACGATTCTCATAAAGGCAGCCCACCCTTTCGAGGAGGTATCCGGTGCCGGGTGACGGCCGCAGGATCAACATGATGGCTCGCGTGTTCTCCCATCGCCCGCGAGACACGCTCGCTTTCCCGCCCGAGGCCGCCCGTGAAGAGAGTTCCCGCCACCCCGCAAGCCCTGCGCCAAGCCCGCATCCGTGAGGGGTCGCCCTACCCGCTCGGTGCCACCTGGGACGGGCTGGGCGTCAACTTCGCCCTGTTTTCCGCCAACGCGACGAAGGTCGAGCTGTGCCTGTTCGACCGTGAAGGACGGCGCGAGTTGGAACGGATCGAACTGCCGGAGTACACGGACGAGGTCTGGCACGGCTACCTGCCCGACGCGCGGCCGGGCACCGTCTACGGCTACCGCGTGCACGGGCCCTACGAGCCGCGCGCCGGCCACCGCTTCAACCCCAACAAGCTGCTGCTGGACCCCTACGCCAAGCACCTGATCGGGCCCCTGCGCTGGTCGGACGCGCATTTCGGCTACCGCATCGGCTCCTCGCGCAGCGATCTGTCCTTCGACCGGCGCGACTCGGCACCCGGCATGCCGAAGTGCGTGGTCGTCGACCCGGCCTTCACCTGGGGCCGCGACCGCCCGCTGGCCATCCCGTGGGAGCGGACGATCGTCTACGAGACGCACGTGCGCGGCTACACCATGCGCCATCCCGCCGTGCCGCCGCAGAACCGCGGCACCTTCGCCGGTCTGGCGCAGCAGGAGGTGGTGGACTACATCCGCTCGCTGGGCGTCACGGCGGTGGAACTGCTGCCGGTGCACGCCTTCGTCGACGACCGCCTGCTGCTGTCGAAGGGGCTGCGCAACTACTGGGGCTACAACTCCATCGGCTTCTTCGCGCCCGACCCGCGCTACCTCGCCACCGGCGCCATCTACGAGTTCAAGGAGATGGTCGCCCGCTTCCACGAGGCCGGGATCGAAGTCATCCTCGACGTGGTCTACAACCACACCGCCGAGGGCAACGAGATGGGCCCGACCCTCTCGTTCAAGGGGATCGACAACGCCAGCTATTACCGGCTCGCCCCCGACCCGCGCTACTACATCAACGACACCGGCACCGGGAACACGCTGAACCTCAGCCATTCGCGCGTGCTGCAGATGGTGACCGACTCGCTCCGCTACTGGGTCAGCGAAATGCACGTGGACGGGTTCCGCTTCGACCTCGCCACCATCCTCGGGCGCGAGCCGCACGGCTTCGACCAGGGCGGCGGCTTCCTCGACTCCTGCCGTCAGGATCCGGTGCTGTCGCGCGCCAAGCTGATCGCTGAGCCGTGGGACTGCGGCCCCGGCGGCTATCAGGTGGGCGGCTTCCCGCCGGGCTGGGCGGAGTGGAACGACCGCTACCGCGACACCGTGCGCGCCTACTGGAAGGGCGACGAGGGCAAGCTGCCGGAACTGGCGACGCGCCTCACCGCATCCAGCGACCTGTTCGCCCGGCGCGGGCGCAAGCCGTGGGCGTCGGTGAACTTCATCACGGCGCACGACGGCTTCACGCTGAACGACCTCGTCTCCTACAACGACAAGCACAACGAGGCGAACGGCGAGGACAACCGCGACGGCCACTCGCACAACCTGTCCTGGAACCACGGCGCCGAGGGGCCGACCGACGACCCGGAGGTCCGGGACCTGCGCTTCCGCCAGATGCGCAACATGCTGGCGACGCTGCTGCTCTCGCAAGGCACGCCGATGCTGCTGGCCGGCGACGAGTTCGCCCGCAGCCAGGGCGGCAACAACAACGCCTACTGCCAGGACAACGAGATTTCCTGGATCGACTGGGACGGCATCGACGAGGACGGCGCGGCGCTGACCGAGTTCGTCCGCCGACTGATCGCGCTCCGGCAGAGCCACCCGATGCTGCGGCGTGGCCGATTCCTGACCGGCGAGTTCAACCCGGAACTCGAGGTGAAGGACGTCACCTGGCTGACGCCCGCCGGCGTGGAGAAGGCCACCGAGCAGTGGCAGGACCCGATGGCCCGATGCCTGGGCATGCTGATGGACGGGCGCGCCCAGGCGACCGGCATCAGGAAACCGGCGTCCGACGCCACGCTGCTGCTGATCATCAACAGCCACCACGACGTGGTGCCGTTCACCCTGCCCGAGGTGACGGGCGGCAGCCAGTGGATCAAGCTGCTCGACACCGGCGACGGCGACCGGGTCGACGTGACGACGGCGCGCAGCGGCGACGACATCCCGGTGGTCGGCCGCTCGCTGATGCTGTTCGAGCTGATGCCCGACCGCCGCGCCGACACCGGCCTGCGCTCCGCCGCGCGAGCCCTGCGCGACTCCGCCCAGACGGCCGGGGCGAAGGCGGAGGAGACGGTGAAGTAGCGCCCGCGCATGGTGTCGCCCCTTGGGAAAGGCGCGACACCATGCCGCAGTCGCATTTGTCTAAAATTTTTCGGAAATGAAATCTTCCTGGTCTGACCACTTGCTATCCTTGGCCGTGTTGATCGCCTGACCGGAGTCGGCCCATGACCATGAACGGCCAAGCCGAGTACCTGCGTTTCCTGATCGCCGCCCAGGGCGACCCCGACCTGCGCGCCCACCTGCGCCGGGCGTCGCGCGGCGTGCGCACGGTGAACGATCTGGTGGCCTTTGCGGTTGGGCACGGCTTCCGATTCGGCGCGGCGGACGTACCGCTTGACGCAGCGCGGCAGACGCACGGGAAACCGGTGCGACACGCGCGGATGTTGGGTTGAGTTCTCACCGGCGCTGGCGCGTCGACCCGCAGCGGGATGAAACCGTTCGAAAGCCCCTCTCCCTTGAGGGGGCGACGCCGAAGGGCGTCGCGGTTGGGGTAAGGGTGAATACGGCCGGATGGCCGGATAACATGACTCATTGTCCCGGCTGCCGCCGGTAACGACCCCTCATCCCAACCCTTCTCCCTCAAGGGGAGAAGGGCACCGTCTTCGGAACTGCCTGCCCCTTGTTTCTTTCTAGCGCCAGCGGAAACCCAACGGCCGCAATGTGACGGCCCCGCTCACACCTGCGGTGGAACGGTCCGCGTCTTTCCGGAAATGGTCAGGACGAGGGTATCGCCGTCGGCGGCGATGTCCTTCTCGGCGTCGCGCGGAATCGGGATCCGCTGCTTGCGGCAGAAGTAGAGCAGCACGGCCAGGGTCTTGCTCGCCGCGAAGGGCACCTCGCGGATCTTCGACGCGCCACTCTGCTGCACGAACACCGTGGCCCCGCCGCCGGGCTTCGGCATCACCGAGGTGATGAGCCCGTGCGGCAGGTCGGATTGATTCGGTACCGTGGCGTACCAATCAAAGGCTTTCTTGATCGCCGAATTGGTGAAGACGAGCTGTCGCGTTTCGAAGATCATTCCATGGCCGGTCAGGCCGCGCGGCTCCCCAGTTCCGGGTTCAGACGGAACGTGATCGCCCGCCCCAGCTTGGATTCGCGCAGAAGGATCTGCTTGGTCTCCAACAGCTTGATGGCGCGGTTGACGTTCGGGCGTTGCATGCCCAGCGCATCGGCCAGTTCAGACTGCAGCACCGGAATGGGGCGGTCGTAATGAAGCCGCCGGCTCAAGTAAGTGAACACACGCAGGGCCTCCAGGGTGATGTCACGGTCGGTCGAAACGGCCCTGGAGAGATGGTCATCATGATGGTACATGGCAGCCTCGATACGCAAGTTTGAATTCTCGGATGCGACAATCGGGACGACTTATGCGGGTACCCTGCCGGGGGCGTGGGGACGCGTCCCGCCGAGCACCCCCTGTGCGGCGACGTGCTGGCCGAGCGCATGGAACCGGTACGAAAGCATCGCCTGCCCCTCTGAAAGCGTTGGTCCTGCGACCTTTGGATTGCTCCGTGCGGCAACTGTATGAGACGAATGTTTTCGGTGTGTGTCGCGACTGTTTCGGGGCTGACATAAACCCCTATTCAATTGCGGGAATATGCTGCAGCGGCGCCTTGCGCGGCCTGCGTGCACGAACGAAAACGGCGCGCCACAAGGGCGCGCCGTGCCGTTTTCCGGATTGTGCCTACGATTTTGCCTACGGGCCGGGGATCAGGATTCCACGCGCCGGCCGCCGCGCGGCGGCCCGCTCCGTCCGCGCCCCGGGCGGCGCGGCCCCTGGGGGCGTTCCGCCGGCTGACCGGGCGGGCCGGCCTGGGACCCGGGCTGGTGTTGCGCATGATGGAAGTGCGGATGCCCGTGCGCCGGCTTCCCATGGCCGCCGCGCCGGTCCGGACGCTCGCTGACGCGCTGGCCGTAGCACGAGTCGCACACCCGGAAGCGGTGATTCGCCTTCAGCCGCGTGCCGCACACCGGGCAGGCGCGGGCCAAGCTGCGCTCCGCCAGCGTGCGCTCGATGAAGGCGTTCAGCATGGCCCGGCGCTCCAGGCACAGGTCCATCTCCGGATAGGCGTCCGGGAAGCGGTAGGCCAGCCACGCGTAGGCGGTCAGGTCCTTCACCGCGCGCTCCGCCGCCTCCAGTTCCACGTCGGTGCCGACCCGGTGGTGGAAGCGCTCGGCCGCCTCCGGCGCCGTGTTGGGCTTGCCCTTGCCCTGGTTGACGGCCCAGGTGGCGAGCAGGCGCAGCTGGTTGTTGTCGCGCACGTCCACCGGGCAGCGGGCCAGCATGTCGCGCACGGCCAGGGCCAAGCGGGCGCGGTCCACCGCGGCCGCCGCCTGGATCCGCCCTTCCAGGTCGGTCATGCGGAAGGTCTGGTGGGCGCGCAGCAGCTCCTGCCCCGCCGTGCGTAGCACCTTGACGAGGCTGTCGGTGTCCAGCGCCTCGGCGATCGCCTCGACGTGCGTCAGGTTGGGCGAGATCCAGGGGCGCGGGTCGGCCGGCGGCACCGGCGGGGAGGTCAGCGCCCGGCGCACCGGGTTGATCGATTCGCCGTCCAGCACGGCGACCCGCCCTTCCTCGTGCATGCCGAAGCGGCCGGCGCGGCCACCGATTTGGCGGATCTCCGACGGGTTCAGCTCGCGCTCCTCGCGGCCGTCGTACTTGCGGGTGGTGGACAGGACCACGCGCGCGATGGGCAGGTTCAGGCCCATGCCGATGGCGTCGGTGGCGACCAGAACGTCCGCCTGCCCCTCGCGGAAGCGGCGCGCCTCGGCCCGGCGCACCTCGGGCGACAGGGCGCCGTAGATCACCGCCACCGTGTGGCCGCGCGCCAGCAGCTCGCGCCGCAGGCCCATGACGTCCTTGCGCGAGAAGGCGACGATGGCGTCGGCCGGGCGCACCTCGGCCAGCGGCACCCGCTCCTCCTGAACCCGTAGGGGCGACTTGCGGGTGAACTCGACGACCTCCAGCTCCTCCCCCATCGCCTCGGCGAGGCGCTGGATGTAGGGGATGGCGTCGGCCGAGCCGGTCATCAGGATTTCCGGCGCCGCGACGCCGGCCACCGCCTGGGTCCAGGCCCAGCCACGGTCGGGATCGCCGATCATCTGGATCTCGTCGATGACGCAGGCACCCCAGACGCGGCTGGTGTTGACCATCTCAATGGTGGAGGAGACGAAGCCGGCGCCGGGGCGCACGTCACGCTCCTCGCCGGTGATCAGGCTGCACGGCTTGCCGCGATTCTCCAGCGCCTCCTGCCCCTCCAGCGCCAGCAGGCGCAACGGGGCGAGATAGCAGCCGCTTTCCGCCGCCGCCAGCCGGTCCATGGCGGCGTGCGTCTTGCCGGAGTTGGTCGGGCCGACGAACAGCCGCAGCTTGCGCACCATGGCGCGTGCCGCGGCGAAGCTGTCCAGGTAGACGCCGAGGCCGGAGGCGCTTTCCAGCTGCTGGCGGCGCACCTTCAGGCCGGCGCGCGCGGCGGCCGCGTTGAACGCCTCCTCCAGCGCGTCGAGCAGGGCCTGCAGGCGCGGGATGCGCCCGCCGAAGCCGGCGGCGCGGGCCATGTCGTCGGCGAAGGGCTTGGGCCGCCACGCCTCGCCCAGGCCGCTCGCGCGCTCGGCCATGGAGGCGAGCCACGCGTCGACGCGCCCGCTCGCCTTCTCCAGCGCGTTGGAGGTCAGGCAGGCGGTCTTCACCCGCTTGCCCAGCACCTTGGCGTCGGGCTTGTTGAAGCCGTCGGGCTGGGCGATGAGGGTCCACACCTCCGCCTCGACGTCGGGCAGCGGCCCCACCGGCACGCGGTAACGCAGGCGCACCTTGCGGTCGGTGCCCGGCGCGATCACGTCCTGCACCACGGTCACCGACCAGCGCGCCGGGATGGAGTCGGCGTCCACCTCGATGCCGTCGCCGCGCACGGCGGCGCCGATCATGCGCAGGGCGTCGCGCCGGTCGGCCTCGTAACCGTCACCGGGCATCGCGTCGGGGGTGTTGGGGGTGTCTTCCGGATCCATCCTCGTCCTCTCCGGGTCTGCGCCCGGTCCCCATGCGGCGTTCCAGCATCCGTTCCTGCATCGCGACGCGCGGCGGCACGGCAAACGCCGGGGAGCAATCCTATATGGGCGGCGTGGCGCGGGCGGGCAAGCTTATTCCGGCCCGTGGGGCGGCGCCGGGTTCAGTCGGCGCACCCGCTCTCCGGCTTCAGGCCGGCGTCCGGCGGATACCACGTGGTCATGGCGTAGCGGTCCCATCCGACCGCATGGTCGCTCAACGGCTCGACGTCGTGCACCTCCTCCCGGATCGGACAGAACAGGACGAATCGGTTGGCCAGCGGATCAAGCGCCCGGTACGGCTCGCTCCCTCGGTACTGCCGCAGCCGGCCGCCGAACTTCGGGTCCCACCCTTCGCTGAAGTACAGGATGCTGCACAAGGCACGCCTTGGGCCGGCATCATTGTGGCGGTCGAGGTGGTGGCCACACCGCGTGATCCGCAACAGATTCCGCGGCTCCTCGCCCAACGCGACGCCGGTCAGCCGGCGGAGATAGTCGCGATAGGCGGCCGATCTCTGGAACATGCAGAACCGGACGTAGGTCAGCGTCCCGGCGCCCAGCCGATGCTCCGGCTTCGACTGCACATATCGCTGCTCGTGGTGGAACCGCCGGCTGGCCTCCGCGCCGTTCCATTCCTCGGCGCTGGCACGGTGCGTCGCCCGTTTGTCCTCGCCGCGCAGCCCGTAGGTGTCGGCGAACTCGCCCTCCTCGGAAAACAGGCGCCGAAAGCGGGAGAAATGGTGCGGCAGGAGGAAATCGTCGAGCCAGACCGTACGCAAGGGGTCACTTGCGTACGCAGTCGCCAGACGCTCGACCGCCTCGGGATCAAGATGCCGGGGGTTGATCCAGGAATCCAGTTCGCTCACCGGCCGGCGCTCCCCAGTTCAAGTCATGGCGGCTTGCCGAAACGTCCACCACCCATCCTCCATCACCCTCTGTATGGCCGACCATCTCATCCGGTACAAGCGGCGACGGGCCTCGGCACGCCTTCGATCGACAGGGGTAAACTCGCGCACGCATCCCGATCGATGGGGGTAGCGTCGAAGATCGTCTGACGCTCCGCCCCCCCGCCCGCCATTATCAGGCACACAGCGACCCTTACGCAGCAGAGCCGCCGCTCTGCTCAGGAGACGTGTATGCCGAGCCCGCGCGACATAGTGGATTTGATGGAGCGGATCCGGTGTATTTCTTCCGACGACGAACGCAATGACTTGATTACCACTTTGGCAGAGCCGGCAAAGCCGACCATTCTGTCGTTCATTAACGCCCACGCGGTGAACCTCTGCTGGAATTCCAGCGACGTGCTGGCGTGGTTCCGCGCGTCCGACGTGCTGTTGCGCGACGGCGTCGGCCTGAAGAAGGCGTTCGATGTCCTGGGGTTCGAGCCGGGGCTGAACATGAACGGCACGGACTTCATTCCGCTGCTGTTGCGCGCGCTGCCGAAGCGGCGCCTCGCGCTCTACGGGACCCAGCATCCATGGCTGGAGCGTGCCCGGACGCACCTGGAATCGACCACGCCGCACGAGATCATCGACGTCCAGCACGGCTTCCATCCGGTCGAGCGCTATGTCGAGCACGCCCGGCAGCACCGCCCCGACGTCATCCTGCTGGCCATGGGCATGCCACGGCAGGAGCAGGTTGCGGTGGCGCTGGGCGCCGCGCTGGAATACCCGGCCCTGATCATCAACGGCGGCGCCATCATCGACTTCATGGCCAAGCGGTTCGAGCGCGCCCCCCCCGTGATCCAGCGCCTCGGCCTCGAATGGCTGTACCGGGTGGCCCAGGAGCCGCGCCGTCTGTTCCGCCGCTATTTCGTCGGCGGGGTGAGCTTCGCCCGCATCGTCTTGAGTCTCCGCCGCGCCGTCAGCCGTTCGTCCGGCGCCCAAGCACAAGGAGTTTGAGCATTGGAACAGCTTCCCCAGGTCCCCCGCGGCGGGCTGCCTACGGCGAACTGGCCCACGGTTCCAGCCGCCGCGCCGTACCCGTACCAGCGCCCTCCCTTTCCGGGCGAAGGCGAGCCGGCGATGCCGGCGGCCGGACCCGACCTGCGGCTGGTCGGCCGCGTGCTGCTGGGCCGCAAGTGGCTGATTCTGTCCATGGTGACGGTGGTGACCGGCCTGTCGGCGGTCGGCGTCTCGCTGATGCAGGACAAGTACACCTCCAACGCGCTGCTGCTGGTGGACAACCGGCAGGTCCGCATCGTGCAGGAGGCGGATCAGGTGCTGGGCGCCATCCCGGCGTCGGACGAGGCGCTGCTGAGCGAGATCGAGATCCTGAAGTCCAACCAGGTGCTGGGGCAGGTCATCCATGAGCTGAAGCTGGCCGAGAACCCCGACTTCAACCCGCCGCCGCCGGAGAAGAAGGACGCCTCGCTGGGCGCCCAGGCGCTGGAATACGCCTGGGGCCTGACCGGCCGCGTGTGGGGCGAGGCGCCGCCGGCGCTGGTCACCGACACGCTGGGCGCGGTCGGGCGCTACGTCGAGGGGATCGATCAGCGCGGGACCAAGACCGAGGGCGGCCAGGACCAGATCTTCGCCCGCCTGCGCAGCAAGCTGGACGTCGGCATCGTCGGCCGCTCGCGCGTCATCCGCGTGGAGTTCACCGCCAAGGACCCGACGCTGGCCGCCAAGGTGGTGGAGCAGATCGTCGCCCGCTACATGCAGACCCGCCAGGAGATGGACCGGGCGCTGGCCACCGGCGCGCTGTCGTGGCTGGAGCAGCGCATCGGCCAGCTCCAGCAGGAGGTGCGGCAGGCCGACCACGACGTGGAGCAGGCGCGCTTCAAGTCCGGCCTGATGCGCGGCCAGGCCGGCGGCCCGATGGCCATCCAGGAACTGGAGCAGACCCGTCTGCGCCTCGCCGAGGCGGCGGCCCTGCGCGCCCGCACGGTGGCGCAGGCCGAGGCGCTGGAGCGCTATGAGCGCACGGGCAACTGGAACGCCATCGGCGGCTCCATCGCCTCGCCCGTGGTGGCGCAGCTGCGCGCCGCCGCCGCGACGCTGCAGACCGAGATGGGCCAGATCTCCAAGCAGTACGGGCCGAAGCACCCGCGGCTGGTCGAGCTGCAGGCGCGCCTGGGCGAGGCCAACGGCGCCTTGCAGAACGAGATCCGGCGCGAGATCAACGGCGTGCGCGAGGCCGCCAGCGTCGCCATCGAGCAGGAGAAGGCGCTGAAGGACATGGTGGCCGGGCTGGAGTCCCGCTACACCACGGCGGCCAGCGACGACGGCGTCAAGCTGCGCCAGTTGGAGGCCGAGGCGACCGCCAAGCACCAGCTGCTGGAAAGCCTGCTGAAGCGCCTGGAAGAGGTGCAGGCCCAGCAGGACAACCGTGCCTTCCCGACGGGCGTCAAGCTGGTCTCGCCGGCGCAGGTGCCGACGCAGCCGTCCGGGCCGTTCCGCGTGCTGTTGACGCTGGCCGGCTTCGCCGCCTCGCTGATGCTGGCCATCGCTGCCGTCTTCGCGCTGGAACTGATGCAGCGCCGCGTGCGCTCGCCGGAGGCCATCCGCCGCACGCTGGGCATCACCAACATCCACGTGGTGCCGCACCACAACGTGCGCAGCCGGCGCGCCGCGCGCCTCTACGAGATCTTCCAGACGCAGCCCTTCTCCCTGTTCAGCGAGGCGATGCGCGCGCTGTTCCGCAACCACCTGTCCGACGTCGGCCCGATCGGCTCCATCGCCGTGACTTCGGCCCGGCCGCGCGACGGCAAGACCTCGCTGACGCTGGCCACCGCGCAGGTGGCGGCGCAGGCCGGGCGCCGCGTGGTGGTGGTGGACACCGACTTCCGCCGCTCGCGCATCGACGACCTGTTCGGCATGTCCGGCAAGGTCGGCTTGTCCGACTGGATCGCCGGCAACGTCTCCCTGGACGAGATCGTGCATGAATCGAGCGAGGTGCCCTTCGCCGTCATCCCGGCGGGCAAGCTGATCTCCTCCACGCTCGACCGCTTCAACGTCGACTGCCTGATCGACCTGATGGCGGCGCTCAGCCCGCGCTACGACCTGGTGATCTTCGACACGGCGCCGGTGCTGGCGGTGTCGGACGCGCGGGTGGTGTGCGCGGCGGCCAGCAAGGTGCTGTTCGTGGCACGCTGGGGCCACACCACGCAGGGCGACCTGAACGGCGTGGCCGACATCGGCCCGATCGACCCGGCCAAGTTCGTCTGCGCGCTGACCGACGTGAACCTGAAGAAGGCGGCGTCCCGCGGCTACGAAGGGCCGTACCGCAACTACATGGCGACCCGGAAGTACTACGGCGAGCCGACCCGCCTGCGCACGGCGCGCTGAGCGCCCCCTTGCCCGGCCCTCCCCCACCCGCGTGGGGGAGGGTTTTCTTCTGCCGAGGATTCCCATGATTCTTTCCCGCCGCACCCTGCTGGCCACCATGGCCGGCACCGCGTGCCTCGCCGCCGCCCCCGCCCTTGCCGGAGGAGCCACCCGCCAGACGCTGCTTGAGGTGTGCCGTGCGCGCGGCATCCGGCACGGCACGGCGCGCGACCACGGGCCGGGCAATGGTGACGCGCTGCTCGACCGGCTGATCGAGCGGGAGTGCGACGTGCTGGTGGCGGAGAACGGCGGCAAGTGGGGCCTGCTGCAGCCGGCCGACGGGCATTTCGAGTGGGAGCGCTTCGACGCCTCGCTGGCGGAGGCCCGGCGCATCGGCGCGCAGCCGGTGTGGCACACCATCCTGTGGCAGCAGGAATCCATGCCGTCCTACATGCGCCTGCCCACCGGGCGCATGGCGGAGCTGGGGATGTCCGACCCCGCCTACTTTGCGCCGGACGGCACGCTGGCGCCGCAGAACCACTGGCGGCGCTTCACCGACCACGTGGCGGCGGTGCGGGCGCGCTACGGCGACGCCTTCTACCGCGTCGACGTGGCCAACGAAGTCTTCTACTGGGAGACCGAGTTGTCGCACCCCGGCCAGCAGGACCGCCACGGCTTCCGCAAGGGCATCTGGTGGGCCACCGCCGGCGGCGCCGAGGGGCCGGAGTGGCTGGACCCCTTCTTCCACCACGCGCGCAAGGCCTTCCCCAGCGCCAAGCTGGTCATCAACGAGTTCGGCATCGAGCTGGCGGAGGGCTGGCAGCGCCGCAAGCGCGACTATTTCCTGCGCTGGCTGACCGGTGCCGTGAAGCGCGGCGTGCCCATCGACGGCATCGGCCTGCAAAGCCACCTGATCGCCGGCAAGCCGTACGACCGCGAGGGCATGCGCGCCTTCCTGAAGGCGGTGGACCGCCTGGGCCTGCCCGTCCACGTCACCGAGCTGGACGCGGACGAGCGGCTGCTGCCGGCCTCCTGGTCGCGGACCGACAAGGACGCCTATCTGGCGGGGATGGTGGAAGAGTATCTGCGTGACGTGGCGCGGCTGTCGACCCTGGCCGAGGTGACGTGGTGGGGGCTGCGCAGCGACCTGAACTTCATCAGCCGGCTGCGCCCCGACCTGGACGCCCGCCCCACCCCCTACGACCCCGCCGGCCAGCCCGTGCCGCTGTACGAAGCGGCGGTCAGGGCGCTGTCCGGCAAGCCGCGCGGCGTTTAGCCCGGCGAATGTAACGGGATGATACCGGATGATACAGCTCCCACGGGGGGTGTAACATCCGGGCCGCCCCGCCAAGACGAGAGGTGTGTCCGGATGCCCTCACTGTGCCCGGAATGGCACAGGAAAGAGGATGACGGCGGGTCACATCCTTGTCACGACTTTCCGGGGATTTGGTGGGTATTCGGTTAAAATTCTAGATATTTCATTAACCATCTCGGACCACCCTTGCGCCATACGGAAAACCGCAAGGGAATGATCCAATGGCTACGACCAGCACGGGCACCACGTTCACGGTGAACGCCTGGGGCCAAGCCGCCGGAGGTGTCTGGCCGCACTTCAAGGTGCTTCTCGACGGCACCCAGATCGGCCAGGCGACCGTCAACACGACGACCGCGACCAAGTACACCTTCACCGCGCCCGTCGCCGCCGACCAGGCGCACCGGCTGCAGGTCGTGTACGACAACGACGCGTCCGTCAACGGCCAGGACCGCAACCTCTACGTCAAGTCGGTCGAGGTCAACGGCAAGACCATGGCCGCGACCGCCACGGGCGTCACCTACGACCGCTACGAGCTGGACGGCAAGGACGTGATCGCCGGCCAGGAAGGCATGTGGTGGAGCGGTGCCTTGAACTTCGCCCTGCCGTCCACCTACTTCCCCGCCCCGACGACCGGCGGCACCACCGGCGGGACCACGGGCGGCACCACCAGCAGCGCCTCGCAGATCGTCTTCAACGCGTCGGGCACGGCGGCCGGCGGCGTCAACGCGCACTTCAAGGTGCTGGTCGACGGCAAGCAGATCGGCGAGGGCACGGCCACCACGACGGCCAAGGACTATGCCTACACCACCAACCTGACGCCGGGCGTCGGGCACAAGGTGCAGATCCAGTTCGACAACGACGCCGTCATCAACGGCGCCGACCGCAACCTGAACGTCAACTCCATCAAGATCAACGGCAACACCGTGTCGCCGACCAGCTCGATGGTGACGATCGACAAGGGCGCGCTGGACGGGCAGGACGTGGTCGCCGGCCAGTCGGGCATCTGGTGGAACGGCACCATGGTCGTCAACGCGCCAGCCAGCTACTTCCCCACCTCGACCTCGGGCGGCACGGGCGGCACCACCACGCCGCCGCCGACGCCGGCCCTGCCCAGCCTGACCGTGGCCGACGTCACGGTGACCGAGCCGCTGGGCAGCGTCACCTCCAAGGGCATCGCGCCGGGCTTCCTGCACACCGAAGGCAGCCAGATCGTCGACAGCGCCGGCAACAACGTCAAGCTGACGGGCGTCAACTGGTTCGGGGCCGAGGGCTATGCCTTCGCGCCGCAGGGGCTGTGGATGGACAGCTACCAGAACCAGATGAACAAGATGCAGGCGCTGGGCTTCAACGTCATCCGCCTGCCGTTCAGCGACGCCATGCTGGACGCCGGCCGCAAGCCGACCGGCATCGACTATTCGAAGAACCCCGACCTGGTCGGCAAGACCTCGCTGGAAGTGTTCGATAAGATCATCGAGCATGCCGGCAAGATCGGCATGAAGATCATCCTCGACCACCACCGCTCGGGCGACGGCGCCTCGGCCAACGAGAACGGCCTGTGGTACACGTCGCAGTACCCTGAATCGAAGATGATCGCGAACTGGAAGATGCTGGCGGAGCGTTACGCCGGCAAGGACGCGGTCATCGGCGCCGACCTGCACAACGAGCCGCACAACCCCGCCACCTGGGGCGATGGCAACATGGCCACCGACTGGGCCGCAGCGGCCGAGCGCATCGGCAACGCCATCCAGTCGGTGAACAAGGACTGGCTACTGATCGTCGAGGGCATCGAGACCTACCAGAACCAGTGGTACTGGTGGGGCGGCAACCTGCTGGGCGAGAAGAACCGCCAGGTCGACTTCAACGTCGACAACAAGCTGGTCTACTCGGTGCACGACTACGGCCCGTCGCTGCACATGATGGACTGGTTCAAGGCGTCCAACTTCCCGAACAACATGCCGGCGAAGTGGGACCAGATGTGGGGCCACTTCCTGAAGAACGACGACACGCCGATCCTGGTGGGCGAGTTCGGCTCGAAGATGGAGACCACCATCGACAAGGCGTGGATGCCCAAGCTGGTCCAGTACATGAACGGCGACTGGGACGGCAACGGCACCATCGATCTGGCGCCCGGCGACCAGGGTGCCAGCTGGACCTACTGGGCCTGGAGCCCCGGTTCGGGCGACACCGGCGGCATCATGAACAACAGCTGGCAGGTGGACTACAACAAGTACAACGCCATCAAGCCGGGGCTGTTCAGCGGCACCGCCACCACCGCGCCGGGCCAGACCGACGCAACCTTCACGGTGAAGCTGTCGCAGGCCTCGACGAGCACGGTGAAGGTGAACTACGGCACCGTCGACGGCACGGCCAAGGCCGGTTCGGACTACGTGGCCAGCAGCGGCACGCTGACCTTCAACCCGGGCGAGACCACCAAGACGGTGTCCGTCAAGGTGCTGGGCGACAGCGTGGCCGAGGGCACGGAGACCTTCTCGCTGAAGCTGACCGCGGTGTCGAACGCCACGCTGGCCGACGACACGGGCCTGGGCACCATCAACAACCGCGCCACGGCCGCCGCGGCCGCGGACACGGTGGACATGGTGAACTACGTGACCATGCAGGAGCAGGCGCACCAGACCGACGCGCTGGCGTCCCTGCCGGCGACCACGGCGCCGACCACCTTCGACATGGCCTATGACGCGTACTACGCCGAGCATCACGACTCGGGCAGCATGGTGCAGTAACTGGGTTCGCGGACTCTTGCCCCCTCCCTAACCCTCCCCCGCTGAGGCGGTGGAGGGGACTGCCGCCGCTATACCCCCCACCGCGAAGCGGGGGAGGGTGGCCGAGCGACGCGGAGGCCGGGAGGGGGCACGCGCGAAGGGCCGGCAGCACCTGCTGCCGGCCCTTTCCGTTTCAGTTCCTCACGACGCCGACTGCGTCCGCCGCATGGCGCCGGCCAGCAGGCGGAACAGGGTGGCGCGGCCGGTCTGGCCCAGGCCGGGGCCGAACACCACCGCCGCCACGAACAGCGCCGTCAAGCCCACCTTGGCCGCCGTGACGACCGGGTCCACGGCGTCGGCGAACAGCTGCCAGCCGGCCAGGTAAACCAGCGCGGCCGGCGCCACGATGGCGGTGAGGCGGGCGGCGTCGAGCGGCATCTCGCCGGGGCACAGGCGGCGGCGCACCACCTCCGTCACCACGATCTGGAACAGCTCGCGCCCGAGGTTGGCGAGCACGGCGCCGAACAGGCCCCAGGCCGCCACCATGCCCACCGCCAGCGCCGTGCCCACCGCCAAGCTGGCGGCGGAGATCCACGGCAGCACCGCCATGCGCTTGGCCTTCATCAAGGCCACCTCCGGCTGCATGCGGGCGCCATGCAGCACGAAGGACAGCACCAGCAGCGGCATGCACGGCAGCACCGGCAAATAGTCGGGCGAGGCGATCAGCCACAGGATCTCCGGCGTGGTCAGCGCCATGCCCAGCGCCGCCGCCGTCAGCAGCGTCAGGAACAGATGGAAGACGAGGTCGGACTGTTCGCGGTCCTCGCCCTCGTGCTGCGCCTCCAGCCGGCGCACCGACCAGATCTGCAGGAACGACGCGGTGAGGAACATGAACAGGATCTGCGCCAGACGCAGCCCGAAGGTGAAGAGGCCGACCGCCGCCGTCGTCAGCATGACGTTGAGCAGCCAGCGCGCCACCACGTTGTTGGCGATGTCCAGCAGCGACTGCGGCATGTACGGCAGGCCCAGCGTCACCACCCGTTTCAGTATGGCGCCCGAGAAGCCCACCCCGTTCTCCGCCAGGATCGCGGCGCCCAGCGTCAGACCCAGGACGGCGAAGGCCACGGCGTTGGCCAGGAAGATGCCTTCCACGTGCCATTCCAGCGTCAGCAGGAACAGCGCGTTCAGCCCGATCAGTGCCACCGCCTTGGCCACCGAGATGCCCAGGCACAGGACGGAGCGCTTCTTCACCCGGTAATAGGCCAGCGCCAGCTCGAACACCGTGGTCAGCGCGATGCTGCCCAGCGCGATGGCGACCACGCGCGCCTCGCCGGTGTCGCCGAACAGCGCCCAGCTCAGCCCCAGGCCGGCCGGCCAGCACAGCGCCAGCAGCACCAGCATGGCCGCCGCCAGCGCCAGCACGCAGGTGCTGGCGACGCGCCGCCGCGCCGGTTCCTCCGCGTGTTCGAAGTAGACGACGGTGAAGGCGTTGTTCAGGCCGATCATCAGCATCACGGCCAGCAGGTCGCAGAGCACGACGATCAGGCCGTACACGCCGAACTCCGTCGGCGTCAGCACCTTGGTGTAGAGGGGCAGGAGCAGCAGGCCGGCGGCCCGGTTGACGATGTTGGCCACCAGGTAAATCCAGCCGTGCCGGAAGACCGTAGCCGCTTCGGAAGCCATGCGTACGCCTCTTGAAACAATCCATTGAAGAAAAGGCGCGGGAGCTACCCCCGAAGGGATAATCACCCTGCGCCGAAAGCCGCCAACCGGGCGGCGAATTCAGAGGGGATTCTCGCGTTCAGAGGAGAAGAGGGTCAACGTCGCCTTGGTCGAAGGCGCCACTCTTCCGTCATAGGGCCGCAGGCGGAGCCCGGCGGGCCGGAGTTTCTGGAACGTCCGCACGGTGAGGAGCGGTGCCGGAACCGGCAACGGCGCGTTGGAGAGCGTCGCGCCATGCCAAAGCGTTCCGCCCCCTCCCTCCGGCAGCGCCGGTCCCCCGTCCAGAGCACGCCCTCCGTGCCGGCGCCCTGCTCCTCACCGTCCGAGACTCACCGGGCGGAGCGCGGTTTGGCGTCTCTACCTCCTATTTGCGGGAGGATTTTGCGCGTGCCGACGCCATCCGGGCGGTGGCTTCCCCGGTCGCAGAGTCACGGTCGAAGCGCCGCTCCCACCTGTGCTCCCCGCCTGCGCTTCTTCCGCTTTACTTTCGAAGTTGCCGGATTATCGCCTCCGGTTGCCGGGACACTATTGATTTGTTGCCGGTTTTGACACCTTCCCCTAAGTCGTTTGCAACAAAGCGATACGGTCGACTTCCGCTTCCACTCGACTGTTCACGGGTGTTCGCGCAGGCCGGCCGGATAAGACAGCGAGAATGACGTCCTGGCTTCTGCCGTCTGCGGGCAAACACGCGGCGGGTGGGTTTTCATTGCCATAATGCGGGACCTGTGATGAGCAAATCCGATCCTGAAGCGGTTCTCGAACTGTCTCCTGCGAAGAAGGCCGGGCTGCCGCCGCTGGGCCTCGGCATGCTGCTGGCGCTGGTCGACGGCGCCGTCCTGGCGGCGCTGGGCTGGCTGACCGGCTATTACCTGGCCAATTCCGGCGTTACCCACGATTTCGACCTGATCCAGCAGTCGCTGGTCACCGGCCTGATGCTGGTGCCGCTGGTGAAGTCGGTGTTCGGCATCTACTCGCTCAGCCGCTTCGACTACGGCGAGCGCATCCGCCGCACCGTGCAGGCGGCGCTGCTGTGCACGGCGGTGCTCATCGTTCCCTTCGCCGTCGTCGAGGGGTTCCGGTCCTTCTTCCTGGGCGCGCTGGTCACGGCGCTGCCGGGCTTCCTCATCACCTTCGCGGTCGACCTGCTGATCGTGCACGGGCTGTTCGCCTGGAACCAGCAGTGGCGCACCCCGGTCGTCATCGTCGGCGCCGGTCCGCAGGGTGCCGCGATCGCCGAGAAGATGCAGCGCCTGCCGTGGCTGGGCATGCGCCCGGTGTGCTTCGTCGACGAGGACGAGAGCCTGTGGCAGACCCGCGTCGCCGACCTGCCGGTGATCGGCCCGCCCAGCCTGCTCGGCTCCTCCCCCGCCTACGCCGGGCGCGCGCAGGCCGCGGTGATCGCCGACATGGCCCGGCACGGCGCCGACCTGACGACGCTGCTGAAGTCCCTGCCCTTTCGCCAAGTCTACTGCGTGCTGGGCGAAGGCAATGTCAGCGCGCTGAACGCCAACTTCCACAACCTGCACGGTTCGCTGTCGCTGCGCGTCAGCCTGCGCCCCAACACCACCTACCTGCGCATCCGCCGCGCGCTGGACGTGGTGCTGTCCAGCCTGCTGCTGGTCCTGCTGGCACCGCTGATGCTGACCATCGCCATCCTGATCCGGCTGGACAGCCCGGGCCCGGTGGTGTTCCGCCAGCAGCGCTGGGCCGGCGGCACGCGCACCTTCGACCTCTTGAAGTTCCGCTCCATGCACGTGGACGCCGAGGCGCAGTTGAAGCGCCTGCTGGAAAGCGATCCGGTCATGCGGCAGGAGTACGAGACGTACCACAAGCTGTCCTTCGACCCGCGCATCACGCCGTTCGGCCGCTTCCTGCGCAAGACCTCGCTCGATGAGCTGCCGCAGCTGTGGAACGTGCTGATGGGTGACATGAGCCTGATCGGGCCACGCGCCTACATGCCCCGCGAGCTGCCGGAGGTGGGGCAATCGGCCGAGGTCATCGGCACGGTGCGGCCGGGCGTCACGGGGTACTGGCAGGTGTCCGGCCGGCACCGCACCAGCTTCCAGGAGCGCGTGGCGATGGACGTCTTCTACGTGCGCAACTGCGGGCTGCTGTTCGACTTCTACATCCTGTTCCGCACCGCCTTCGTCGTCTTCAAGGGCGAAGGGTCCTGAACCCGCCGGTCCCGCAATCGGCATAAGTCCCACGGGCGGCATCCCTTCGGGGGTGCCGCCCTTCCGCTGGCCGTACTTCCACCGCCCAGCCCACGCACCCCCTTCCCACCCCGGCGGGCCGCGCCCTCCCTCTCCAAATAAGGGACAGGCCGCCACCCTTTTCGCAGGCTTTGCCCAATGACATCCCTGCAAGACCACGTCACCGTCGTCATCCCGACCCGCCACCGGCCCGATCTGGTGACCCGCGCGGTGGAAAGCGCCCTGGCGCAGACCTACCGCGCGCTGGAGGTGATCGTCGTCATCGACGGCCCCGATCCGGAAACCGCCGGGCGCCTGAACGCGCTGGCCGACCCGCGCCTGATCGTGCTGGAGCTGGAGCGCAACGTCGGCGCGGCGGAGGCGCGCAACATCGGCGTGCACCGCGGCAAGGGGGCGTGGGTCGCCTTCCTGGACGACGACGACCACTGGATGCCCGAGAAGATCGCCGTGCAGATGGCGGCGCGGCCGGCCGGCGTGCGCTATCCCATCATCAGCTGCCGCTGCCAGGTGCCCACGGCGCGCGGAACCTACGTGTGGCCGCGCCGGCTGGCGACGCCGGGCGACGCCATCGACGAGTACCTGTTCGTGCGCCGCGGCCTGTTCAAGGGCGAGACCTTCGCCCCCACCACCACGCTGCTGGCCCCGCGCGAGCTACTGCTGCGCCACCCCATCCCGAAGTCGATGTTCGACGATTGGGAGTGGCTGATCACCTGCTCGCGCATCGAGGGGTGCGCGCTGATCACCGTGCCGGAGGTGCTGGCCGTCCACTACACCGAGAACAACCGCGTCTCGCTCTCCACCTGCCACAACATCAACGCGGCCCTCGGCTGGGCCATGTCGATGCGCACGAAGATGTCGCCGCGCGCCTACGCCAGCTTGCTGATGCAGGCGATGGGCGGCGAGGCGGCGGCGCGGCCGGCGGCGGTGCGCTGGCGCATCCTGTCCACCGCGTGGCGCGACGGCCGGCCGACGCCGATGGCGCTGGCCACCTATCTCATGCACTCGCTGATGCCGGTGAACCTGCGCCGCAGCGTGCGCAAGGTGCTGTTCTCGGCCTCCAGCCCCGCCTGATTCCCCAAGGACTCCTGATTTCCCAAAGACAATAGAGAAGAAACGGCATGCCGAAACTGGTCGCCTTCGCCACCCCCGGCGCCGCCGACGGCGGCGGCATCGGGCGGATGACGGGCTATATCGTCGACCACCTCGCCGCCCGCCGCCCCGGCCTGCGCACCGTCGTGCTGGACACGCGGGGCCGCGGCAGCGTCTTCCGCTCCCCCTTTCATCTGGCCGCCGCGCTGGTGCGCCTGGGTGCCCTGCTGCGCAAGGACGGCGCGCTGGTGCACATCAACGTGTCGGAACGCACGAGTTTCCTGCGCAAGGCGGCGGTGCAGCTCGTCGCCACCGCCTTCGGGCGGCCGACGGTGGTGCACCTGCACGGCGCCAACTTCATCGACTTCTATGAAGACAACGCGCTGGCCAAGGCCATCTCGCGCTGGCTGTTCCGGCGCTGCGACCGGCTGATCGTGCTGGGCGACAGCTGGCGCGACTTCGCCGTCCACACCATGGGCATCGACCCGGCCAAGGTGGACGTGCTGTACAACGCCGTGCCGGACTTCGCCGGCAACGACGTCCGCCGCGAGGCGCCGCAGCCCGGCCAGCCCTTGCGCCTGCTCACGCTCGCCAACCTGTCGGAGCGCAAGGGCACCGGCTGCCTGCTGCGCGCCTGCGCCGGGCTGAAGGCGCAGGGTGTCGACTTCCGCCTGACGCTGGGCGGCGGCGGCGACGTGGCCGGCTACCGCCGGATGGCGGAGGAGCTGGGCATCGGCGCGGAGTGCCGCTTTCTCGGTTGGGTGTCGCGGGAAATGGCGCACGACCTGATCCGGTCGCACGACATGCTGCTGCTGCCCTCCACGCACGAGGGGCTGCCGATGGTGATCCTGGAGGCGCTGGCGGCGCGGCTGCCGGTCGTCACCACGCCGGTCGGCTCGATCCCCGAGGTGCTGGAGGACGGCCGCACGGCGCTGATCGTGCCGCCGGACGACCCGCGGGCGCTGGGCGGCGCCATCGCCCGGCTGGCCGGCGACCGCACCCTCTACACCCGCATGGCCGAGGCTGGGCGGCGCCTGTTCGTCGAGCGATTCCACATCGACGGCTACTGCGCACGCCTGACGGCCATCTACGACCTCGCCTTCCGACGCCGCGGCGGGACCCCGGCGACGGCGGAGGAGGCGCTGGGCACCCTGGCCGACCGTCATCCCCCTGCGTCCGAAACGCCCTAGGCCGCCACCACCCGTTCAGCCTATTCCGTTGTCACGCCATAGATCCCGAATCGGCCATATGAAGTAAAGTGCGACAATTATCCCCACTGATGCTTAATACCCCAGGGGCATTGTCGAGCTTTATTTGCGCCGTTATGCTGCCAATGACTTCAAAGAAGCGATAAAGCCCATCGGTGTTGCTTGCGATCCGGCAGGCCATGAAGCAGCGATGGGGACAGCGGTCAAAGGACCAGGAGTGGACATGATTTACATCGTCAGCCCCGGCGGCACGCGCGAGAAGGGCGGCATGGGGAGGATCGTCGACAACTTCACCAGCGACCTCGCCCGCCACAATCCGGAGGTGCGGTTCGAGGTGGTCGACACCTATGGTCCCGACGCCAATTTCCGCCGCATGCCGTTCCACTTCGCACTGGCGATGCTGAAGCTGTGCGGCTGCTTCCTGCTGGGCCGGGCGCAGCTGGTGCACGTGCACATGGCCGAATATGGCAGCGTCGTGCGCAAGGGTGCGGTGGTGCTGCTGGCCGCACTCTTCCGGGTGCCGGTCGTCCTGCACCTGCACGCCGGCCGCTTCCCCGAACAGGTGCAGAAGTCGCACCCGGCGCTGCGCTGGGCGATCACCCGCCTGATCGGCCTGGCCAGCGAGATCGTCGTGCTGGGCGAGTACTGGCGCACCTTCGTGATGGAGACGTTCGGCGAGCACGCGCGGCGCGTGACCGTGCTGCACAACGCCGTCCCCGGCCCCGACCGGGTGCCGGAGCGCACGGGCGAGGGGCCGGTGCACATCCTCTTCCTCGGCCGGCTGATCAAGCTGAAGGGCATCCACGTGCTGCTGGACGCGCTGGCCGCCGAGGACTGCAAGGGCCGGCCGTGGCGCCTGACCATCGCCGGCGACGGCGACCTGGAGACCTACCGCGCCCAGGCGGCGGCGCTCGGCCTCGCCGACCGGGTGACCTTCACCGGCTGGCTCGACCAGCCCGGCTGCCGGCGCCTGCTGGCCGAAGCCGACGTGCTGGTCCAGCCCTCCATGTACGAGGGGCTGCCGATGGCCGTGCTGGAGGCCATGGCGCATGGGCTGGCGATCGTCGCGACCCCGGTCGGCTCGGTGCCCGACGCCATCGAGGACGGCCGATCCGGCCTGTTCGTGCCGCCCGGCGACACGGCGGCGCTGGCCAACGCGCTGACCCGCGTGATCGACGACGCCGAACTGCGCCGCACGCTGTCCGAGGGCGCCCGCGAGCGCTTCATGCGCAGCTTCGACATCGCCGTCTACCGTGAACGCCTGCTGGAGATCTACCGCCGCAACGGCTGGACCGATGCCGCCCACGCCCACGCGGCCCCGCTGAAGAGTGTTACCGAGAGGATCGCGCCATGAAGGAAGCACTTGCCGCCCTGGTTCGCTGGTCGGGGCTGGGTTGGGGCGTGCGGTTCCTGTGTGCCCGCCGCCGCGCGACCATCGTCGTCTACCACGACCCCGATCCGGCGGTGCTGCGGGAGCACCTCGCCTACTACGCCCGGCACTACAGCTTCACCACGCTCGACACCGTGGCGGACGCTATGGAGAGCGGGCGATGGGGCGACCTGCCGCCCTACCCGCTGGTGATCACCATCGACGACGGGCACGCCGGCAACACCCGGCTGGAGCCGCTGTTCCGCGAGTTCGGCGTGCGCCCGACCATCTACCTGTGCAGCCGCATCGTCGGCACCGCCCGCCCCTTCTGGTGGAAGACGCCGGCCGCCGACCGCATCGGCGTGGAGGAGCTGAAGCGCCAGCCCGACACGGAGCGCCGCCGCCGCCTCGCCGAAGCCGGCGACGACCCGGACCGCGACGGCGCGGCACGCCACGCGATGACGTGGAGCGAGGTGGCGGCGCTGGGCGAGACGGTGGACTACGGCGCCCACACGCGCACGCACCCGATCCTGATCCAGTGCGACGACCTGCGCGCCGCTGAGGAGATCGGCCTGTCGCGCATCGAGCTGGAGAAGGCGACCGGCCGCCCCTGCCGCCATTTCGCCTATCCCAACGGCGATTACGGCGAGCGGGAGGTGGAACTGCTGCGCGCCGCCGGCTACCGCACCGCCCGCACCATCGAGCCGGGCTGGAACGGCGGGCGCGCCGACCCGCTGCGCCTGAAGGCCTTCCCGGTGTCCGACGACGTGTCCGTGTCGTGGCTGACCGTGCAGCTGACCGGCCTGCCGGCGTGGCTGCGCGGGTTGAAGGAATCCTTGCGCGGGCGGCGCGCGGCGTCGGCGGGGTACCCCGCGCCATCGGCGGGCACGGCCATACCGGCTGCGCCCTTGCGCCAATAGAGTCGCACCACCAAAGCATAAGGCAAGTATTAACTGCGGTTACCACCTTTCCCAAAAGTCTACCGATACCATCAAAGCCCTAGCATCCTTTGCCCCCTCGCAACGCCCGCAATCGAGTGCAATAAAGTTGGAGTGGTGTTCACGAGACTGCGGCGGGGTGCGATGC
>NZ_DASPMG010000233.1:0-9225 GCF_035627195.1 Azospirillum sp.
GCGGCCGTCCTTGCCGCTGGACATCTTCCTCACCGTGTACAGCGAGATGCCGGTGGCGATGAAGCCGTTGACGGCGATCAGCAGGTTGGTGACGAAGGACACCGAGTTCGACGTCATGATCGCCACCGTCGCCGCGACGATGGTGTAGAACTCCATGGCGGCGGTGAGGGCGAGCAGGCGGATCTTGTCCTTGGCGCTGACGCCGTCGAGGTTGGCGGACATGGTTGCCTTTGCGTGCGGTTCGGGGCTGCGCCGGCAAGCTATCCAGACACGCGCGGACAGGCAAACGACAAATCGCCGTGTTTATTACGCCCGATGGGCGTTGGGCCGCTTGCGCCCACTGGGCGTCCGCCGCTAATTTTGCCGCCTTCATTGGCGGAAGGTTTGCAGCGGTGCGCTACATCAGCACGCGGGGCGCGGCCCCGGCCCTGGGCTTCGAGGACGTCCTTCTCACCGGTCTCGCCCGCGACGGCGGTCTCTACGTGCCGGAGACGTGGCCGCAGTTCACGGCCGACGACATCCGCGCCTTGCGCGGCCTGCCCTACACCGAGGTGGCGGTGCGCGTCATGCTGCCCTTCCTGGGCGGAGCCATCCCGGAATCCGAGTTCCGCACCCTGGTCGAGGACGCCTACGGCACCTTCGACCACCGCGCCGTCACGCCGCTGGTCCAGCTCGACCAGCGCACCTGGGTGCTGGAGCTGTTCCACGGGCCGACGCTGGCGTTCAAGGACGTGGCGCTACAGCTGTTGGGCCGCCTGTTCGACCATGTGCTGGCGAAGCGCGGCGAGCGGGTGACCATCGTCGGCGCCACGTCGGGCGACACCGGATCGGCCGCCATCGAGGCGTGCCGCGACCGCCACAACGTCGACATCTTCATCCTGCACCCGAAGGACCGCACGTCGGAGGTGCAGCGCCGTCAGATGACCAGCGTGCTGTCCTCGAACGTGCACAACATCGCGCTGGAAGGCACCTTCGACGATTGCCAGGACATGGTGAAGGCCATGTTCGCCGACACGGACTTCCGCGACCGGCTGAACCTGTCGGCGGTGAACTCCATCAACTGGGCCCGCATCATGGCCCAGATCGTCTATTACTTCGCCGCCGCCGCGGCGCTGGGCGCGCCGGACCGCAAGGTGGCCTTCGTGGTGCCCACCGGCAACTTCGGCAACGTCTATGCCGCCTACGCCGCGCGCTCCATGGGGCTGCCGGTGGAGACGCTGGTGGTGGGCTCCAACTCCAACGACATCCTGGCGCGCTTTTTCGACAGCGGGACCATGGCGATGCTGCCGGTCACGCCTACTTTAAGCCCCAGCATGGACATCCAGATTTCGAGCAACTTCGAGCGCCTGCTCTTCGACCTGCACGGCCGCGATGGCGCCAAGGTGGAAGAGACGATGCGCCGCTTCCGCGCCGAGGGCCGCTTCAGCGTCACCGACGCCCAGCTGGCCCAGGCCCTGTCCCTCTTCGCTGGCTTCCGCGTGGACGAGGACGCCACCATGGCGACCATCGCCCGGACGTGGCGGACCACCGGCGGCTACACGGTCGACCCGCACACGGCGGTCGGCGTCGCCTCGGCCGAGCAGGCCCAGGTGGCGGCCAAGGTGGCTGACGACACCGCACTCGTCGTGCTGGCCACCGCGCATCCGGCCAAGTTCCCGGACGCGGTGGAGAAGGCCACGGGCCGCCGCCCGGCGCTGCCGCCGCGCCTGTCCGACCTGTACGAGCGGGAGGAGAAGCTGTCGGTGCTGCCCAACGACATCGCCACGGTGCAGTCCTACGTCACCGCCCGCGCCCGCGCCGCGCAGGAGGCGGCATGAGCCAGGTCCGTGTGACCACGCTGCCGAACGGGCTGCGCGTCGCCACCGACACCATGCCCGACGTGCAGACGGTGTCGCTGGGCTGCTGGGTCGGTGTCGGCACGCGCAACGAGGCGGCGTCGGTGAACGGCGTCGCCCACCTCGTCGAGCACATGCTGTTCAAGGGCACGAAGCGCCGCTCGGCCTTCCGCATCTCCGAGGAGATCGAGAACGTCGGCGGGCAGCTGAACGCCTACACCACGCGCGAGCACACGGCGTACTACGCCAAGGTGCTGCACGAGGACACCGAACTGGCGCTCGACATCATCGCCGACATGCTCCAGCACTCCGTCCTGGACGAGGACGAGCTGGCGCGCGAGCGCACGGTGGTGTTGCAGGAGATCGGGCAGGCGGCCGACACGCCCGACGACATCATCTTCGACCATTTCCAGACCACCGCCTATCCGGACCAGGCCATCGGTCGGCCGGTGCTGGGTTCGGCCGAGATCGTCGGCAGCCTGCCGCGCGGCGCGCTGGCGGACTATCTGGCGCAGCACTACGCCGGGCCGTCGGTGGTGCTGGCCGCCGCCGGCCGCATCGAGCACGACCGGCTGGTGGCGCTGGCCTCCAAGGCCTTCGCCGGCCTGCCCGCGACGCCGCTGCCGGAGGTGGAGCCGGCGCAGTACCGCGGCGGCGACTTCCGCGAGGAGCGCGACCTGGAGCAGATGCACCTCGTCCTCGGCTTCGACGGGGTGGGGGTGCACGACCCGGACTTCTACGCGCACTCCGTCCTGTCCACGCTGCTGGGCGGCGGCATGTCGTCCCGCCTGTTCCAGGAGGTGCGGGAGAAGCGCGGGCTGGTCTACTCCATCTACACCTTCACCGGCGGCTACCGCGACGGCGGCCTGTTCGGCGTCTACGCCGGCACCGGCGAGGAGGAGGTGAGCGAACTGCTGCCCGTCGTCTGCGAGGAGCTGGTCAAGGTCGGCCAGGACATCAGCGAGGACGAGCTGGCCCGCGCGCGGGCCCAGATGAAGGCCGGCACGCTGATGGCAATGGAAAGCACCATGTCGCGCTGCGAGCAGCTCGGCCAGCAGTTGCTCGTCTACGGGCGGCCGATTCCGGTGGAGGAGATCGTCACCCGCATCAACGCCGTCGACCGCGACGCGGTGATGCGCGCCGCGCGCCGCCTGCGTCAATCGCGCCCGACGGTGGCGGCCCTGGGCCCCACGCAGCGCCTGGAGGACTATGAGCGCATCCGGGCCCGCCTCGCCTAAGGGGGCGCCATGATCCGCCTGCTGGGGGGCGGGCTGATCAGCCCGCCGGCCGTGCGGCTGGACGGGCCGACCTGCTACATCCGCCCGCCATTGCCGCGCGACTGGCGGGAGTGGGCCGACCTGCGGGCGACCAGCCGCGGCTTCCTGACGCCGTGGGAACCGACGTGGCCGGCGGACGCGCTGACCCGATCCGCCTTCGCCCGGCGGCTGCGCCGGCAGGCGCAGGAATGGCGCGACGACGAGGCGTACAGCTTCCTGATCTTCGACCGCGCCGGCGACGCGCTTGTGGGCGGCCTGGGCCTGTCCAACATCCGGCGCGGCGTGGCGCAGATGGGGACGCTGGGCTACTGGGTCGGGCAACCGTTCGCGCGGCGCGGCTACGTCTCCGGCGCCACGCGGCTGGTGCTGGATTTCGCGTTCGGCCAGCTGGGCCTGCACCGGGTCGAGGCGGCCTGCCTGCCCAGCAACGAGGCCAGCCGCGGCCTGCTGGAGAAAGTGGGCTTCACGCACGAGGGCTACGCCCGCGGCTACCTGCGCATCGACGGCGCGTGGCGCGACCACGTGCTGTACGCAATCCTGCGTGAAGAGTGGCGTGGTTAACAGCGCATAGGGTCGGCGTCTAATACCTTTTCCCTGATCGGTGGCTTTGTAACCTTAAGCAACGTTTAACCTCCTTGGGCCACCATCCGGGAAACAAACGAACGACGCGATTGGTGTTGAAATGACCGAAAAGCCCGTTTGGACGCAAGAAAACACTCTCCACTACACGCTGCGCACCGGCGCCCGGCGCGTCGACCTGCGCTACGAGCCGGCCGGCTTCCAGAGCGGCTGGGCGGTGTACGTCGGCAGCCATCTGGTGGACCGCTGCGCCGAGTTCATGCAGGCCCGCGGCGTCGCCCTGCAGGCCGCGCAGACCGCGTGAGGGTCAGTGCGTGATTCGTTGATGCGTAGGTTGGGTTAAGCGCCAGCGCACACCCAACGTTTCCGCGGTGCGGGGATGTTGGGTTTCAACCCAACCTACGACGGATCGCGGGGAAAGCCCGTCAGGCGGCGTCCGGCTTGCGGCCGAGCGCCACGTCCATGGCGAGCTGGTCGATGCGGCCGTCCAGCCGGCCGATCTCCTTCAGCCGGACGACGCCGAGCATCTCCTTCATCTGGCGCTGCTCATCTTTGATCTGGCGCAGCTCTTCTTTCATCTCGCACTGCTCCGCCTCGACGCGCGTAACCGTGGCGTCGATGCGCTCGACCTTATCGAGCAGCACGGTGAGCATGGATTTCAGTTCGGGGTCCATGAAACCTCCAGCGTCGGCCTTGCCACTGACAATACCACCCACACGCGATCGTGTGCAAGGAGATGCACCCGCGTCACGCGTGGCCGGCCTCGCCGGAGAGCATGGAGAGGCTGACGCCCAGGGTGGCGATGGAGCGCTCCCACTTGGCGTCCAGGTCCTTGTCGAACAACAGCTTGTCGTCGCAGGGCGCGGTCAGCCAGCCGTTCTGCTGGATCTCCTGGTCGAGTTGGCCGGGCCCCCAGCCGGCGTAGCCCAGCAGCAGGATCGATTGCTTCGGCCCGCGTTCCTCGGCGATGGCGCGCAGGATGTCGATGGTGGCGGTCAGCGCCACGTCGTCGTCCACCACCAGCGTGCCGTCGCGCACGTAATCCGTCGAATGCAGCACGAAGCCGCGCCCCGATTCGACCGGCCCGCCGTAGTGCACGGGCATGTTGGCCGCCCCCTTCACGTCCTCCAGGCCCAGCTGTTCCAGAAGGTCGTGGAAGGTGATGGAGCCGAACAACTTATTTACGACCAGCCCCATGGCGCCGTCTTCGTTGTGAGCGCACATATAGATGACCGTGCGCTGGAAGCGCGGATCCATCATGCCGGGCATCGCGATGAGCAATTGTCCGGTCAGGTACTGAGGGGACTTGGTCACGAGCGGCATGGGCGGTTATCCTTCTTTCCTTGGCGGAAAGCCCGGTGTTTCCGGACCCCCGCGGCCGCCGGAAGGCAAGTGTGACAGCACGGGCCACGGCTTGTCACGGATTATAGCGGCGGCTCGTCACCGTTTCCTTACTGATGTGACAACACGTGAAGCGATGAAAAGGTTTGCCTCCCCCCTGATCACGGGCCTGCTTCTGTGGGCATTCCTGCTGCTGCCCGCGGAAGCCCTTGCGGCGTCGGGTCCGGCGGTGCGCGGCGGGCCGGTCGAGGCACGCCTGTTGTCCGCGGTGGAGGGGACGGGGGACCTCGCCGGCGTGCCGCTGGCGCTGGAGGTGAAGCTCGACAAGGGTTGGAAGACCTACTGGCGCTCCCCCGGCGACGCCGGCCTGCCGCCGCGCGTGGAGTGGACCGGCTCCACCAACCTGAAGGACGCGGAGCTGTCCTACCCGGCGCCGCACCGCATGACGCTGCTGGGGATCGAGACCATCGGCTACGACGGCGCGGTGACCTTCCCAATCCGCGCCGTGCCGGCCGAGCCGGGCAAGCCGATGGAGATCAAGGCCGGCCTGGACCTGCTGGCCTGTTCGGAGATCTGCGTGCCGCAGCGCGTGGACGTGGCGCTGTCGCTGCCCGCCGGCCCGGCCACGCCGGGGCCGGAGGCCAACGCCGTGTCGCGCGCGCAGAACACCGTGCCCGGCGACGGCCGCGCCGCCGGCCTGGAGATCCGCGCCGTGCGCACGCAGGGCGCGGTGGTGGAGGTGGAGGCCGCGGCGCGCGAGCCCTTCGGCAAGCCCGACCTGTTCATCGAGACCGACCCGCCGGTGATCTTCAAGGCGCCCACGGTCCGCCTGTCCGACGCCGGGCGCACCGCCGTGCTGCGGCTGGAGGCGGTGGACGCCGTCATCGACCCGCCGCTGCCCGGCCGGGCCGCGACGCTGACGCTGGTGGACGGTGCCCACGCCATGGAGGCCAAGCGGGCCATCGAAGCCGGCGCCGTCGGCCGGGCCGGCGGTGCCGTGGGGCCGGCGGCGAACCTCCTGTCCATGCTGGCGGTGGCGCTGCTGGGCGGGCTGATCCTCAACCTGATGCCCTGCGTGCTGCCGGTCCTGTCGCTGAAGATGCTGTCCATGGTGGCGCACAGCGGGGCGCCGCGGCACAAGGTGCGCGCCGGATTCCTGGCGTCGGCGGCGGGCATCCTCGCCTCCTTCCTGATGCTGGCCGGCGCCATGGTGGGGCTGAAGGCGGCCGGGGCCGCGGTGGGGTGGGGCATCCAGTTCCAGCAGCCGCTGTTCCTGGTCTTCATGGTGGTGCTGGTGACGCTGTTCGCCGCCAACCTGTGGGGCCTGTTCGAGATTCCGCTGCCGCGCTTCCTGGCCGACACGGTGGGCGGGACGGAGGGGCACGGCTACGGCGGGCAGTTCGCCACCGGCGCCTTCGCCACACTGCTGGCCACGCCGTGCTCGGCGCCGTTCCTCGGCACCGCCGTTGGCTTCGCGCTGGCCAACGGGCCGCTGGAGGTGTTCGCCATCTTCACCGCACTCGGCATCGGGCTGGCGCTGCCGTACCTGCTGGTGGCGGCGTTCCCGTCGGTGGCGCGGCACCTGCCGCGGCCGGGGCGCTGGATGGTGGCGTTGCGGCGCGTGCTGGGCGGCGCGCTGGCGCTGACCGGCGTCTGGCTGCTCAGCGTCATGGCCGTGCAGGCGGGGGAGGCGGTGGCCGGCCTCGTCGCCGCGCTGATGGCGGCGCTGGTGCTGGCGCTGTGGCTGGGCCGCCGGCTGGCGGCCGGCATGCGCTGGGCCGGGCCGGCGTTCGCGGCCTTGCTGACGCTGGCCGCCTTCATCGTTCCGGTGCAGTTCGGCAGCGGGGCGGACGCCGCCCCGGTCGTCGCGACGTCCTGGAAGCCGTTCGACGAGTCGGCGATCGGCAGGCTGGTGGGGGAGGGGCGGACGGTGTTCGTGGACGTCACCGCCGACTGGTGCATCACCTGCCAGGCCAACAAGAAGCTGGTGATGAACCGTGGCGAGGTGGCCAAGCGCCTGGACGGCGACGTGGTCGCCATGCGCGCGGACTGGACGCGACCGGACGAGCGCATCGCCGCCTACCTGGCCGCGCATGGCCGCTACGGCATCCCCTTCAACATCGTCTACGGCCCCGGCGCGCCGGACGGCATCGCGCTGCCCGAACTGCTGACCACCGGCGCCGTGCTGGACGCCCTGGACAAAGCCGGCAAGCGCCCTTGATTACTGTCGCGCTTTGCGCGCCGGGGCTGACTTCCGTCGGGCTTGCGGGCATCCGGCGGCGCGGTTAGAACCGGTCCAGGGACACAACCGATACACATAAAGGGAGAGGCACAACCATGACGATCAAGGTCGGCGACACCATCCCCTCGGTCACGCTGAAGCACCTGACCGACAACGGCATGCAGGAAATCACCACCGACGAGGTCTTCAAGGGCAAGAAGGTCGTGGTGTTCTCGGTGCCGGGCGCCTTCACGCCCACCTGCTCGGCCAAGCACCTGCCGGGCTTTGTCCAGCAGGCCGAGGCCCTGAAGGCCAAGGGCGTGGACACCATCGTCTGCCTCGCCGTCAACGACCCGTTCGTGATGAAGGCGTGGGGCGAGAAGAACAACGTGGACAACAAGGTGCTGATGCTGCCGGACGGCAACGCCGCGCTCACCGGCGCCATGGGGCTGACCATGGACGGCTCGGGCTATGGCCTGGGCACGCGCGGCCAGCGCTTCGCCCTGATCGCCGAGGACGGCAAGGTCACCGACCTCGCCGTCGAGGAGCCGGGCAAGTTCGAGGTTTCCTCGGCCGAGGCGGTGCTCGGCAAGCTGTAAGGTTGGCACCGGCCGGGTCACGCGTCGGCGTGGCCCGGCCGGGGATTTACGCCCCCGCCTTCTGCCTGTCCCAGGTCGCGCCGGTCACGCCGCGGTCGCGCAGCTTGCCCTTCTGCACCTTGGCGGTGGGCGTCTTGGGCAGGGCCTCCACGATTTCGATGAAGCGCGGCTGGGCGTAGCGCGGCAGTTCCCTGGCCGCGTGTTCGGCGATGGCGTCCGGGTCGAGGCGGGCGCCGGGCATCGGCACCACGGCCAGCATGATCTCGTCCTCCTGGTCCTTCAGGCCGGACGGCACGGCGAAGGCCGCCACCTCGGCCACGCCGTCGAGCCGCGCGATGGTGGTCTCCACCTCGTAGGACGACACGTTCTCGCCGCGGCGGCGGATGCAGTCCTTGATGCGGTCGACGAAGTGGAAATAGCCCTCGTCGTCCACGAACCCGGCATCGCCGGTGTGGAACCACAGGTTCCGCCACGCCTCCACCGTCTTCTCCGGCATGCGGTGGTAGCCGGTCATGAAGCCGAAGGCGGCCTTCGGGCGCACCATGATCTCGCCGATGGAGCCGGTGGGCACCGGCGCGTCGGTCACGGGATCGCGCACCTCGACCTCGAAGTAGCGGTCGTAGAGCCGGCCGCAGGTGCCGGGGCGCGCCACGCCCAACTCGCCGTAAAGCGGGATGTTGACCTCCGTCATGCCGTACAGGCTGATCACGTCGGGGATGCCGAAGCGCTCGCGCATCTCGATCTCGGTCGCCGCCGGGTTGGGGGCGGCGCCGACGATGCGCAGCTTGTGGTCGCAGTCGTCCGAACGGGGCGGGGTGGCGACCACGAAGGCGGTGATGGCGCCCAGCGAGTTGGTGATCGTGCAGCCGTAGCGGCGGATGTCGTCGATCCAGCCGGACGCGCTGAACCGCTCGCGCATCACCGCCGACGCGCCGGCGATCATGGTGGCGAACAGCTGCATGTACAGCGCGTTGGCGTGGAACAGCGGCAGGCAGATGTAGAAGCGGTCGGCCTCCGTCATCGCGTAGTTGTCGATGCTGCCCAGGCCGAACATGAAGCCGTGCCCGTGTGGCATCAGCACGCCCTTGGACGGGCCGGTGGTGCCGGAGGTGTACATGATGCACGCCGTGTCGCCGGCCAGCGGCAGCGGCCCGTCGTACGGATCGGCCCCGCGCCAGCCGTCGAACGCCACGCCCCGGAAGGGCGCGGTCTTGGCCCCGTCGGCCATCGTGACCAGCGTCTTCAGTGCCGTCAGGCGCGGCGCGATGTCCGTGAAGCGTTCGGCCAGCGGGGCGGTGGTGACGGCCAGCGCCGCCGCGCAGTTCTCCAGCTGGTGCTCCAGGAAGGCGCCCTTGAGGTCGAGGTTGAGCGCC
>NZ_DASPMG010000234.1:0-8320 GCF_035627195.1 Azospirillum sp.
GCGTCCTCGACGGCACGGTTGGAGTAGGCGTGGACCTCGACGGCGGCGGGGTCGAGGTGGCGCAGCAGCGGCAGCAGGAACTGGGCGACGGGATGGCGGCCGAGGTCGCCCGAGACCAGCCCCAGGCGCAGCCGGCGCGCCGGGTCGCGCGGGGCGGCCGGCGGCGGCAGCGGCGTCACCCGGCCGCCGCCGTGGCGGGCGTCCCACGCCCGGTGCTCGGCCAGAACCGCCGCCCGGTCCTGGTCGGGAAGGTAGTTGAGGAAGAAAAGATGGGTGCTGTGCGCCTGGGCGCCGCCGGGCAGGGTTTTCAGGGCCTGGGTCAGAAGCTGCCGGACCTCGCCGAGCCGGCCCTGGTGGGCCAGCGACACCGCCAGATTGTTGATGGCCTGCTCGTAGCGCGGATGCAGCGCGATGGCCCGGCGGTAGGGCACCTCCGCGATCTCGAAGCCTCCCACCTGCTGCAGGGCAAGGCCCAGGCAGCAGTGGGCCTCGGCCACTTCGGGCTGGAGGGCGATGGCCCGGCTCAGAAGGGTCAGCGCTTCCAGCTGGTTCGCCTCCACGTCGGTGGCGCTCAGCGCGAATCCCAGGTTGGCCAGCGCCGCCGGGTGGTCGGGCACCTGGTCGAGGGCCTTGCGCAGGCAGGCGATGGCCTCCGCCACCTCGCCGCGCAGCTTGTGCAGACAGGCGAGGTTGTTATAGGCGAGGGCGGAGCGGGGGTCGAGGTCGAGGGCGCGCCGCAGGACGGTTTCGGCCTCCTCCAGGCTGCCGGCGTTGAGCAGCAGCCCGCCCAGGCGGATATGGGCCACCGCGTCCAGGGGGGCAAGCCGCACCGCCTCGCGCGCCCCCGCTTCCTCATGCCGCCCGGCCGCCCCCAACGCGGCCAGCAGGTCCTGGCGGAACTCCGCCTGTTCGGGGCTCAGCGCCACCGCCCGGCGGAAACCCGATACCGCATCGTCGAGATCGCCCTGGGCGCGCATCAGCCGGGCCAAGGCGTGGTGCGCTTCCGCCAGCGTCGGGTCGAGGCCCAGCGCCCGCTCGTACGCCGTTCGCGCGTCGGCCTGCCGGCCCAGCCGTTCGAGGAGCATGCCGAGGAGGAGATGCACCCCGGGCAGCTCGGGCTTGGCGGCCCGCGCCGCCTCGGCCGCCTTCAGCGCCGCCTCATGCCGGTTGAGGCGGGACAGCACCTGGGCGTGGTTGGCCTGGGCCTCGGCCAACCCGGGGATGGCGGCCAGCACCGGGGTGAACAGCCGGTCGGCCTCCTCCAGCCGGCCGGCGAGCATCAGCAGCAGCGCCTTGAGCGCCAGCGTCTCCGCCGTCCGGGGCTCGCGCCGCTCGACCTCGGCCAGGGCCGCCGCGGCCGCGTCCAGCCGCCCCAGCCGGGCCAGCGCCACGGCCTTGAGGCGGTGGCCGGCGGCCACTTCGGGGGCAAGCGCCAGCGCCCTTTCGGCGGCCCGCAACGCCTCGACGTTCCGTCGCGCACCGAGTTGGGCCTGGGCCAACTCGCGCCACAACGCCGCATCGGTGGCGTCGAGCCCCACGGCCCGGTGCAGCAGCCCGACAGCCTCGGCCGCTCGTCCCACCCGCTCGGCCTCCTGCGCCTGGCGGCGCAGCCGCGTCACGGCGTCGAGGGAAGGGGAGAGGAAGGCGTCACTGGAAGAGGCCATGGCCGAAAGCCTGTCGCTGCCGAAATTTTATACTCCTTATGCCGCGAGGAGCCGTCCCGGTAAACCACCGCAGCCGGCGCCGCCCTTCTTTTGCTCATGCCTCGTCTCCGGCCGACGACGGGTGACAGCCTGGGGAGGGGGGGGTAGCATCGGCCGTTGCGGGTAGATTTCCACAGCTTTTGTCCGAAAACCCGGTTCACGAGGCGTGCCGATGATTGTGATTCCGATGGCCGGGGTGTCCCGCCGCTTCGCGATGGCCGGCTACGACCGGCCCAAATACATGCTGGAGGCCCACGGCAAGACCCTGTTCCGCCACGCCGTGGAAAGCTTCCAGGCCCTGTTCGCCGAGGAAACCTTTCTGTTCGTGTGCCGGGACGTGGCCGATACGCCCGCCTTCATCCGCGCCGAGTGCGCGGCGATGGGGGTTGGCCGCTACGAGGTGGTCGGGCTGCACGCGCTGACGCGGGGGCAAGCCGAGACGGTGGCCCTGGGGCTGTCCGGCGCCGGCTGCCCCGACGCAGAGCCCATCCTGGTCTTCAATATCGACACCTTCCGTCCGGGCTTCGCCTGGCCCGGCGACGTGGACCGCGCCGCCGCCGATGGTTACCTGGAGGTGTTCGATGGCTCGGGTCCGCAATGGTCCTACGTCGGTCAGTCCGGTCCCGGTTCCAACCGGGTGGCCGAGACGGCCGAGAAGAGGGAAATCTCCAATCTCTGCTGCACCGGGCTCTACTGGTTCCGCTCCGCCGGCCTGTTCCGCGCCGCCTATGCCGAGCAGCTTGCCCTGGGCCTGGAGCGCGCCGAGGCCGGCGAGCTGTACGTGGCGCCGCTTTACAATTTCCTGATCCGCCGCGGGGCCGATATCCGTTATCACCGCATCCCGCGCGAGGCGGTCATCTTCTGCGGCGTGCCCCAGGAGTACGAGGATTTCCTTCACGCGTCCTGATGACGGAGAGAGCGATGCCGGCGGTATCCTGGCCGGACCTGGAGAGCGTGTGCCACGGCCTGATCACCGGGCGGCTGAAGGCCGTGAGCTGGGGGGCGGGCGGTTCGTTCCGGCTGGCGTTCCACGACTGCCCGCTCAGGCCCGCCTATCTGGTGGACAACGATCCCGCCAAGTGGGGCGGCGAGGTGTTCGGCATTCCCGTCCACCCGCCCGACCGGCTGGCCGGGGAGGACCCGGCGACCACCGTCGTCATCGTCTACTCCGGCTATTTCTTCGGGGCGGAGATCCAGCGCCAACTGGCGGCGATCGGGCCGTTCCGTCACATGGGGCCGTTCGTGCCGACGCTGGCCTTTCCCCAGCTCCGGCGCCTGGGCGCCCTCTGGAGCCAGGACCCGCCGTCCCGCCCCGCGCCCGGCGGCATGGGCATCGTCGTGCAGGGGGGCGTGGCGCCCGAGGCGACCGAGTGGGTGCTGCGCTGGCATCGCCTGCGTCACCCGGCGGCTCCGGTGATCCTCAGCACCTGGGCCGACGGCGACCCCGCCGTGCTCGACCGGCTGGCGCCCTGGTGCGACCGGCTGGTGTTGAGCGGGCGACCGGCCGTGACCGGGCAGGGCAACCGCAACCTTCAGCGGGTCTCGACCCTGGAGGGGCTGAAGGCCGCCCGCGACATGGGCTTGGCCAAGGCGCTCAAGACCCGCACCGACCTTGTGGTGATGGCGCCCCAGGTGCTGGAACGGGCGGCCCGCCTCCAGGCGCTCTACCCCCCGGCCGACGGCGGGCGGAACCGCATCGTGGTGTCGAGCCGCTACACCCAGAAATACATCCCCTACAACATCTCCGATCTCGTGCTGTTCGGCGATGTCGATGACCTCATCCTCGCCTTCTCCGCCCCGCTCGACGAGCGAGTCATCGACATCCACGCGCCGGAATACCGGGCGAAGACGACAGTCCGGCAGTACAGCGCCCAGGCGGCCATCCCCGAGGTCTGGTTCGCCACCCGTTATCTGGAGGCATTGAACGTTGGCACCGAGCGGACGCTGGAGGCTTACTGGCGGGCACTCAAGGATCACTGGATCGTCGTCGACGAGGAGTGGTTCGACCTGTTCTGGCCCAAATACGGCATCGGGCCGGTGACGCGGCAGGCCGATGAAGCGTCGCTCCGCCGGGTGGTGGACCACGCCTTCTGGCAATCCCTGTATTTCGGGCTCGACGTGTCGGCCGACCGGGGGGCGGTCGACCTCGATGCCGTGCGGTTCGACGACTTCTTCCGGCTGGCGCTGGTCGAGCGGGGATTATGATCGGGCGTAGCCCGCCGTCCGCCGCAGGCCGTCCTTGTAGGCGGCGAACGCCCGCCGGCGCTCCGGCGTCGAGTGGTAGGCCAGCGCCGCGTCCAGGCATTCGCCCAGGATGAAGTCGCGGTAGGGGTCCTCGATCCGGCCGGCGAAGATGTCGGCCAGCCAGTCCGAGCTGTTGCAGAAGACCTGGCCGGCGCGGTTGCGGATGAAGCGCAGGTTCTCGAAAAACAGGTCCGGCTCGGTGCAGTTGACGAAGTGGTTGGAGCTGTTGTGCTGGAACCGCTCGCCGTGCATGCCCTTGATCTCGCGAATGATGTCCAGCTTGCCATCGTAATGCGGTCGGCCGACCAGAAAATGGCTGTTCAGGACATACAGGAACAGGGCCACGTATTCCCAGTAGATCTTTTGCGAGAAATTGTAGTCGATGATGGCGTCCCGCGACTCCCGGTAATACTCCGCGTATTGCCAGATTTCCCGGATTTCGTGGCAGATCGGGAAGTCGGCGGTGAAGGCGGAAAGGTATTTGCGGATTTCGGCGGCCGGCGCCGTCTTTTGCAACTCCAGAGGCTCATCGGTGTCGAAGGTTTCGTTGATCTCGTAGCCCATGTCGAAGTTGCACAGCTTCAGCATGTCGTCCCGCCGGCCCATGAAGACCACGTCCGAGATGAAGAACGGCTCGGTGGCCTCGAAATAGGGAACCCAGACGCGGCGCTCGAAGACACGCGGCGCGACCGCGACCGGCGGGGCCGTCCGCACGGCGTCGAACAGCGCCGGGAGCTTTTCGAGCTGCATGTAGACGTCGGGGCGCGTCTTGAACACCCAGTCGCCGGAGTCGGCGGCCAGGAGCCCGCCGTAAAGCTGCTTGGTCTGCTGCATGAAGTTGCCGGCGACCTGGAAGCCGGCCGGCGGCGGCCGGTTGAAGACGATCTCGATCCCGTGACCGCGCATCTGCTGTTCCAGATCGCCGAGCGGGCGCAGCTCGTCCTCCCAGGTGGACAGGATGATCCGGTGCGCCACGCCGGTTTTCACCATGTGGAGGTAGGCTCCCATCATATTTCGGAAGAAGTCGGGATGGCGGATCTGGCCGCACAACAGCAGGGTGATCCGATCCGAGGCGGCCGGACGGGCCGCCGGCGCCGCCGGGGCGCCTTCAAGGCCGGCGGCCTTGCGCCGGAGATGGGCGGCGAGTTCAGGCCGCCCGGTGTGTACTGCCGCCTCGGCCAGCAGGTACAGCGCGCGGCCGTGTCGCGGAAAGGCCTTGAGGATCGTCCGGCACACATGCTCGGCCTCGCCGTATCCGCCCTGCTCCAGGTGCCGGGCGGCGCGGAGGATGGCGTCGTCGACGGAAATCCGGGTCATGCCCGCTCCTCAAGCGCCGCGGTCATGGCGCGGATCGGTTCGTCCAGCCCGTCCCCCGGCGCGGCGAGGAACAGGCGCATCGAGGGATACCAGGGCCGGCGGCCGGTGCCAAGCATCGCCCAGTCGTCGTCCCAGCCGCCGCGCCACACCGCGACGCCAAGAGCGGCGGCGAGATCGCCCACCGAGGTCGGCACGGTGAGCACCAGATCGAGGCCGGACATCAGCGCCGCCAGCCCGTCGAGGTCGTTGGTGAGATCAAGGTCGGGGAAACGGTGGAGCCGGACGCCGAACCGCGCTTCCACCGCCTCGACCTCGGCGTCGTCGGGATCGTATTGCAGCGAAACCGCCTGTACCCCGTCCAAGGCCAGCAGCGGCGCCCAGGCGTCGAGCGGCGGGAAGGGCGACGGCGCGCCGCGCCGGCCGCGCCAGCTCAGGCCGACCTTGAGACCGTCTCCCAAGGCCGCCAGCCGCCGCCGCCACGCCGACACGCGCGCCGGATCGGCGACCAGCGGGGCGGGGGCGTCGGGGAAGTGGGCCAGCGTGGGGCGCAGGTAGCGGGGCAGGGTGCCCGCCGGCACATGCAGGTCGCAGCCGTCCGGCGCGCCGCCGGCCGGGCGGATGTCGGCCGCCGGAAAGGAACGGGTGAACAGCGGCGTCAGACGCGGATCGCACTCCAGGGCGACGTGGCCCGCGCGGGCGATCAGGTCGGGATAGAGGCTGGCGAACATCAGCTCGTCGCCCAGCCCCTGCTCGCGCCACACCAGGATGCGCTTGTCCGCGATATCCTCGCCCCGCCAGGCCGGCAGCGGCAGATCACGCCCCGCCGCCCGCCCCAGCGCGAAGCGCCGGTCGTACGCGGCCCAGCCAGCGGCCAGCAGGCCGTGGCCGAGCAGCGTCAGGGCGCGCAGCCACGGTCCCCAGGCGGGATCGCGCCGCTCGGCCTCGGCGAAAAAGCGCTCGGCCTCGGCCGCGTGGCCCGCCGCCAGCAGGGCGGCTCCGCGCAGGACCCGCATCTGCACCACCATCTTCAACGCGTCGGCGCGCTGCCGGACCACCTCGGTGCGCAGGCCGACCTGCTCGCGCTCCAACTGGTCGATGCGGCCGTGGAAGCCGGCGCGCCCCCACAGCCGCTTCTCGTGGATCAAGGACGGCTGGGCGGCGTGGACCGGCAGGGAGCCCAGGGCGGTGGCGCACTCCATGGCCAGATCGACCACGTCGGCCGCCTCGCGGGTTTCCACCCAGAACGGGCGATCGGGATCGCCCCAGACGTTGCTCCAGTCGCCTTGCAACAGGCGGTTGGCCTCGGCCATGCCCTGGCGCCAGAAGGCGCGGGCTGTCTCGGGCTCGCCCGAGGCCAGGGCCAGATGACCGGCCTTGAGGCAGGCCGACACCGTCTTGGTGCCGAGCGTGGCGCTGAAATCCCGCACGTCGACGGCGGCGCACGCCGCGAAGGCCGTGCGCGCCGCCTCCCGGTCACCGGCCTTGAGCCGGAGCTGCCCCGTGACGTAGTGCAGCGAGGCCCGCCAGCGCCGGGCGTGCGCCGTGGCGTCGGCTGCCGCCAGCCAGCGGGCGACGCGCGCCAGATGGTCCGCCACCGCGTCCCAGGGAGCGTCGCCCCGTTCCAGCAGCCGGTATGCCTGCACGCACAGCGCCGCCCCCTGGTCGGCCGATCCCGGCCGCGCCCCGGTCAACACCCGTTCCGTCCAGGCCTGGAGCAGGCGGGGGTTGTGGACGCGGGAGCCGAGGTTGACCAGGGTTTCGACGACATACGGGTTGTCGTAATCGCGCCACCACGCGCGGACATGGAAGCGCTCGCCGGCGGCGCGGGCCGCCTTCAGGGCGGGATCGATCGCGGCGAACGGGCTTACGACCGCCACCACCATCGCCCAGCCGGCAAGGTCCGGACCGTCGTCGTCGGGGGAGATCTCGGCCGGGGCGGCGGGGGCGCGGCCAAGGAAGAACTGGCGGTCGATGGCCAGAGTGTCGTCGAACAGGCCGCGCACGGCGGGCCAGACCGCCGGTCCATCCACCGGCACCGCCAGCACCAGCCGGCCGCCGGGCCGCACGCTTCGGCGCGCCTGGGCGACCGCCGCCGCCGGATCGGGCGGCGCCACGGCCACCATCACGTCGAAGGGGCCGTCCGCGTGGGCCGGGAAGAACAGGCGCGGGTCGCCGCAGGCATATTGGCGGGTGGCGTAGTCGGCGGCCCCGGCCGGGGACAGGCCGATGACGGCAGCGGCCTGGGTGCGCCGGGCGAGGATGGCGGCGCCCCAGCCGGCGCCGGCTGGGGCGACCAGCACCCGCTGGTCCGCGCCGACGAACTCGGCCGCCAGATGCCATAGCCGCGCCGCGGCATCGGCCCAGGCGTCGTTGGCCCGGAGCCCGTCGGGTTCGGGCGGGGCAAGATGGGGCTCGGGCACCGTTTCGAGGAGCACGACCCGGCGGGCGGCGGCTCCGCCCGGGGTTTCGATCCAGATAGGGGCGTCGGGGTCGTGGGCGGGAACAAGGTGCGGCCAGAGCGGGTGGCGGCGCCATCCCGCGTCGAACGCCCGGGCTTCCCACCCTGTCCGCTCGCCGGCGGCGGCGATGAACAGCGAAGCGCGCGCCACCCGCCGCCACTCGGCCAGCGCGTCGGCGTCCTCGGGAGCGGCGTCGAGGACGATGAGGGTATCGACGGCACCGTCGGCCACCGGCAGGACGGCGGGCGAGCCCTGGCGGAAACGGCCCGGCGCCAGCCGGTTGCCTGCCTGTGCCGTGGCAGCGTCCGTTACGCCGTGGGCGTCCACCCCTTCCAGCAGCAGCGCCCGCACCAGGGGAACGGCGGCGCCCCCGGCCACCAGGACGCGCGCGCCACCGACGCTTTTGAGAACGAGACCGGCCAGTTCCGCCGCTGAGAGGACGTCCGCCATGGATTACAGCGCTTACGGCTCGCGCAGGCCCTCGGCGACGCCGCGCAGCACCGGCCGCAGGAAGTAGCGCAGCACCGAGCGTTCGCCCACCTTGATCTCCGCCGCCGCCGGCATCCCCGGCATCAGCCGGTAGTTGTCCGGCACCAC
>NZ_DASPMG010000235.1:0-14261 GCF_035627195.1 Azospirillum sp.
GCGCCGCCGCCATGTCCTCGCCGGAGGGCTCGTCCTCGGGCTGCTCGGGGATCAGCAGGCGCGACTTCAGGTAGGCCAGCCACGCCGCCATCACCAGATAGTCGGCCGCCAGCTCCAGCCGCACCTTGCGCACCTCGGCGATGAAGGCGAGGTACTGGTCGGCCAGATCCAGGATGGAGATCTTCGCCAGATCGACCTTCTGCTCGCGCGCCAGCGACAGCAGCATGTCGATCGGCCCCTCGAACCCGTCGAGCGCCAGGACCAGCTGTTCGGCGGCGGTCAGCTCGCGCCCGGGATCCTCCGCGAACCGGTCGTCAGGCATGTCCGGTGATCTCGAGGATCAGCTTGAACAGCGCCTCCACCGGCGGCCAGACGATCCAGCGGAAGACGTCCAGGTTGTAGCCCATCTCCCGCCCCAGCATCGGCAGCAGGAACAAGGCGCCGATCAGGATCAGCAGGCCGTACCGCTCCAGCCGCGCCAGCGGGAAGGCCAGCGCGTCCGGCAGCACGCCCACGGCCACCCGCCCGCCGTCCAGCGGCGGCAGCGGGATCATGTTGAAGACGGCCAGGATCAGGTTGATCAGGATGGAGATTTCCAGGTTCGCCAGGAACCACTCCTGCCCCAGCGCCGGCACCGCCGGTGCGATGTGGATCAGCAGCGCCGAGATGATCGCCAGCGCGATGTTGGTGCCGGGACCGGCCAGCGCCACCCACACCATGTCGCGGCGCGGGTGGTGCAGGCGGCCGAAGTTCACCGGCACCGGCTTGGCCCAGCCGAACAGGAAGCCGGTCGTCAGGTACATCAGCCCCGGCACCAGGATGGTGCCGAACAGGTCGACGTGGCGCAGCGGGTTGAAGCTGACCCGCCCCAGCCGCAGCGCCGTGTCGTCGCCCAGCCGCCACGCCACGAAGCCGTGCGCGGCCTCGTGCATGGTGATGGCGATCACCACCGGGATGACGATGGTGGTGAGGCGGAGCAGGCTGTCTTCCATGTCGAATTCCCCGTTACACCGCCCCGTTACACCGCCGCACCGGACAGCAGGGCGTCGAAGCGCGCGCGCAGCGCCGCGGCGTCCACCGGATCCGGCACGCCGCGCACCGCCTGCGCCCGCGCCCAGCGCTGGGCGGCGGCGTAGCTCAGCGGCGGGGCGGCCTGCGCCACCAGCTCCATCTCCGCCATGTCGCCGTTGCAGTGCAGCGCCACGTCGCAGCCGGCGGCCAGCACGGCCCGCGTGCGCTCGCCCGCGTCGCCGGACAAGGCACCCATCGACAGATCGTCACTGAACAGCAGCCCGTCAAACCCGATCGCCGGCCCGCGCACCACGTCCTTGATCGCGCTGGCCGAGGTGCTGACCGGCTGCGCCGGGTCCAGCGCCTTCAGCACCACGTGTGCCACCATGCCCAGCGGCATGTCGGCGAGGTCGCGGAAGGGGGCGAAGTCGGTGGTCTCCAGGTCGGCGCGCGGCGCCTCCACCACCGGCAGCTCGGCGTGGCTGTCGGCGAAGGCGCGGCCGTGGCCGGGGATGTGCTTGATCACCGGCAGCACGCCGCCGGCCATCATGCCCTCGCACACGGCGCGGGCGAGGTCGGCCACCAGCGCCGGATCGCGGGAGAAGGCGCGGTCGCCGATCACGTCGTGCGCCCCTTCCACCGGCACGTCGCACACCGGCGCGCAGTCCACCGTGATGCCCAGGTCGTGCAGCATGTGCGCCAGCAGGCGCCCGTCCAGCCACGCCGCCTCGCGGCCCAGCGCGATGTCGCGCTCGGCCAGCAGGCCGATGGCGCGGGCCGGCGGGAAGGCCGGCCAGTGCGGCGGGCGCAGGCGGGCGACGCGCCCGCCTTCCTGGTCGATCAGCACCGGCGCGTCGGGGCGCTGGACCGCCGCCCGCAGGTCGGCCACCAGAGCCTTCACCTGCTCGGGCGATTCGCAGTTGCGGCGGAAGAGGATGAAGCCCAGCGGATCGGCGCGGCGCAGGAACGCGCGCTCCTCGTCCGACAGCGCCGTGCCGGCGCAGCCGAGGATGGCGGCGCGCGGCCGCGGTGCTTTAGGGACGGACAATCACGCACCCCACGCTTTGGGCCTTGAGCTTGTCGCAGATCGCGCGGGCGCGCGCCTCGTCCACGCTGCCGCCCTGGACGCGGTAGAAGACGCCCTTCTCGCCCAGGTCGGCCTTGGCGACGTTGAGGCTGAGCCCGCCCAGCGCGTCTCCGTAGCGGCCGGCGAGGCGCTTCCATTCCGCCTGTGCCTCCGCCTCGCTGCGCACGGACGCGAGCTGGACGCGGTAGCCGCCCGCGCCACCGGACGCGGCGGGCGGCGGTGCGGCCGCCGGCTTGGCCGCCTGCGGGGCGGCGAGCACGCCCGAGGCCGGCGCCGTGGCGGGCGCCGGCGGCTTGGCCGCCTGCGGGGCCGACAGCGCGCCGGCCGGCTGCGCCGTGGCCGGGGCCGGCGGCGGGGCGGCGGGCTTGGCGGCGGCCGGGGCCGGCTGCGGCGGAACGGTCTTGGCGGGCGGGGCCGGCGGCGCCTTCGGCGGCGGCAGCGTCGCGACCTGCTGCGGCGAGGCGCCGCCCATGGCGGGCGGCGGGCTCACCTGCGCCTGCACGCCGGGCACGGGCACGGCCGGCGGAATGGCGTCGCCATCGGGCATGGTGCGCGGCACGGTCGCCGTGGCCCCCGGCGGCGGGGGCGGCACCTGCGCCACGGCGGGCGGCGCCGGCAGGGCCGGCGGCGGCGGCAGGGCCGGCGTCACCACCGGGCGCGGCAGCGGCTGTTCGGGCGGCGGCAGCAGGTGCTCCACCGTTCCGCGGCCGGTCGTCGCCTTGCCGTTCAGCCGGTCGTAGACGAGCTTGTCCTGGTGCGGCACGTCCAGGCCGCCCGGCTGCTCGGGACGCAGCTTGTGCGGCGTGGCGTCGGCCTCCAGCAGCGGCGGGCCGCCGTCCGGGGCCACGCGGTCGCCGCGCCCGTAGGCGAAAACGATCACACCGGCGAAGGCGGCGATGCCCACCACGGCGAAGCCCAGGCCGAACAGCCCGCGCCGCCGGCCCTTCGCCGGCGGGTAGCCATAGGGATCGGCGGCGTAGTTCACATCGCTGCCCGGCCGCATCAGCGCATCTCCTCCACCGGCTCCACGCCCATGACCGTCAGGCCCGACGCGATGACCGTGGCCACCGCGCTGATCATGGCGAGGCGCGCCAGCGTCAGTTCCGCGTCGTCGACCAGGAAGCGCAGGGTGGCGTCGTCCTTGCCCTTGTTCCACAGCGCGTGGAAGTCGGAGGCGAGGTCGTACAGGTAGAAGGCCACGCGGTGCGGCTCGTGCGCTTCCGCCGCGGATTCGACCAGACGCGGCCACGTCGCCATGCGCTTGACCAGCGCCAGTTCCGCATCGTCCTCCAGCCGCGCCAGGTTGGCGCCGGCCATGCCGGCCGGCGACAGGTCCTTGCCGGCCAGCGCCTCGACGGCATGGCGCAGCACGGAGCGGCAGCGGGCGTGCGCGTACTGCACGTAGAAGACCGGGTTGTCCTTCGACTGCTCGGTCACCTTGGCGTAGTCGAACTCCAGCGTCTGGTCGTTGCGGCGGGTGAGCATGATGAAGCGCACCACGTCCTTGCCGACCGTCTCGATGACGTCGCGCAGGGTCACGAAGGTGCCCGCGCGCTTCGACATCTTCACCGGCTGCCCGTTCTGCATCAGGTGCACGAGCTGGCAGAGCTTGACGTCCAGCGCCGCCTTGCCTTCGGTGATGGCGGTGGTGGCCGCCTGCATGCGCTTGACGTAGCCGCCGTGGTCGGCGCCCCACACGTCGATCAGCGTCGTGAAGCCGCGCATCGCCTTGTCATGGTGATAGGCGATGTCGTTCGAGAAGTAGGTGAACGAGCCGTCGGACTTCTTCAGCGGCCTGTCAACGTCGTCGCCGAAGTCGCTGGATTTGAACAGGGTTTGCGGGCGGGGCTCCCAGTCGTCGGGCTTCTTGCCCTTGGGCGGCTCCAGCACGCCGACGTAGATCAGGCCGCGGTCCTCCAGCGTCTTCAGCGCCTTGTCCACGGCGCCGGCCTGCACCAGCCCGCGTTCCGACGTGTAGACGTCCATGCGGATGTTGAGGGCGCCGAGGTCGTCCTTGATCCATTCCATGATGCGCGCGATGGCGAACTCGCGGCAGGCCGGAAGCCATTCCGTTTCAGGGGCTTCCAGCCACTTCCCGCCATCCCGCTGCGCCAGCTCCTGGCCCACGTCCTTGAGGTATTCGCCGGGGTACAGGCCGGCCGGGATCTCGCCGATCGCCTCGCCCAGCGCCTCGCGGTAGCGCAGGTAGGTGGAGCGCGCCAGCACGTCCACCTGGGCGCCGGCGTCGTTGATGTAGTACTCGCGCGTGACCTTGTGCCCGGCCTTCTCCAGCAGTGCGGCCAGCGCGTCGCCGAACACAGCACCTCGGCCGTGCGCGGCGTGCAGCGGGCCGGTCGGGTTGGCCGAGACGTACTCGACGTTCACCGGCTCGTCCTTGCCGAGGTCGCTGTCGCCGTAGGCCGTGCCGGCGGCCAGGATGTCCTTGATCCGCGCGCGCCAGACGTCCGGCGACAGGCGCAGGTTGACGAAGCCGGGGCCGGCGATCTCCACCGACGTCACGTCCGGCAGCGCCTTCAGCTTCTCGACCAGCATCTCGGCCAGCTTGCGCGGCGGCATGCCGGCGGGCTTGGCCAGCACCATCGCCGCGTTGGTCGACAGGTCGCCGTGCGCCGCCTCGCGCGGCGGCTCCACCGCCAGCCGGCTGGCGTCGAGCCCCGCGGGGATCGCGCCGGCGGCCGCCAGCTCTTCGAGAATTTTCCGAATGTCGCTTTCGAACGTCTTGAAAATATTCATCTTCTTAGATCTTCGCATCCATATCGAAGAGGCGGCCGTACTCGGCCAGCGCGAACCGGTCGGTCATGCCGGCGATGTAGTCGGCGACGAGGCGGGCCCGCACCAGCGGGTTCCCTTCGCCGCCCGTGGCCTTCAGCTCCTGCTGCCACTGGGTGGGCAGGCAGTTGGTCTCGGCCATGAACAGGTCGAACAGCGAGCGCACCACCCGCTTGCACTTGCTCATCTCGCGGTTGACCTTGTAGTGCCGGTACATGCGCTGCCGCAGGAAGGCGCGCAAGGGGCGCTGGTCGGCCAGCATGGGGTCGGAGAACGCGACGACCGCCTCGGGGGCCGCCCGCACCTCGGCCGCCGATCCCGGCCGCACCTCGGCCAGCCGGCGCCGCGTCTCGGTCAGCAGGTCGTCGACCATGGCGTTGATCATGCGCCGCACGGTCTCGTGGATCAGCCGCCCGCGCTCCAGCCCCGGATAGCGGTCGCAGACCTGCCGCACGATCGGGCCGACCATCGGCAGCTCGGCCACCTCCTCGATGGAGAACAGGCCGGCGCGCAGGCCGTCGTCGATGTCGTGGTTGTTGTAGGCGATGTCGTCGGCCAGGGCCGCCACCTGCGCCTCGGCGCAGGGGTTGGTGTCCAGCTCCAGGTCCCAGACCGATCGAAAGGCGTCGATGGTCACCGGGAGATGCTTGCCGTCGTTGAGCGGCAACAGCGGCCCGTTGTGCTTGACCACGCCCTCCAGCGTCTCCCACGTCAGGTTCAGCCCGTCGAACTCGGCGTAGCGGTGCTCCAGCCGGGTCAGCACGCGCAGCGTCTGGTCGTTGTGGCTGAAGCCGCCGTACGGCTCCATGCAGGCGTTCAGCGCGTCCTCGCCGGCGTGGCCGAAGGGCGTGTGGCCGAAGTCGTGCGCCAGCGCCACCGCCTCCGCCAGATCCTCGTTCAGCCCCAGCACGCGGGAGATGGAGCGGGCGATCTGCGCCACCTCCAGGCTGTGGGTCAGCCGGGTCCGATAGTAGTCGCCCTCGTGGTAGACGAAGACCTGCGTCTTGTACTTCAGCTTGCGGAAGGCACCCGAGTGCACGATGCGGTCGCGGTCGCGCTGGTAGCACGAGCGCGTCGGGCTCTCGTCCTCGCGCACCAGCCGCCCGCGGCTGTGCGCAGGGTGGCAGGCGTAGGGCGCAAGCCGTGCTTCGCCGGGCATGAAGGTGTCCGCCGTCATGGCGCGGACACTAGCCCCGGCAACGGTGCGGGTGCAACGGGGAAGGCGGTGATATGAATGTCCGCTGAACCACCCTCTTTGCACATGCGCCTCTTTGCACATGCGTCAGGGCGCCTTACATTTCTCCCCGGCATCCCGGTTCCGGCTTATGAGGGTTTCTCCATGTCCGACGTTGCGACCGACCGCACGTTCCACATCTCCGACAGCGCGGCCAGGCGCGTGGCCTTCCTGGTGGAGCATGAGGGCAAGCCCGGCCTGATGCTGCGCCTCACCGTGTCCGGCGGCGGCTGCTCCGGCTTCCAGTACGGCTTCGCCTTCGACGACGCGGTGAACGACGACGACTTCGTGTTCGAGCACAACGGTACCAAGGTCGTCACCGACGACTGCTCGCTCGACCTGCTGAACGGCTCCACCCTGGACTACGTCGAGGACCTGATGGGGGCCGCCTTCCAGATCAAGAACCCGCAGGCCACGGCGTCCTGCGGCTGCGGCAATTCCTTCGCGGTCTGACGGCGGGCTATCGTGAAGATCGCCACCTGGAACGTGAATTCGGTCAAGGCGCGCCTGCCCTTGGTCACCGACTGGCTGCGCGCCGCCTCCCCCGACGTGGCGCTGTTCCAGGAGGTGAAGTGCGAGACCGACGCCTTCCCCCGCGCCGCCATCGAGGACCTCGGCTACCACGTCGAGGTCGTCGGGCAGAAGTCCTACAACGGCGTGGCGCTGCTCTCCAAAACCCCGGCCAGCGACGTGCTGCGCCGCCTGCCCGGCGAGCCGGAGGACGAGCAGGCCCGCTACGTCGAGGCCACGGTGAACGGCGTGCGCATCGCCTCGCTCTACCTGCCCAACGGCAACCCGGTGGGGACCGAGAAGTACCCGTACAAGCTGCGCTGGATGGACCGGCTGACCGCGCACGCCCGCGGCCTGCTGGACCGGGGCGTGCCGCTGGTGCTGGGCGGCGACTACAACATCATCCCCGAGGCGCGCGACGTCTACGACCCGGTGGGGTGGAGCCAGGACGCGCTGTTCCGCCTGGAGTCGCGGCAGAAGTTCCGCACACTCCTCAACCTCGGCCTCACCGACGCCTACCGCGCGCTCCACGACGACGCGCGCGCCTATACCTTCTGGGACTATCAGGCGGGCAGCTGGCCGCGCGACCTGGGCCTGCGCATCGACCACTTCCTGCTGTCGCCGCAGGCGGCCGACCGGCTGGTCGGCTGCACCATCGACCGCCGCCCGCGCGGGGCCGAGAAGGCGTCCGACCACACGCCGGTCGTCCTGGAACTGGCGGACTGATCGGGCGGTCTGGTCTGCATTTCCATAAAATGTTTGTTAAGCGCCCGCGCCTAGAGTGGGGGCACGACAGGTCGGGGCGCCGGGCGATGGTGTGGAGGCGGGATTACAGCCGCAAGGAGGTGGAGGAGCTGCTGGCCGCGCTGGAGCGGCAGGCACGCGACGCCATGGCGCTTGCCGACAAGGCGACGCGCGACATGGGCGACGACCGCTTCGCCTCGTTCCTCGACTTCCGCAAGAAGGTGGAGGAGGTCCGCGCGCTGGTTGCGCTGACCGAGGAGCGTCTGACCAATCTCACCGACAGCAAGCTGGACGACCTGCGCGCCGAGTTCGAGCGCATGGACGTCCTGCTTTCCACCCTGCTGATCAAGGCGACGCGCAACTACTTCCTCAGCATGCGCGACGACCAGGTGCTGCCCATCGGTGCGCGCGAGCTGTTCGAGCCGGAGCTGCGCATCATCAGCGAGATGCGCTCCAAGCTCACCCGCCCGCAGTTCGCCGGCAGGGTGGCGCAGAGCACCATCGACGAGCTGGACGAGACCGCCGACATGGTGCGCAAGGTCATGGCCCGCGCGCCCAGCCTGCCCGACTTCTCCGACGCCCCCTCCCCGCCCAAGCGCGTGAAGCGGCTCGCCAGCCTCGGCCGGCCCATCCGCACGTAGGCTGTTTCGGGGCCGCCGCGACACTTCGTCCGTCCAATGATTTGACCACGGGCAAGGCACCACCCCCGCGCTATGTTCTTCATGAGCAGTTCGCTTCATCGCGGGGGCACGATGCGGCCGTTGTCGGCGCTTTCCATCACAGTTCTCTACGCGGCGTTCGGCACGGTGTGGATCCTGGCCGGCAACCGTCTGGCCGTTGCCCTGTTCGGCGCCGACCTGGAAGGGCACTACGCCTTCGAGTTGGGCAAGGGCCTGACCTACGTGCTGATCACGTCGGGGGCGCTGTGGCTGCTGCTGCGCCGCGAGTTCCGCCGCCGCGACCGGGCTGAGCAGGGGCGCCTGGACGCGCTGATCGGCGCCCGCTCCGCGCTCGACCAGACGGCCGAGGCGCTGGGCCGCGCCATCGAGCGGCGCGACCCCTACACCGCCGGCCATCAGGCCCGCGTCGCCCTGCTCTCCGCCGCCATCGCCCGGCGCCTGGGCCTGAGCGAGGAGCGCGCCGAGAGCATCCGCCTGGGCGCCCTGATGCACGACATCGGCAAGATCGGCATCCCGGCCGAACTGCTGTCGAAGCCCGGCCGGCTGGAGCCGCAGGAGTTCGAGCTGATCAAGCTGCACACGGTGTACGGCCACGACATCGTGAAGCGCGTGGAGTTCGACGACGCCATCCACCGCATCGTGCTGGAGCATCACGAGCGCATGGACGGCTCCGGCTACCCGCACGGCCTGTCCGGCCACGCCATCAGCCAGGAGGCGCGCATCGTCGCCGTGGCCGACGTGGTGGAGGCCATCACCTCGCACCGCCCCTACCGCCCGGCCAAGGGCCTGGACACCGCGTGCGAGGAGCTGCGCCGCCTGCGCGGCGCCAAGCTGGACGCCGAGGCGACGGACGCCTGCCTGGCGCTGCTGGACGAGGGCTTCCGATTCTAGGGCTTCCGATTTTAGGGCTTCCGATTCCTGCCCGCCGTCACGCCGCCTCTTGACCCCCGCCGACGCGCCAGACTATCAAGCCGGACCGGTGCCGTGCGTCGAACCGGTATGGATGGGTGGCCGAGTGGTTTAAGGCAGCGGTCTTGAAAACCGCCGTAGGTGCGAGCCTACCGTGGGTTCGAATCCCACCCCATCCGCCACCCTACACGCCCCCGATTCCCTGCACGATCTTGCCCGTGCCGCCGCAGTTGGCGCACGGGACGCCGCCCACGCGGCCGTCGCCGTGGCAGACGGGGCAGAAGTTCTCGCCGGTGCCCGGCGTGCCCGGCGGCGCTTCGTCGCCGGGGTTCATGCCGGCGGCGGGGGCGCGGTTGCGCGCTGCCGTGTCCAGGTGCTGCGGGTCCTTCGCCATGGCGTGCTCCTCCCGTCCGGTTGCTCCTGCCCTTCAACCGCCGGCACGTGAGGATGTCCCCGCCGCGCTGTTTGCCAGGACACGAGAACGGCAACCGCACGAGGACGCCATGGCCGAGCAGAAGAAGCCCGATCAGGCTGACGACAAGTGGAAGGGCATGCAGCCCAGCGATCCGCAGACCACGCGCCGCGACGAGGCCAAGCCCGGCACGCCCGGCAGCGGTGAGAACATCGATCCCAAGACCGGCGAAAAGTTCATCGAAGGCATCGGCGGCGGCTGAGCGCCCCGCCACGCCGCGCCGAAAAGAAAAACGCCGGCGGAGGCTCCCTCCGCCGGCGTTTTCGTGGCGTCAGCCGATCCACTGCCGCTGCGGGGAACGCGGCAGGCGGCTCATCAGCCCGAGCGGGATCAGGAACAGCGCGAGGTTGGTCCAGGAGAAACGGCGCTGCCCACCGTGCATCCCGTCGCCGTACGCCGCTTCGGAGCCCCAGCCGCCGCGCGCCTCGTAATGCTCGGTCGGCTGGTGCAGCGCGCCGTCGGTGCGGGCGGCCGGGCGGTTTTCGAACATGCTGCGCTCCACCATGCGGGCCATGGCCCGCTCGGTCAGCGCGGGCGCCAGCGCGTGGCCCAGTTCGGCGATGCGGCCGGCGCCGACGAACACCTCCGGCTTCGGCGCGCGCGCCAGGGCGACGATGGCCTGCGCCACCTCCTCCGGCGGATGGACCGATCCGGGCGGGCGCACGGCGCGGCCGGTGAAGTTGGCGGCGTGCTGCCACAGCGGCGTGTCGATGGACCCCGGCATCACCGTGCACACGTGGATGCCCGGCTCGTCCACCAGCTCCTGCCGCAGGGATTCGGAGAAGCCGCGCACCGCGAACTTGCTGGACACGTAGGGTGAGGCGTAGCGCTGCCCCACCGTCGAGACGACGGAGGCGTTGTTGACGATCACCCCCTCCCCGCGGTCCAGGAAGTGCGGCAGCACGGCGCGGCAGCCGTTCACGGTGCCGAAGAAGTTGGTGCGCATCACCTGCTCGAACGCGTCCTCCGGCATCTCCTCCAGGCGGCCGAAGGCGATGACGCCTGCGTTGTTCACCCACACGTCGATGCAGCCGAAGGCGTCGACGGCGCGCTGCGCCACCAGGTTCATCTGCTCCTGCTCGCCGACGTCGGCGGCCAGCACCATGGCGCGCCCGCCGGCCTCGATGCAGGCCTCGGCCACGTCGTGGAGTGCGGCGTCGTTGCGCGCCACCAGCACCACCGCCGCCCCCTGCCGCGCGAAGTCGAGCGCCGTCGCCCGCCCGATGCCGCTGGAGGCACCGGTGATCACCACCACCTTGTCGAAAGGCCCGTTCGCCATGGCTGGTCGCTTCCCGCTGGTTGTCTCCTCACCCGCGAACAACACGCCGGCGCGGCGAAGGTCCCGCCGCGCTGCCCGTTTTCGCGCGCCCGGCACCTCCGTACGCCTGGAGCTTCCGCGGCCGGGGCGCTAAACTCCGGACCGGACCGGACCAAGGAGCATCGGCGTGCCGCCCAGGGAACTCGACGTGCGGGGCTTCTACTGCCCGCTGCCCATCCTGCGCACGCGCGCCCTGCTGGACACCATGGCGGACGGCGAGGAGGTGATCGTCTACGCCACCGACCCGGCCTCCACCATCGATTTCCGGCACTTCTGCAACACGACCAGCAACGAGCTGATCGCCCACGAAAAGCGCGAGGACGTGTTCGTCTACCACATCCGCCGCCGCGTCTAGGAAGCCCCCCGATGCCCACCCCGCTGCGCCCCGCCACGCCCCCCGCCCTGCGCCCCGGCGCGGTGATCCACGGCCCGGGATCGGAGCACGTCGACGCGCTCCTCGACCGCTTCGTGCACGAGCTGCAGCGGCGCGGCTTCCGCGTCGGCGGCGTCGTCCAGCGCAACTACGGCGAACGCGACGACTGCGCCGACCGCATGGAGCTGGTGGACGTGGCGACGGGCCGCGCCTTCGGCATCTCGCAGAACCTGGGGCGGGAATCGCGCGCCTGCCGCGTCGACCCGGCCGGCGTCGCCGACGCCAGCCAGGCGCTGCGCCGCGCCATCGAGGAGCGCGCCGACCTGATCGTCGTCAACAAGTTCGCCGGGCTGGAGGCGCACGGCGAGGGCCTGTCGGACGAGATCCTGACCGCCATCTCCGAAGGCATCCCGGTGCTGATCAGCGTCGGCAGCCGCTTCACCAACGAATGGCAGACCTTCACCGGCGGCTACGCCGACCTGCTGACGCCGGACTGGGACGCGCTGTGGCGCTGGTGGGGTGCCGCGCGCCTGTACGAAGACCTGATGCTGGGCGTCGAGGACTCGGACGTGCGCCGCGTCCTGGTCGGGCCGAAGTGGGTGATGGTGGAGGCCGCCTGCGGCGTCGGTCTCGCCGCCCGCCCATCCGTGACCACGGACGCCGAGATCCCGCCGCCCGGCGCCTGGGCCGGCGCGCGCCTGAAGGATCTGGCGCTGCAGGCCGCCCGCTCCTGGGACCCGCTGGCGATGTCGGTCGGCATCGCCGCGCTCAACGCGCACTACAACCGCGCCGACCTGCAGGGGCCGGACGTCAACGGCCTGGACCTGCTGAAGGGCGTGGAGGGCCGCGTCGTGGTCGTCGGCGGCTTCCCGCAGGTGGCCCAGCGCCTGCCCGACGCCCACGTCATCGAGATCAACCCGCGCCCCGGCGAGTATCCGGAGCCCGCCTGCGACTGGCTGCTGCCGGGGGCGGAGGGCGTGCTGGTCACCGCCTCGGCACTCGCCAACCGCACGCTGCCGCGCCTGCTGGCGGCGGCGCGGGGGTGCCGCGTGGTGCTGGTGGGGCCGGGCACGCCGCTGACGCCGCGCCTGTTCGACTACGGCATCGACACGCTGTCGGGCTTCGTCGTGCGCGACGTGGCGGCGGTGGCCGAGGCGATTTCCGCCGGTGCCGCGTCCAAGCAGTTCCACGTGCACGGCCGCTTCGTGACGCTGCGGCGTCCGGGTTGATTCCGCACGGCACCCTTTGGCACGATGCCGGCCCAATCGGGCCGCCCCGAATACTGGAGGAAACCATGGACGAACGCACCCGCATCGAACTGGAGGCGGCCGCCTTCCGCGGTCTGGTCGAGCACCTGCGCAAGCGCACCGACGTGCAGAACATCGACCTGATGAACCTTGCCGGCTTCTGCCGCAATTGCCTGTCGAAGTGGTACCTCGCCGCCGCCAAGGAGCGCGGCGTCGCCCTGACCGACGAGGAGGCGCGCGTCGCCGTCTACGGCATGCCCTATTCGGAATGGAAGGCCAAGCACCAGCACGAGGCCACGCCCGAGCAGCAGCGCATGTTCGAGGAGACCAAACCCCTGCACGCCGAGATCAGCGGGCACAACAAGTAACGGGGTGCCCCCTCCCGGCCGCTTTGCGGCCACCCTCCCCCGCGTTGCGGTGGAGGGTATGGCGGCGGCAGTCCCCTCCACCTCGAAGAGGGGGAGGGTTAGGGAGGGGGCAATCGACGCCTCCTACCCGTTCACCACCGACCCGCCGTTGGGGTGCAGCACCTGCCCCGACATGTAGCTGGAATCGCTGGACGCCAGGAAGACGTAGCACGGCGCCACCTCGTCCGGCTGGCCGGGGCGCTTCATCGGCACGTCAGCGCCGAATTTTTCGACCTTCTCCTCGGGGAAGGTGGAGGGGATCAGCGGCGTCCAGATCGGGCCCGGCGCCACGCCGTTCACCCGGATGCCGCGGTCGGCCACCGCCAGCGCCAGCGAGCGCGTGAAGGCGACGATCGCGCCCTTGGTGGACGCGTAGTCGATCAGCATCGGGTTGCCCTTGTACGCCGTCACCGACGTGGTGTTGATGATGGCCGAGCCTTCCTTCATGTGCGGCAGCGCCGCCTGCGCCATGTAGAAATAGGCGAAGATGTTGGTGCGGAAGGTGCGCTCCAGCTGCTCGGCCGAGATGTCCTCCAGCTTGGTCTGCGGGTGCTGCTCGGCCGCGTTGTTGACCAGGATGTCGATGCGCCCGTGCTCCTCCACCATGCGCTCGACGGCGCGGCGGCACATCGCCTCGTCGCCCAGGTCGCCGCGCAGCACGGTGCACGGCTGCCCCTCCTCGCCGACCAGGCGGCGCGTCTCTTCCGCGTCCTCGTCCTCGTTCAGGTAGACGATGCCGACCTTGGCGCCCTCGCGCGCGAACAGCACGGCGACGGCCCGGCCGATGCCGCTGTCGCCGCCGGTGATCAGCGCCACCTTGTCGCGCAGCTTGCCGCTGCCGCGGTACTCCGGCCGGTCCGTCGACGGCTGCGGCGTCATCGCGTCCTGGTGGCCGGGCTGGGTGTTCTGGTGCTGCGGCGGCTGGCGCGCTTCCTGCTGTGCCATGCTGTGGCGTCCTCTCGACAGGGTGTGTCCGTTCTACAACCGGACAACACGATCGCGACGGCCGGCGTTCCAAAGCGGGAGGGGACTGGAACAAGCACCGCAAGCCACTGTTACTGCGGTTGTATGACACAAGCGCGATGGCTTCGGGGGAAGACATGACGAGCAGGAAGGCAGCCGAGAGCGAGCGGTGCTGCAAAGGATGGCTTGGAAGAACACCACCAAAGAGGGGGTAGAATTCCGCCCCCGAAACCCCATCCTGTATTATAATGCCGGACGTGTCATGGGCCGTACCCGTCTCCGGGGGAACTCCTGGTGATGCTCCGGGATCAAAACGACATGAAGCGTGTGACGATGAGCCACATCAACGCCTATCTGGACGGCGCCCTCGACGAGCAGGAGCGGCGGGACTTCGAGGCTGCGGTCGAAACCGACGCCGAGGCCAAGGCGCTGCTCGCCCTGCATCGTCAGCACGTGCAGGAGTTGCACCGCCTCTACGACCCCGTGCTCGAAGAGCCGGTGCCGTCCCGCATGCTG
>NZ_DASPMG010000236.1:0-3288 GCF_035627195.1 Azospirillum sp.
ATGATGATGTCCATGGTCATCAGGATGATGACGGTGCCCATGGTCATCAAGATGATGACGATGCCCGTGACCGCCGAGAATGAAGGCGCTGACGGTATTCACGATCAGACCAAGGATCGCCACAATCAGGGCCTGGTCGTAGGCGATGTCGCCCGGGCTGAACAGGCGGACGACGCTTTCCCAGCCCATGCCCAGGGCTACGGCCGCCAGGAGCAGCGCGCCGGTGAAGCCGCTGAGCGCGTTGACTTTTCCTGTGCCGAAGCTGAAGCGCGGATCGTGGGCGTGCCGCCGGGCGTAGATGTAGGCGAAGGCGGAAAGGCCCAGCGCCAGGACGTGCGAGGCCATGTGAACACCGTCCGCCAGCAGGGCCATGGAACCCGTCCACACCCCGGCCGCGATCTCGACGATCATGGTGATGGCGGTCACGGCGACAACGATGAGCGTCCGGCGCTCCCCGGCCTGCGCCTGCTCCTGTCCGAAAGCATGGTCGTGTCGCCAGTGTTCAAGCGAACGCGTGTGCATATCCCGTCTCCGCGCCGGAAGGCTTGTGAACCAACGGCGCCCCCTCGACAAACAGGCCGCGGGGCCTTCCGTCCCACGGCATCTTGCCTGCTCGGGACTGGTCGATAAAGGGTTTCAGGCCCGCGCCTCCCAACGCCGGTCAGGAACGGCACCGGCGATGCGATCCCGCCCGGTCCTCTATTCCTCTCCCGCCCTGAACAGAAAGTCGATGTCGTCCCCCGCCAGCGCGCCGGCAAGGCTGGCGCCCTCGATGGTGGCGGCGGACAGGTTGCCCTTGCGGCGTTGCAATTCGAGGATGCGCTCCTCCACGGTGTCGGCGGCGATCAATTTGTACACGAACACCGGCTTATCCTGGCCGATGCGGTAGGCCCGATCTGTCGCCTGATCCTCGGCGGCCGGATTCCACCACGGGTCGTAGTGGATCACCGTATCGGCGGCGGTCAGGTTCAAGCCCCGCCCGCCGGCTTTCAGACTGATGAGAAACACCGGCACGTCGCCACGCTGAAAGCGGGCGACCGGCTCGGCACGATCATGCGTCTTTCCGGTCAGCTCCACGTAGGCGATGCGCTCGTTGTCCAATTCCATCTTGATAAGGTCGAGCATCGAGGTGAACTGCGAGAACACCAGAATCCGCCGCCCCTCCGGCACCATCTCCCGCACCATGGCGACGAGGCTGTCGAGCTTGCCGCTCTCATGCACGCTGCGGGCGGCGGGAATCTTCACCAGGCGCGGATCGCAGCAGACCTGCCTCAGCTTCAACAGCGCGTCGATGACGGTGATGGCGCTGCGCGACAGGCCATTGGCGGCCATGACGGCGCGGACCTTCTCATGCACCGACAGGCGGATCGTCTCATAGAGGTCGCGCTGCTCGCGGTCGAGGTCGATGCGCACGACGATCTCGGTCTTGGGCGGCAACTCCTTCGCCACGTCAACCTTGGTCCGGCGCAGCAGGAACGGGCGGATGCGCCGCAACAGCAGGTTGGCGCGCGTGCCATCCCCCCGCTTCTCGATGGGCGTGCGGAAGCGCTTGTGGAAGGTCTTGCGGTCGCCCAGAAGACCGGGCATCAGAAAGGCGAACTGGCTCCACAGTTCACCCAGGTTGTTCTCCACGGGGGTGCCGGACAGGCATAGCCGGTGCCGGGCGCGCAACGTGCAGACGGCGCGCGTCGCCTTGGAGTCCGGGTTCTTGATTGCCTGCGCCTCGTCGAGAACGAGGATGTGCCAGCTCCGCTCTTTCATCAGGTCGGCATCGCGGGCGACCACGCCGTAGGTGGTGACGACGATGTGCGCGCGGTCGACCTCATGCCGCCGCTCGTGCCGGTCCAGCCCATGCAGCACCAACACCCGCAGGTGCGGCGTGAAGCGGCGCGCCTCGTCCACCCAGTTCGGCACCAGGCTGGTCGGCACGACGATCAGGCAGGGATCGGTCAACCGCCCCTCGACGTGCTCCACCGCGATGTGGGCCAAGGTCTGCGCCGTCTTGCCCAGCCCCATGTCGTCAGCCAGAATGCCGGCCACGCCGTTCGCCCGCAGGCTTTGCAACCACGCGAGCCCGTCGCGCTGGTAGTCCCGCAAGCTGCCCTGGAAGGCGGCGGGAACCGCCACCTCGGGCAGAACATTGTCCTCGCGGATGGTCCGCAGATAGGCGTCGATTTGCGGGGTTTCCCCCGACCGGCGAGCGATCAGGTCATCGATGTCGACCAGGGCGTCGGCCTCGGCGAGCGGCAGGCGCAACGTCCCGTCCTCGCGGCTCCCGGATGCCAGAATCGCCTCCAGCACGCTGAGAAGCCGCTCCGCGCGATCGGCGGGCAGCGCCAGGACCGTGCCGTCGTCGAGCGCAATGTGCGCGCATCCATCGACCACCGGCGCCGCCGCCACGCCACCCCGGTCGACCAGCATCGCCAGGATCGGCAGCAGCGGACGGCGCGCGCCGTCGATCTCCACCCCGACATCCAGGTCGAACCATCCGTCCCCGGCGTCGCGCACGGCGACGGCCACCGCGTCACCGGCCTCCACAATGCGCGCGCCGACGTCGGCGTCCGCCTCGACGCTCCATCCCTCGGCCCGCAACGCCGGAACATGGGTGACGAGGAAGTCGCGCCAGCGATCCGCCGCGTCGCGCCCGGTCATCCAATGCACACGCGCTCCCCGCGCGTTCAGCGCGCCGCGCGGCGGATCGATCCGCCCCTGAGTGAAACCGACCGTCGCCAGCCGCTCAAGCGCCGCCCGCTCCGCCGCCATGTCACGCCGAACGAACAGTACCGTGCCGCCCGGCTCCGCCGCGCGGGCGAACTGCCGCTGGTCATCGGACTCCACCGGCGCCGGGGCGCCCGGCTCGCCATAGTCGAAGGACAGCCGTAGCGCCTCGACCAACCCATCGGCCGGCGATACCACGCGGCTCAACCGCGCGACGATGACCGGCGTGCGCTCGACGATGGTCGGCGCCTCGGCGGCCGAACGTGCCGGCATCGGCGGCGGATTGGCGAACACGGGGACAGGGGGCGCCGGCGCCTTGGGTTTCGGCGGCTCGACCACCTGGAATTCCACCGGACAAACCTGCCCGGCCTTCGGATCGACGCACCAGGAGCGGATGCCGCGGATCAGCGCCCCCCCCTCGGGCAGGCCGGTTGGGCGCAGTTTCTTCGACGCGGGATCGCGGAAGGCGCGCAGCGTCCGCGCCGGCCCTTCGACCAGCACGGCGCCAGAACGCCAGCGCAGCCGGCCGCTGGCCAGCAACCCCCGAAGGAGGCGGTCGACCGCCTCCCC
>NZ_DASPMG010000237.1:0-74538 GCF_035627195.1 Azospirillum sp.
GGTCAACAGCGCTGCGATTCCCATGGCGGGCCTGGAAATGTCGACCATTTTGGTTGAAATATGCCGTTCCCGTCCCAAATGCAAGGACCACCCGCGCCCCATTCCGACCCCGCAGGTTCCCATGCACCACGGCCCGCTGATCGCCATGCTCGTCGCCGGCTTCGGCCTTGCCTTCGCGTTCGGGGCGCTGGCCCACCGGCTGCGCGTGTCGCCGCTGGTCGGGTACCTGATGGCCGGCATCGCGGTGGGGCCGTTCACGCCGGGGTTCGTGGCCGACCAGGGGCTGGCCAACGAGTTGGCGGAGATCGGCGTGATCCTGCTGATGTTCGGCGTCGGCCTGCACTTCTCGCTGAAGGACCTGCTGTCGGTGCGCGCGGTCGCCGTGCCCGGCGCCGTGGTGCAGATCGCCGCCGCCACGGCGATGGGTGCGGGTCTGGCCACGTGGCTCGGCTGGTCGCTGCTGTCCGGGATCATCTTCGGGCTGGCGCTGTCGGTGGCCAGCACGGTCGTCCTGCTGCGCGCGCTGCAGGAGCAGCGGCTGGTGCAGACGGAGCGCGGGCGCATCGCCGTCGGCTGGCTGATCGTCGAGGATCTGGCGATGGTCCTGGCCCTGGTGCTGATCCCCGCCGTGGCCGGCGCCGCGCACGGGGGTGTGGATGCGGATGGCCCGCTGGGGATGGGCGTCGCCGGCATCATCCTGCTCACGCTGGGCAAGGTGTCGGCCTTCGTCGCCTTCATGCTGATCGTCGGGCGGCGGGTCATCCCGTGGATCCTGCACTGGGTGGCGCACACCGGCTCGCGCGAGCTGTTCCGCCTGGCGGTGCTGGCCATCGCGCTGACGGTGGCCTTCGGCGCCGCCATGCTGTTCGGCGTGTCCTTCGCGCTGGGCGCCTTCTTCGCCGGCATGATCCTCAGCGAATCCGAACTCAGCCAGCGCGCGGCGGCCGAGACGCTGCCGCTGCGCGACGCCTTCGCCGTGCTGTTCTTCGTGTCGGTGGGCATGCTGTTCAACCCGGCCATCATCGTGCAGGCCCCGTGGGAGCTGGCGGCGACGCTGGCCATCATCCTGATCGGCAAGTCGGCGGCGGCGTTCCTCATCGTGCGCGCCTTCGGCCGGCCGACGGGCACGGCGCTCACCATCTCCGCCAGCTTGGCGCAGATCGGCGAATTCTCCTTCATCCTCGCCGGGCTGGGCGTCGGGCTGGGCATCCTGCCGGCGGTCGGGCGCGACCTGATCCTGGCCGGCGCCATCCTGTCGATCGTGGTGAATCCGCTGCTGTTCGGGCTGATCGCCCGCCTCGTCCCGCGCGAGGAGCCGGCGAAACCGGAACCCGCCACCAGCCCCGCAACAACCGCACCGGCCGCACCGGCGGAGCCCGCGCACGACCTGCAGCCGACGGCGCTGACGGGCCACACGGTGCTGATCGGCTACGGCCGGGTCGGCGCGCTGGTCGGCGCCGGGCTGCGGGAAGCCCGCGTCCCCTTCGTGGTCGTCGAGGACCGGACCGAGCCGGCCGAGGCCGCGCGCGGCGACGGCGCCGAACTCCTCTTCGGCAACGCCGCCGATCCCGACGTCCTGGCGGCGACCAACCTGGCCGGCGCCCGGCACCTGATCGTCGCCATCCCCGAAGCGTTCGAGGCCGGCCAAGTCGTCGAGCAGGCGCGCGCCGCGAACCCAAACCTGGAGATCGTGGCCCGCGCCCATTCCGACGCCGAACTCGACCACCTCGCCACCTGCGGCGCCTCGCACACCGTCATGGGCGAACGGGAGATCGCCCGCTGCATGCTGTCCCTGGTGCTGGACGACTGGGACACCCGGACGGACGGACGGCGGACGGACGACCGCCGCGCCGCCGGGGCCGCGGAATGAGGCTCACCCCGCCATCATCGCTTCGATGAGGAACGGGCCCGGCGTGGCGAGGCTGCGGGCCAGCAGGTCGTTGAAGGTCTCCATGTCCTCCGCCCGCGCCGCCGGCACGCCCATGCCCTTGGCGAGGCTCACCCAGTCCAGCGCCGGGCCGGTCAGGTCGGTCATCGCCCGGGCCGCGGCACCGGGATCCTGGAAGCCCAGGTTGCCCAGTTCCACCCGCAGGATGGCGTAGGAGCGGTTGTTGAGGATCACCGTGGTGACGTTCGCCCCCTCCCGCGCCTGACTCCACAGCGCCTGGAGCGTGTACATCGCGCTGCCGTCGGCCTGCAGGTTCACCACCCGCCGGTCCGGGCAGGCGATGGCGGCGCCCAGCGCCACCGGCGGGCCGTAGCCGATGGAGCCGCCGGTCACGTGCGTCCAGGAATGCGGCCGCGCCCCGTCGGTGGGCGGGTAGAGGAAGCCGCCGGCGGTGATCGATTCGTCCACCACCACCGCGTGGTCCGGCAGCAACGCCGCCACGGAGCGGCCGATCGCCTTGGGCGTCACGGCGCCGATGGCCGGGGTGGGCGGGGCCAGTTCCTGCACCGGCACCGGCCGGGCGTGCGCGCCCATCTCCTCGGCCAGCCAGGCCAGGGCTTGCAGCGCGTCCTCGCCGGGGGCGGCCAGCGTGTGGATGCGGCAGTGCTCCGGCGTCAGCACGCTGGGCTTGTCCGGATAGGCGAAGAAGCCCACCGGCGCCTTGGTGCCGACCAGGATCAGGTGGTCGACGGTCGACAGCGCCTCGATCGCCTGCGCCACGGGATAGGGAAGCTTCTCCGCCGTCACGCGGCCAGCACCACGGTCGACGCGGGCGCACAGCGTCTTGGCGATCAGACGCGCGCCGGTCGCCGCGGCGATGCGCCCGGCCCAGGCCAGCGCGTCCTCGCGTAGCGCCGGGCCGTCCAGGAAGAAGGCGACGCGCTGGCCGGTACGAAGCGCCTCCGCCGCCGCCCGCACGGCTTCGCCCGCCACGGCGGCGGGGCGCGGCGGGTGCATCGGGCGGGCCACCTCGGGCGCCGTTTCGTTCCAGGCGGCGTCGGCCGGCACGATCAGCGTGGCGATGCGGCCCGGCGGCGTGCGCGCGGCGGCGATCGCCTCGGCCGCCAGCCCGGCCAGCGACGCGGCGTCCGGCGCCGTGCGCACCCAGTGCGACATCGGGCGCGCCACGCCCTCCACGTCGGCGGTCAGCGGCGCGTCGTGCTGCAGGTGGTAGGTCGCGTGGTCGCCGACGATGTTGACGACCGGCGACTCCGCCTTGCGCGCGTTGTGCAGGTTGGCCAGCCCATTGGCGAGGCCCGGTCCCAGGTGCAGCAGCGTGGCCGCCGGCCGGTCGGTCATGCGGGCGTAGCCGTCGGCCGCCCCGGTCGCCACCCCTTCGAACAGCGTCAGCGCGCAGCGGATGCCCGGCTGGCGGTCGAAGGCCGAAACCACGTGGATCTCCGAGGTGCCGGGGTTGGCGAAACAGACCTCGATCCCACCGGCCTTGAGCGTCGCCACCAGATTGTCCGCGCCGAAAACCATGCCTTAGTCCTTCCCTGGCGTGTTCTTCTTGGGGCGCGAGTATGGCCGAGCCCACCGACGCCGCCAAGCCTCGCGCATGCACGCACGGCAGCCCCGCGCCCTTGGCATTTGCGGCGAACCATCAGTGTTGCCAACTATTGGCCACACCCCAACGTCTGCGTCATGGCCGACCTGATTCCCGTGCGGTTGCGCCCGATGCGCCGGAAGGGTATGCCTCCGCCCGCCCCGGACCCGACTCCAGACCTGATCGAAGATCCCGCCCCATGCTGAGCGACATCGAACACCGCCTCTACACCTCGCCCGGCGAGTACATCGACAGCGACCACCCGGCCCTGCGCAAGCACGCCGCGTGGGTCACCGCCTGCGCGCCGACGGACGAGGGCAAGGCGCAGTGCCTGTACCTCGCCGTGCGTGACGAGATCCGCTACGACCCCTATCTCGACTACGGTTCGCTCGACGTCTACCGCGCCTCCTCGGTGCTGGAGGCGCGGCGCGGCTACTGCGTGGGCAAGGCATCGCTGTTCGCAGCGCTGGCGCGCGCCATCGGCATCCCGGCGCGCATCGGCTTCGCCGACGTGCGCAACCACCTCGCCACCAAGCGCCTGCTGGAGACGGTGGGCAGCGACGTGTTCGCCTGGCACGGCTACGTGGAGATCTACCTGGGCGAGCGCTGGGTCAAGGTGACGCCCACCTTCAACGACACGCTGTGCGCCAAGCTGGGCGTGGCGCCGCTGCCCTTCGACGGCACGTCGGACGCGCTGCTCCAGCCCTTCGACGCCGAGGGGCGGCAGTTCATGGCCTACCTGAACGACCACGGCACCTTCCACGACGTGCCCGCCAAGTTCCTGGTCGGCGAGATGGCCCGCCTGTACCCCAAGCTCTGCGCGACCATGGCCGGCCAGGGTGAGTTGAAGCGCGACATGGAGCGCGAGGCCGAAGAGGACGCCGCCGCTATGCGGCGCTGAACCCCTCCAGGAAGCTCGTCAGGTTGGCGGTGAGCGCGGCGCAGTCGTAGCCGCCCTCCTGCACCAGCACCGTCGGCCAGCCGCCCGCGGCGATGGCCGCACCCAGCGTGGCGAAGCCCGGCGTCGTCACCTGGAAGGCGGCCAGCGGGTCGCCCGCGTAGGTGTCGAACCCCAGCGACAGCACCAGCGCCTCCGGCCCCCAGGCGCGCACGTAGGCCATCGCCTGCCCCACCGCGTCCAGGAACATCGCCTCGGTGGTGCCGCCCACCGGCAGCGGGATGTTGAGGTTGCAGCCCAAGCCCCGCCCTTTCCCACGCTCGTGCGCGTAGCCGGCGAACCAGGGGTAGAAATTGTTGGGATCGCCGTGGATGGAGGCGAACAGCACGTCGTCGCGCTCGTAGAAGATCGCCTGCGTGCCGTTGCCGTGGTGCACGTCCACGTCCAGGATGGCGACGCGCGGCGCCCGGCCCTGCCCCGCCAGGATGGGCAGCATCGCCTGCGCCGCCACGGCCGCGTTGTTCAGGTAGCAGAAGCCGCCCGCCATGTCGCGGGACGCGTGGTGCCCCGGCGGCCGGCACAGCGCGTAGGCCGCCGGCACCTCCCCCCGCGCCACCAGCTGCGCGGCGTGCGCCGCCGTGTCGGCGCCCGCGCACACCGCCTCCCACGTGCCCTCGCCGATGGGGCAGGCGGTGTCGGCCATGTGCCAGCCGGCCTGCCCGACGATGCCGGTGGGATACTCCGCCATGTCGGTGCTGCGGTGGACGTTGGGGATGATCACCTCCGCCGCGTCCGGCAGCGCCGACCAGCGTTCGTACGCTGTCTTCAGGAAGCGCAGGTAGTCGGCCGAGTGCACCGCCGCCCGCGGCCCGGCGCCCAGGTCCGGCGGCGCCTCCACCGCGCAGCCCCGCCGTTTCAGCGCGTCCAGCAGCGCCGTCGCGCGCTCCGGCTTCTCCGGCGACGGCTGCGGCCGGCCGCGCACCAGGAACGTCGGCGGCCGGTGCCTGAGCTGGGTCTCGGAATAGACGAAACGCATGAGATGACCCTTCCCGATTTCTTCTCTTCGTAGGTTGGGTTGAGCACCAGCGAAGCCCAACAGCCTTTGCGCCGCGAACATGTTGGGCTTCGGCTGCGCCTCAACCCAACCTACGCATCACGCCACGCCCGCCGTCTCCAGCACGGCGTCGGCCAGCACGTGGCAGCCCGCCAGCGCGTCGGCCGGCTTGATGTTCTCCGCCTCGTTGTGGCTGAGGCCGCCTTCGCAGGGGATGAAGACCATGGCGGTCGGCACCTTGCGGGCGACGTAGACGGCGTCGTGCCCGGCCCCCGACACGATGTCGCGGTGCGTGAGGCCGCGCCGCGCGGCGGACGCGCGGACCCGGCCGACCAGCGTGGCGTCGAACGGCGTCGTCGGGAAATCCCAGAAATCGATGATCTCCAGGCCCAGGTTGCGCTCCCGCGCGATGGTGCCCAGGCGCTCGTTCATCATCGCCACCATGCGCGACAGCGTGTCGGCGTCGGGGTTGCGCAGGTCGATGGTGAACCAGACGCGGCCGGGGATGACGTTGCGCGAGTCCGGCTCGGCCCGGATGCGCCCGACCGTGGAGCAGGCATCGCCCCCCACCTCGCGCGCGATGGCCTCCACCGCCGCGATCATCAGCGCGGCCCCGGCCAGCGCGTCGCGGCGCAGGCGCATGGGTGTGGGGCCGGCGTGCGCCTCGCTGCCGGTCACCGTGGCCTCGAACCAGCGCTGGCCCTGCGCGCCGGTGACGACGCCGATGGCCTGCCCTTCCGCTTCCAGCACCGGCCCCTGCTCGATGTGCGCCTCGAAATAGGCGGCCATGCGGTGCGCCGTGGGATCGTGCGGTCCGGCGTAGCCGATGCGGCGCAGTTCGTCGCCCAGGCGCAGCCCCTCGGTGTCGCGGATGTCCAGCACATGGTCCAGCGTGAAGACGCCCATGGCGACGCCCGAGCCCAGCATGGGCGGGGAGAAGCGTGCCCCTTCCTCGTTGGTCCAGACGATCAGCTCCAGCGGCGCGTCCGTCACGATCCCGGCGTCGTTGCACGCACGGATCACCTCCAGCCCGGCCATGACGCCGTAGATGCCGTCGAACCGCCCGCCGGTCGGCTGGGTGTCCAGGTGGCTGCCCATGCACACCGGGTCGCGGGTCGCGTCGCGCCCGGCCCGGCGGGCCACCAGGTTGCCGACCTGATCGACGCGCACGTCGCAGCCGGCCATGTCCGCCCATTGCACGAAGCGGTCGCGCCCCTCGCGGTCGAGGTCGGTGAGCGCCAGCCGGCACACCCCGCCCTTCGGCGTGGCGCCGATCGTCGCCAGGTCCATCAGGCTCGCCCACAGGCGCTCGCCGTCGATGCGCAGGTTCGTCATGTGTTCATTCCCCAGTGAGAATCCTATGCCGCCAACGCCTCGCCACCGCGCCGGCACAGCCGGACCAGCGCCTGAACCGTGCGCAGGCGCGGCACCGGGGCGCCGACGCGGTCGGCCAGCTCCACCGGCGCGTCGAGGAACGCCTCCCACTCCGGCCGGCCCTCCGCTGGCCAGGGGCGGATGCGCCCCGGCCGCTGCGCCAGCGCGATGCAGGCGTCCAGCCCGTCCACCACGGCGTGGCCGAGCCTCCCCGCCAGATCCCGCACCTCCTCCACGACGGCGGCGGCCACCGTGCGGGCGTCGGCGTCGCGGGCCAGCTCGTCGGGTGCCCGGCCCGCGACGAACCCCATCGGCGCGAAGGCCAGCGGCGCCAGCAGCGCCGGCCACACCGCGGCGCGCGCATCGCCCGCCGCCGCCTCGAACCCCGCCGCGCCCAGCAGCGCCGCCAACTCCTCCACGAAGCCGTCGTTCGTCCCCTCCGCCATGCCCAGTGTCAGCGTCAGCCCACCGACGTGGCGGATGTAACCCTCCGCCCGGCGCTCCACCGCGAAGCCCGCGACGGCGCCGACCACCCGCCCCGGCGGCATCGCCGCCCACAGCAACCCGCCGGGATCCAGGCTGCGCAGCGGCCGCCCGTCCAGCCCGGCCGGGTACCACCAGGGCACGCCGCCCAGCACCGGCACCAGCCGCGTGCCGCGCCCGACCAGCGGCGCCATCGCCTCCAGGACGTTCGCCAGATCGTGCGCCGGCACCGCCAGCAGCACGGCGTCCCGCACGCCCAGCTCCAGCGCGTCGTCGGTCACCGGCGGGTGCACGGTCAGCGGCCGTCCCGACGGCGTCTCCAGCGTCAGCCCGTCGCGGCGCAGCGTGTCCAGCGTGCGCCGCCGCGCCAGCAGCGGTGCCGGCGTCCCCGCCAGCGCCAGCCGCGCCGCCAGCAGCCCGCCGGCCGCCCCCGCCCCGACGATCGCCAGCTTCATGAGGCCATCCCGCGCCGCCGCACCGGCGTCAGGTCCTCCGGAATGCTCCACGCCTTGCCGGGGATGGCGTCCAGCAGCTGGCGGGTGTAGGCGTGCTTCGGGGCGGAGAACACGTCCCTGGCCGGCCCGATCTCCACGATCTTCCCGCGCTGCATCACCGCGATGGTGTCGCACACCTGGGCCGCCACGCGCAGGTCGTGGGTAATGAACAGCATGGACAGGTTCAGGCGGTGCCGCAGCTCCTCCAGCAGGTCCAGCACCTGCGCCTGGACGGACACGTCCAGCGCCGACACCGGCTCGTCCGCCACCAGCAGCTTGGGCTCCAGCGCCAGCGCGCGGGCGATGGAGATGCGCTGCCGCTGCCCGCCGGAGAACTCGTGCGGGAAGCGCGTGAGCGCCGAGGCGTCGAGCCCCACCAGCTCCAGCGTCCGCCGTGCCTTGTCCATCGCCGCCCGCCGGTCCTCGCCGAAGGCGACGGGCCCCTGCGTGATGATGTCGCCCACCGTGTGGCGCGGGTTCAGCGAGGCGTAGGGGTCCTGGAACACCATCTGCACGTGCTTGCGCCAAGGCCGGAACTGTGTCCGCGACAGCGACAGCAGGTCCGTCCCCTCGAACAGGATGCGCCCCTTGTCCGGCTTGATCAGCCCGACCACGGAGCGGCCCAGCGTCGACTTGCCCGACCCGGACTCGCCGACCAGCCCCACCGTCTCCCCCGGATGGATCTCCAGCGAGATGTCGTCGCCCGCCACCACCGTTTTCGCCGCCCGGAACAGCCCGCCGCCCAGGTGGAAGGTCTTGCTGACCCCCTCCGCCTTCAACAGCGGCGCGCCGGCGCGGGCGAAGTCCGCCCGATGCTCGATCAGGTGCGGCACGGCGGAGATGAGCTGGCGGGTGTAGGGGTGTTGCGGCCGGTTCAGCACGTCGGCGGCGCGGCCGATCTCCACCACGCGGCCGTGCTGCATCACCGCCACGCGGTGCGCGATCTCCGCCACCACGCCGAAGTCGTGGGTGATGAACATCACCCCCATGTGCCGCGTCGCCTGCACCTCGCGGATCAGGTCGAGGATCTGCTTCTGCGTGGTGACGTCCAGCGCGGTTGTGGGTTCGTCGGCGATCAGCACGTCGGGCTGCACGGCCAGCGCCATGGCGATCATCACCCGCTGCCGCTGCCCGCCGGACAGGCGGAAGGGGTAGCTGCGCCGCAGATGCACCGGCTCCGGCAGTCCCACCGACGCCAGCAGCTCCACCACCCGCGCCTTGCGCGCGGCGCGGTCGAGTTGGGTGTGGTAGCGCAGCACTTCGTCGATCTGGTCGCCGACGCGCATCAGCGGGTTCAGCGCCGTCATCGGCTCCTGGAAGATCATGGAGATGCGGCCGCCACGCAGGGCCCGCTGCTGCTTCTCCGGCAGGAACAGCACGTCGGTGCCGTGGTGGCGGATGGCGCCGGCGGAGACCTTCACCGCCTTGGGCAGCAGGCCCATGATGGCGTGCGCGGTCATCGACTTGCCCGATCCGGACTCGCCGACCACGCACAGGATCTCCTCCCGCTCAAGGGTGAAGGCGACGTTCTCCACCGCGTGGCGGCGGTCGGCGCCCGGCGGCAGGTCGATAGTCAGGTTCTCGACGGACAGCAGCGTCATGCCCGCCCCCGCCGTGCCATCTTGGGGTTCATCGCGTCGTTCAAGCCTTCCCCCACGAGGTTCAGCGCCAGCACAGTCAACAGGATCGCCACACCGGGGAAGAAGCTCATCCACCACGCCTGCCGGATCACCGTGCGCGCAGCACCCACCATGTAGCCCCAGCTCATCATGTTCGGGTCGCCCAGGCCCAGGAACGACAGCGAGCTTTCCAGCAGGATCGCGGTGGCGACCATCAGCGAGGCCGACACGATGATCGGCGACAGGCTGTTGGGCAGGATCTGGCGCAGGATGATGGTGGCGTTCGACTGCCCGGTGGTGACGGCGGCCTGCACGAACTCCCGCGTGCGCAGGCTCATGAACTCCGCCCGCGCCAGCCGGGCCAGCGGCGGCCAGGACACGATGGCGATGGCCAGCACGATGGAGGTGATGGAGGGTGTGAAGATCGCCACCAGCACCACCGCCAGCACGAAGTTGGGGATGGTCTGGAACAGCTCGGTGAAGCGCATCACCGCGTCGTCCACCCGCCCGCCGTAGAAGCCGGCCACCGCCCCCAGCAGCACGCCGATCAGCACGGCCACCAGCGTGGAGGTCAGCCCGATCAGCAGCGACACCCGCGCCCCGTGCGCGATCCCCGCCGCGATGTCGCGCCCCAGCGTATCGGAGCCCAAGGGAGCGTCGTCGGACAGCGGCGGCTGGAACGGGGCCGTCGCCATGTCCCACGGGCTGCCGGGGAAGGCGAAATCGGCCAGCGCCGCCAGCGCCACCACGGCGACCAGGAACACCAGCCCGACCACCGCCCCCTTGTTGCGCGCGAAGGCCCGCCAGAACTCAGCATTCATGGCATCACCTCGATGCGCGGATCGACGAGGGTGTAGATCAGGTCGGTGATCAGGTTGAACAGCACCACCACCACCGAGGTGACCAGGAAGATGCCCAGTAGCACGGCGTAGTCGCGCTGCAAGACGGCGTCGAAGGCCAGCCGCCCGATGCCCGGCAGGGCGAACACCGTCTCGATCAGGATGGAGCCGCCGATCAGGTGCCCGGCCTGGAAGCCGGCCACGGTGATCACCGGCAGGATGGCGTTGCGCAGGATGTGCACCGACACGATGCGCCATTCCGGCAGCCCCTTGGCCCGCGCCGTCTTCACGAAGTCCATGTCCCGCACCTCCAGGATCGAGGCGCGGGTGAGCCGCGTGTACACGGCCATGTAGAACAGCCCCAGCGTGGCCACCGGCAGCACCAGATGCACCACCCGGTCCTTGAACGCCGCCAGCCCCGTGTACCCCGCCCCCACCGTCTCGATGCCGAAGGCCGGCAGCCAGCCGAGGTTTACGGAGAACAGCAGGATCAGCATCAGCCCGATCCAGAAGATCGGCGTCGCGTAGGCCGTCAGCCCGACGATGGTGATGGCGGTGTCCGACCACGTCCCCGCCCGCATGGCCGCCAACGTGCCCAGCAGCACGCCCCCGATCAGCGCCAGCACGAAGGCCGACAGGGTGAGCGCCAGCGTGGTCGGCAGCCGGTCCATCAGCAGCGACAGGACGGGGCGCTGCTGCCGGTAGGAATAGCCGAGGTCCCCCTGCACCACCTTGCCCATGTAGGTGCCCAGCTGCTCGTACAGCGGCCGGTCCAACCCGAACTGCTGGCGCAGCTGCTCGATGAACTTGGCGTCGGCGGCGCCGGCCTCGCCGGCCATGACCATGGCCGGGTCGCCTGGGGCGGCGTGCACCAGGAAGAAGTTGAACACGGCGATCGCCAGCACGACGAACACCGCCTTTACCAGCCGCTGGACGATGAAAAGCACGATGCGGGGCATGGGGGTTCCTTAAAAATCCCCTCTCCCGCCCCGGGAGAGGGAGGGACCCGCCCGGAGGGCGGGAGGGTGAGGGTAAAGCCAAGGATCCTTGCCTGTACCCTCACCCGGCCGGCTTCGCCGGCCACCCTCTCCGCTCTCAGCGGATGCCAAAGGCATCCGCCTGCCGCGTCAGCCGGATCGAAGATCCGGCGTGAGCGGGACGGGAGAGGGTTGGATCACTTCTTCAACCAGACCCCGTCATAGCTCTCGTTCACGCCGATCGCCGTGGTGACGGCGTTCTGCACGCGCTTGTCGAGGAAGGTCGGGAACTCCATCTCCAGCAGCCACGCCACCGGCACGTCCTCCACGATGATCTTCTGGGCGGCGGAGTAGAGCTGCTGGCGCTCGTCGTCCTTGGACGACTGGGCGGCCTGGGCGAACAGCTTGTCGGCCTCCGGGTTCGAGTAGCCCATGGTGTTGGAGAACATCACCCCCTGGCGGATGTTGTCGGAGATGTAGGTGCGCGCCACACCCAGCGCCGGGTCGCCGTACTGGTAGACGAAGTTGAAGGTCAGCTCGTAGTCCCAGCCCGACACGCGCTTGGTCCAGCCGGCGACGTCCGTGGTCTCCAGCGTCACGTCGACACCGACCTTCTTCATCGCCTGCTTCACGTACTCGCCCAGGCGCGTCCAGGTCTCGCCATAGGGCATGACCAGCAGCTTCACCTTGGCGCGCGTGCCGTCCGAACCCTTCTTCAGCCCCATCTCGTCCAAGAGCTTCTCGGCCATCTTCGGGTCGTACGGGTACTTCTTGACGTTGCCTTCATAGAAGCGCGTGACCGAGTTGACCGGCCCGGTCGCCACGCGGCCCAGGCCGAACCAGATCTTGTCGCGGATGAACTGGCGGTCCAGCGCGTGCAGCATCGCCTGCCGGAACCGTTTGTCGTCCAGCGGCTTGACGCGCGTGTTGATCTCGATCCACGACAGCGGCGCGAAGAACTCGTAGCCCTTCGTGGTCATCGTCAGGTGCGGCAGCGCCTTCAGGCGCGGCACGTCGAAGGTCTCGATGTCGTTGAACTGCGTCTGCTGCACCGTCCCCTGCTCCAGCGCCACGGAGCGCGAGGCGGCGTCGGGGATCACGCGGAAGATGATCTCGTCCAGGTACGGCTTGCCCTGCTTCCAGTAGGCGTCGTTGCGCACGAGGTGAATGTGCGAGCCCTTCACCCACTCCTTGAACTTGAACGGGCCGGTGCCGATGGGCGTGGCGTTGGCCGGGTTGGCGCGGAAGTCGCTGCCCTCGTACACGTGCTTGGGCATGATCGGCGTCGTCGACACCTCGAACGCCTGCAGGAATGGTCCGAACGGCTCCTTCAGCTTGAAGACCACCGTGCCGGCGTCCGGTGCCGTGATGAATTCGCAGCGCGCGAAGATGGCGCGGGCGCGCGGGTGCGTTTCGGGCAGGAACTTGGTAGTGGTGAACACCACGTCGTCGGCGGTGAACGGCTTGCCGTCGTGCCACGTGACACCCTTGGCGAGGCGGAAGGTGTAGGTGAGGCCGTCCGCCGACACCTCCCACGATTCCGCCAGCCCCGGCTGCGGCTTCAGCGCGTGGTCGTAGGTCAGCAGGCTCTGGTAGATCTTGCCGGCCACGGTCTGCGTCGGGCCGTTCTGGTTGAGGCCGAGGACGAGCATCGGCGGTTCGGGCTGGACGATGACGTTGAGGGTGCCGCCGCGCTGCGGCTCCTGCGCCATCGCCCCGCCGGGCAGGGAAAGCGCCGCCGCGACGGCCGCCGCCGCCAGGGTGTTGCGCATGTGAGACCACCGGTTGCTCATGAATGCCGTCCCCTGTTCTTGTTGAAACCTTCGTTACGTCGACGCCTCCAGGCCGCACCATTCGGCCATGAAGAGCGCCAGCACGGCCGTGACGTCGGCCACGCTGTCCAGCGACACCCGTTCGTCGATGCCGTGGATGCGTTCGGCCTTCGGGCCGTAGCAGGTCGCCGGGGTGTTCCCGTACAGCACGAAGCTGCGCACGTCGGTGGTGCAGGTGGCGGCCAGCGTCCGCGCCGGCTCGCCCCGCACCGCCTCGTGCGCGCGGGCCAGGGCCGCCATCACCGGCTCATCCGGGTCGATGGTGCAGCCCTCCGACTGGAAGCCGCGGAACTCCACCCTCACGCCGATCCCGGCGAGGTCGGGTTCGTCGCGCACGGCCTCCATCACCGTCTGCTCCACCTCCTCGCTCGCCGCGCTGGCCGCGCGGCCGGGCGGGAACCCGAGACGCAGGTCGACCCGGCAGCGCGTAGGCACCGACGAGGTCCACTCGCCCCCCTCGATGCGGCCCAGGTTGAAGTTGTAGGGGTTTTCGTACGCGGCGTAGGCGGGGTGGCGCCCGTCCGGGTGGTTCCACGCCGCCACCAGCGCCTTCAGGTGGGTGACGATGCGGTACGCCGCCTCGATGGCGTTCAGCCCGGCGCCGGTGTCCAGCACGTGCGCCGGCCGCCCGGTGGTCTCGATGCGCACCCACAGCACGCCGACCTGCGCGGTCATCAACGTGTGGTCGAACGGCTCCGGGATCACCGCCGCGTCGGCGGTGTAGCCGCGGTGCAGGCAGGCGAAGGCGCCGTTGCCCGTGCACTCCTCCTCCACCACCGACTGCAGGTACACCGGTGCGGCGGGCTGCACCCCCAGGCTCTTCAGCGCCTTGAAGGCCATGACGTAGGCGGCGATGCCCGCCTTCATGTCGCCGGCCCCGCGGCCGTACATCCAGCCGTCGCGGATCACCGGCGTGAACGGCGGGTCGGTCCACAGCTCGGCCGGCCCCTCCGGCACCACGTCGATGTGGCCGTTGAGGATGAGCGAGCGGCCCTTGACCGCCCGCGGCCGGTGGATGCCGACCACGTTCTCGCGCCCCTGGTAGGAGGCCAGCGACGGCGACCAGCCGCGCAGGCCCTTGAGCGCGCCCTCGTCGATGGTGAATCGGTCGACCTCGAGCCCGAGGTCGGCAAAGGCACGGGCCATGCGCTCCTGCGCCGGCCCTTCGGCGCCCAGCAGGCTGGCGCAGCGGACGAGGTCGGCCAGGAACGCCTCCCCCTCCGCGCGCAAGCCCGCGACGGCGCCGAGGATCGACGGACCGTCGATCCCGCCCTTGCCCACGCCTTTGGTGTGAGCGGGCATGGCTGTCTCCAACCTTTCCCTGAAGCCCTGTGCCCCCGCGCACCGTCTGTCGCGATGCTGTCCGCGGGCGGGTAACCCTGTGGGTGGGATTACAGGCCCCTTTTCCTTCGGTGCCAAATCGATAATCCTCATCCTACGCATAAGCTGGATTTATGGCATGACCCCGCGCGACCTCGACCGCCTCGGCCACCAGTTGGACTGGAACCTGCTGCGCACCTTCATGGTGATCGTGCAGGAACAGGGACTGACGCGCGCCGCCAGCCGCCTGGGCCTCACCCAGCCCGCCGTGAGCCAAGCTCTGAAACGGCTGGAGGAGCAGCTGGGCCGCCAGTTGATCGAGCGCGGCCAGGGCCATTTCCGCATCACCGGGGCCGGCGAGGTGATCTACGGCGAGGTGCTGGAGATCTACGGCAACATCACCCGCTTCGGCGTGCTGATGCGCGAGGTGCGGGACGAGATCGCCGGCCACGTCCGCCTGGCGCTGGCCAGCCGCATCCAATCGCCGCTGTTCGACGCCATCCTGGCACGCGTGCACGCGCTGCACCCGCTGGTCACCTTCCGAATCGACGTGATGGCGAGTGCGGAGGCGCACACGGCCGTGCAGCAGAAGACGGCGTCCGCCGCCCTGTGCCTGATGCGGGAGCCGCCGCCGCACGTGGACCACGCGCTGTTCGCCCGGCAGGTCTTCCACTTCTATTGCGGACCCGGCCACCGGCTGTTCGGGCGCGGCGACCTGACGCTGGCCGACCTGCGCAGCGAGACCTTCGTCTCCTTCACCAGCGACCAGATCGGCGGCGTGCTGTCGCCGCTGGCCGTGTTCCGCGCGCAGGAGGGGATCGACAGCCGGATCGTCGGCGCCAGCGCCAACCTGGACGAGGTGCGGCGGATGATCGTCGCCGGCCTGGGCATCGGCCCCCTGCCCGCCCACGTGGCCGCGCGCGACCGCGAGGACGGCCTGCTCTGGCCCCTGCCCCCGCCGGAGGGGGTGGCTCCGGTGGACCTGCACCTGCTGTGGAACCCGGCGGCCAAGCTGAACCGCGCCGAGCGCGCCTTCCTCGACGTCGCCCAGTCGGCCATGGCCGCCGTGCCCCTGGAGCGCCGATTCGACGCCCAGGCCGCCGCCGCGTGGCTGAACGGGCGGTGAGGACGCCCCCCGACGACGGTTCAGATCTTCACGCAGTTCAGGGTGGGCGCCTGCCCCGACACGCGCACGCGCAGCACCGGTCCCGCCTCGAACGGCAGGCGGCAGGCCGTACCGCCGCCCCCGGCCGCGCCGTTGCCCTCGGCATAGCCGACGTCGATCATGTACTCATCGGCCTGGAGCACCATGCGCACGCCGTGCTGGTAGGGCATCAGCACCTGCCAGTCGGTGCACATGGCGAAGGCGCAGACCCGGTACTTCACCGGATTCGCGGTGTCGTTGGCGACCTCGGCCCGGGTCGTCTGCCCCTGCGCCAGCACGGCCGGTGCCAGCCCGGCAGCCAGGGCGAAGCTGAGGACAAGCGTGCGGAGCATCGGCGCCCCTTCTTCCGGTCAGGTGTCCCGCGTTCGATACAGCCCCCAGCCGAAGAAATCAATCGGCAATGGTAGGATTTTCAAAAGAGGATAACCGGCGCGCTGCATACGACAACCCGACACTACCGTGCGTCGCGCCGGCACGCGCTCAGGCTGTATGGGTGGTTTCGTTGCCGGCGACGGCCGCGCCCCTTACGGCGCGCCGGCCTCGGCCCCCCGATGGCGGCGCCGCGCCATGATGGCCGCCTCCTCCTCGTCCAGCCCGCGCACGGCGGCGATCGCCGCTTCCACGGCCTCACCGTCGGCGCCCTGGCCGGCGGCGTGCCGGTTCGCCTTGACGCGGTAGTAGGCGATGATGAAGACCCGCAGCGCGGACGTGACGTTGGCGTTCGAGCAGGCCGCCTGGATGCGCTCGGCCAGGATCCGCGGCGTCACCCGCTCGCGCGCCGCGATCTCGGTGAGCGCCAGCCAGAACTCGTTTTCCAGGGATACCGACGTCTTCGCGTCGCCGATGATGATCGTCCTAGGCTTCGGCATGACCCAGGAACTTCGTCGCGATACCGATGCGCGCAAGCACGATGGCCTCCCTCCTCCCGAAGGGGGAACCGTATCAAGAAAGTGGCGGGCGCGCTGTGAAATTCATCACACCATTGTCTGCAACCTGCGGCCGCCACTTATCGCGAGAACGCTCCGCGCACTTCGCCCCTTTCACTGATCGAACGGCTGAACGAGGTCGCGCAATGCCTGCCCTGCGAGGGCGTCCTCACTGGGCGGCCAGGGCGGCCGCGGTCCCCAGGCTTCTCGCGCGGCGCTGCCGAGATCCTGAAAGCCACCGTGCTCCGCCATCAGCGCCCTGGCCGTTTCGGCCCGCCGCACCGTGAAATTCTGGGCGATGCGTTCCTTGCAGCGCATGAGCATGGCCGCACTGGCGCAGGCCGGCGGCGGAATGACCTGATCGAGCGCCGCGTCGATGATGGTGTGCGGCGGTGCGCCGGGCAGGGCTTCGATCATGCGCCAATAGGCGAGTATGAACAGGCGCAACGCGCTGGTCAGGCCGACGTCCCGACTGCGCCGTGCATCGATGCGGCTGGCCAGCGCATGAATGGACAGGTTCGCCGCGCCGCAGATCGCGTCGAAGCTTTCCCAGGCGTAATGCTCAAGCTGGACTGTGGTCATCCGCCCGACGACCCTGATCTTGCGCTTGCTGGTGACCCAGCCCGGCGTGCTCATGCCGACACCTCGGACGAGCTCCGCATGAGGTCGGCCTCCGCCATGACCATGGCCAGTTCAAAATCCAGGGTACCGGCACCGCCGGCCAGGGCCGGATGCGCGGCGGCCGGCAGGTCACGCTTCATCGGCACCACGCATTTGTCGACCTGAAGGAGCAGCGCCTCGCCGTTCACTTTTGCGCCAAGGCGCTCCCAAAGCCGGATCGTGTCCTCCAAGGCGACCGAAGTCACCGTCCTGTAACCCTTCGCCGCGCACAACGCGAAAGCGAATTTCGCCAGCGCGCGAAACACGGTCATGGAGCGGAATTCGGGCCTCACGGCCAGCCTCTCGAAGCGCGCCTGATCGGGAAGCCAGCGAATCCGCATGGTCCCCACCGGTTCGTCACCGACCCAGGCCAGCAGGTGGGTGGAGCAAGTGTCATTCCGATCGAACTGCACGTCGTAGCGCGCCCCTTCCTGGCAAAGCCAGACGGCGCCACGGATCACGCGGGCACGTACGAGATCATCAAAGTTCTCGGCCACCGTGGCGCGCACTGGTTTGCCTCGCCAGCGTTGCGTGACTCCCACATCCATGGTCGATTGGGGGTAATCGGCACTGTACGAACCATCGGGCATTTCCACCTCCGCGCGTTATCCACGGCATAGTGGGTTATGCAAAAATGCCATACCGTGGTAGGACTCGCGTGGCTGATGGGGGTTCTCAAATCTGAGAGGCGGCGGGGACGGGCTCATGGCACGGACAGACCTGAACCTTGTGCGGATACTTATGGCAGTGGCTGACGCTGGATCGTTTCAGCGGGCCGCAGCAATCCTGGGCGCGGATCACAACACAGTGGGCCGCAAGATCGCCCAACTGGAGAAGCAGGCTGGAGTGGCGCTGTTCCAGCGGCGCTCCACGGGCGTTCAGCCAACGGAAGCCGGCCGCCGGCTGCTGACCGCCGCTGAGCGCGTCTCCTCGGCCATGGACGATTTCGACCGGGTGCTGATCACTCTGCGCCACAGCGGGACACCCGTCACGATCGCGGCTCCCGAAGGGCTCAGTTCGTACCTGCTGGTTCCGCAGACGGTCGGCGGGCCGGTCAAGGGCACGCCTGTGTTGTCCATCCCGTCCGGCGTCATGCCACGCATGATCTTCCTGCCCGGCGATCAACGGGCCGACATCACCATCCTTGCGGTGTCACCCGGCGATGACGTTCCCTGCAGCCCGGATTACAACGCCCGCAAATTGGGGCTCATGCGCTTCAAGCCCGTGGCGGCGCGCACGTACCTTCAAACGAACGGCACTCCGGAATCGATGGCGGAGATGGCGCGCCATCCGTTGCTGTCGCACGTCGGCTACGAAATACTTCCGTCCTTCCGTGCGTATGCGGACCTGACGCACAGTTCGCCCGAAGGCCCGTTGATGACCCTCTCCACCTCGTCGGCGCTGCACCGCGCCGTCATGGCGGAGGCCGGGATCGGCCTGTTGCCCGATTTCTCGAACGTGCTCGATCCACAGGTGGTGGTGCTGCCATTCGAGGAGCGTATGGCGGTCGAAGTGTGGCTGGTCGCGCATCCGGACACGTTGCGCCTCCCGTCCGTGCGGCAGGCCTACGACGGCATCGCCGCGGCCTTCCACGGCTCGGCCTGGTTCCGGGAATAGGGGCGGCGACGTCTGCGCTCATCCCGGCGCGGCGCCGTCCGCGACGGCATCGCGGCTGTCCTTCGGCAGGCAGTCGAGGATGCGCTCCGCCAGTTCGACGTCGGACAGGGAGCCTTGCAACAGCTCGCGCGCCACGCCTTCCAGCCGCTTGATGATGCCGTTGCCGCCGGGGGCCGCCGCCGTCTGCCGCCAGAACCGGTCGGCCTCGACCCTGACGATTTTGTCGCGTTCCCGCTCCAGTTTCGCAAAGGCTTTGTCGAGACGTTCCGCCACATCGCGAAAATTAGAGCGTCCTTGCTCCGCCCTGGAGACGGTCGGCTGGTCCTCACCGATCAGCAATCCAGCCCTCCTTTGCGTCAGACCAAGCTTGATGCGCCGCGCCGCAAGAGTCTCGTATATTTGCTTAGATGCCATAATGAACACCGTATCCCGTTACGGCAGGAGGCCATTTCTTCTCCTATTCTACAAAATGACTCCTTGAGCCGCCACCGGCAAAGCGCCAGATGCGCTCAATAGTGATATGCACATCCGGATATTCGCATCCAGTGCACCGGTCCAGCCCCCTCACGTCCCGCTCGTCGGCGCGGCCACCGGCTTGCCGGTCACGCCCCAGCTCTGGACGAACTCGCGCACGCCGGGGATGGCGGCCAAATGGGCGTCCTTGACGTAGACGTACTGGTTCGGGCCCAGCTCGTATTCGCTCAGGGGAATGCCGCGCGCCTTGCAGCGGCGGGCCTCGTCGGTGCGGATGCGTCGGTCGGACAGGGCCATGTCCGGGCTCTCCACGCCCGTCCCGGCGCACAGCGCGCGCAGGCCGGCCACGGTGCCCTCGGCCGCCACGCGCGGGCGGGTGTCGCGCGTGCCCTCATAGCCGGCGGCGACGGTGCGCAGGCGCGGCTCCACCGCGCCACTGCCGACGATCCAGATGCCGCGCTCCTCCGGCTCGGCGCGCTTGGGCGGCGGGGGCGGGAGGGCCGCGGTCTGGCCCAGGCCGCCGAACAGCGGGCCCTGGCATCCGGCCAGCAGCCCCGCCGCGATCAGGGCGGCGCAGGCGGTGGTCAAGGGGCTTCTTGCACGCCGGCTTCCTATACGATCGACCATGCTCTTCTCTCCTTCGGGTGTGTCGCGGGGGAAACACGCGCGGCGGCGCTTCGGTCCATGGGGAAATCCGGGGAAACCGGGGCTCGCCCGTCCGGTTGAGGAGAGTTCCCCCACAAACCCGTCGCGAACCGCAGGACGCGAACCGCAAGGGAGGCCAGCATGGCCGGACGGCTTCAGGACAAGGTCGCCATCGTCACCGGCGCGGGCACCGGCATCGGCGAGGCGATCGCCCACACCTTCGCGCGCGAAGGCGCGCGGCTCCTCATCGCCGGGCTGCCCGGCGACCCGGTCGCGGACGTCTGCGCCGCCGTCGCCGAACGCGGCGGAGAGGCGCGCATCCACGTCGGCAACCTCGCCGAGGAGGAGGACGCCCGCGCCTGCGTGCAGGCCGCCATCGACGGCTTCGGGCGGCTCGACGTGCTGGTGAACAACGCCGGCGTCTTCCTGGCCGTGGCCGAGACGCAGGACTACCCCATCGACGCGTTCGAGGAGACGCTGCGCCACAACCTGCGCTCCGTCTTCCTGATGACGCGCTTCGCCCTGCCCCACCTGCGCCAGACGCGCGGCTGCATCGTCTCGGCCGGGTCGGAATCGGGCATGATCGGGCTGGCGCAGAACGCCGTCTACGGCGCCACCAAGGGCTGGATCCACGCCTTCACGCGCGGCGTGGCGGTGGAGCAGGCGCCCTACGGCGTGCGCGCCAACTGCGTGTGCCCCGGCCCCATCGACACCGCCTGGACGCACAAGGAAACCGGCCCCATGACCGAGGAGATGGAGCGCACGACGGTGGAGAGCACGGCACTCGGCCGCCTCGGCACGCCGGAAGAGGTCGCCAACGTCTACGCCTTCCTGGCGTCGGACGAGGCGAGCTACGTCACCGGCGCCCTGTGGGCGGTGGACGGCGGCGTCACCGTCGCCAAGGGCTCCGTCGGCACCAAGGTGCCGGACGAGCTGCGCGCCGAGCCGCAGCCCACCCTGCCGCTGCGCCACAGCCGCGACGGCCTCGCCAACAAGAACGTCCGCCACGCCGCCGAATAGCGGCTACTTGCGCGGCCGGCGGCGCCCCGGACCGGCGTGCTGGGTGAAGAAGGGCTTGCCCGCCGGCTTCCCGGCCCCGCCGCCCGCCGCCGCCGCGGCCTTGCCCGTGCCGGCCGGCTGCCACGCGGGCACCAGCTGGTCGGGGCCGGGGCCGATCAGGTCGGCGCGGCCCATGCCCTTCAGCGCGTCGCGCAGCACCGGCCAGTTCTCCGGGTCGTGATAGCGCAGGAAGGCCTTGTGCAGGCGGCGCTGCTTCAGGCCTTTGGCGCTCGCCACCATCTCGCCGCCCACGCGGCGAACCGGGCGCAGCGTGTTGCGGCCGGTGTGGTACATGGCCGTGGACACCGACATGGGCGACGGCAGGAAGGTCTGCACCTGGTCGGCGCGGAAGCCGTTCCGCTTCAGCCACAGCGCCAGGTTCATCATGTCCTCGTCCGACGTGCCCGGATGCGCGGCGATGAAGTAGGGGATGAGGTAGAGCTGTTTCCCCGCCTCCTTCGCCGCCTTGTCGAACATGCGCTTGAAGCTGTCGTAGGCGCCGATGCCCGGCTTCATCATCTTGGACAGCGGGCCGGCTTCCGTATGCTCGGGCGCGATCTTCAGGTAGCCGCCGACGTGGTGCTTGACCAGCTCCTTCACGTACTCCGGGCTCTTGACCGCAAGGTCGTAGCGCAGGCCCGACGCGATGGAGATCTTCTTGACGCCCTTCAGGTCGCGCGCCTTGCGGTAGAGCTGGATCAGCGGGCCGTGGTCGGTGCCCAGGTTCTTGCAGATGTCCGGATAGACGCAGCTGGGACGGCGGCACTTGTCGCGGATCTCGTCGCTCTTGCACGCCAGCCGGTACATGTTGGCCGTCGGGCCGCCCAGGTCGGAGATGTGGCCGGTGAAGCCCTTGGTCTTGTCGCGGATCTCCTGGATCTCGCGCAGGATGGAGCCCTCCGACCGGCTCTGGATGATGCGCCCCTCGTGTTCCGTGATGGAGCAGAAGGAGCAGCCGCCGAAGCACCCCCGCATGATGTTGACGGAGAAGCGGATCATCTCCCACGCCGGGATCCGTGCGTCGCCGTACACCGGGTGGGGCGCGCGGGCGTAGGGCAGCGCGAAGACGGCGTCCAGCTCCGCCGTGGTCAGCGGGATGGGCGGGGCGTTCAGCCACAGCTCCTTGTCGCCGTGCCGCTGCACCAGCGGCCTGGCGTTGCCGGGGTTGGCCTCCTGGTGCAGGACGCGCGACGCCTGGGCGTAGAGGACCTGATCCTCCATCACCCGCTCGGCCGAGGGCAGGCGGACGACGGTGTCCTCGACGCCGCCGCGCAGGTTCACGTCGGTGCCCTCCTCCACCGCCGCGGCGCTGTCGATCTCGGTCCAGCCCTCGGGCACGGCGTCGCGCAGGAAGGCGGTGCCGCGGATGTCCTGCATGGCGCGCGGGTGCTCGCCCCGGGAGGCCCGGTGGGCGATCTCGACGATGGCGCGCTCGGCGTTGCCGTAGGCCAGGATGTCCGCCTTGGCGTCCACCAGGATGGACCGGCGCACCTTGTCCGACCAGTAGTCGTAGTGCGCGATGCGGCGCAAGGACGCCTCGATGCCGCCCAGAACGATGGGTACGTCCTTGTACGCCTCGCGGCAGCGCTGGGAATAGACGATGGTGGCGCGGTCCGGGCGCTTGCCGCCCTCGTCGTTCGGCGTGTAGCTGTCGTTGTGGCGCAGCCGCCGGTCGGACGTGTAGCGGTTCACCATGGAATCCATGTTGCCGCCGGTCACGCCGAAGAACAGGTTGGGCTTGCCAAGATCCTTGAACGGCTCGGCGTTCTGCCAGTCCGGCTGGGCGATGATGCCGACGCGGAAGCCCTGCGCCTCCAGCAACCGCCCGATCACCGCCATGCCGAAGCTGGGATGGTCGACGTAGGCGTCGCCGGTGACGATGATGATGTCGCAGCTGTCCCAGCCGCGCGCCTCCATCTCCGCGCGCGACATGGGCAGGAACGGGGCCGGGCCGAAACGGTGGGCCCAGAATTTGCGGTACGAGAAGATGTCCTTGGCGCTCTGCAAAACGGCGTGCTCCGGTTAGACCGCGATAGATAGCGCGTCCGGGCCGCCGCGCAAACACCCCGCGGCGGAATAATTGACTTGCGAGGTCGGATTTCCTCAGTGAATGGCCGCCAGATGGCGGCGGAAGCGGCGCAGGCTCCAGGCGAAGAACAGCGCACCGATGCCGGCCACGGCGGCGAAGCGCGGCCACACCACGTCGAACCCGGCGTCGCGGTAGAGGATCGCCTGCGCGAACGCCACGAAATGGGTTGAGGGGGAGAACTGCATGGTGAACCGCAGCGCCGCCGGCATGCTCTCCAGCGGCGTCTCGCCGCCCGACAGCAGGTTCATGGGCAGCACGATCAGGATGAACAGCAGGCCCAGCTGCGGCATAGACCGCGCGATGGTGCCCAGGAAGATGCCCAGCGCCGTGGCGAAGAACAGGTAGAGCGCCGTGCCCAGCAGGAACAGCGGCACCGACCCCGCCAGCGGGATGCCCAGCACGCCCTGAAGCACCACGCGCAGCGACAGCACGGTCAGCGCCAGGATCACCGCCCCGTTGGCCAGCACCTTGGCCGTCATGATCTCCGCCGGCCGCACGGGCATGACCAGCAGATGCTCCAGCGTGCCGTGCTCGCGCTCGCGGATCAGGGCGGCGCCGGCCAGCAGGACGGCCAGCAGCGTGATGTTGTTGATCACCGCCATCACGCCGGTGAACCAGCTGGTCTTCAAGGTCTGGTTGAAGGCGATGCGCAGCGCCAGCCCGACCGGCGCCCCCGTCCCCGGCGCCTCGCGGCGGACGAAGCGGTCCACCTCCTCGGCGACGATGCCCTGGATCTGCTGGGCGCCGATGCCCGCCTGCATCATGGCCGTGGCGTCGATCAGCAGTTGCACCGCCGGGCTGCGGCCGGCCAGCACGTCGGCCTGGAAGTTCGGCGGGATGTCGAGGACGAAGGTGAAGCGCGCGGAATCCATGGCGGCGTCCACCTCCTCCTCGCGGATCAGGGCGGGTGCCCGGAACTCCGGCGCGTGGAAGGCGGAGATCAGGCGCTGCGACAGGGCCGAGCGGTCCTCGTCCACGATGGCGAGCGAGGCGTTGCGCAGCTCGTGCGAGATGCCGGTGGCCTCGCTGTAGACGGACACGGTGAAGGCGTACAGGACGAAGCCCATCATGAAGGCGTCGCGGAACAGGCTGATCCATTCCTTGCGCGCCAGGACGAGGCTGTTGCGGATGAAGCGTCCCATGGCTCACCGCTCCTGCTTGTCGAGGAAGATCAGGCCCAGCACCACCAGCGCCGGCACGAACAGGGCGGTCGCCCCGATGAACGGCAGCAATTCGGCGAAACCCAGCCCCTTGGTGAAGGCGCCCAGGCTGATTTTCAGGAAATGCGTGGTCGGGAACAGCGCCCCCATCACCCACGCCGGCCCGTCCAGCGTGGAGACGGGCTGCAGCATGCCGGAGAACTGGATGGCCGGCATGGTGGTGGCGATGGCGGTGCCGAAGATCGCCGCCGTCTGCGTGCGCGTGAAGGCGGAGATCAGCAGCCCCAGCGCCGTGGTGGCGCACACGTACACGAACCCGCCCAGCAGCAGCCCGGCCACGCTGCCCTTGATCGGCACGCCGAACAGCGTCACCGCCATCCCCACCATCAGCAGCAGGTTGAAGGTCGCCAGCGCCACGTAGGGGATCTGCTTGCCCAGCAGGAATTCCAGCCGCGTCACCGGCGTCACGTACAGGTTGGTGATGGAGCCCAGCTCCTTCTCCCGCACCACGCCGAGTGCGGCCAGGATCGCCGGGATGAAGATCAGCAGGATGCCGATGGTGGACGGCACCATGGCGTCCAGGCTGCGGAACGCCTGGTTGTAGCGGTAGCGCGCCTCCACCGTCGCCGCGGGCGGCGGCAGGTCGACGCCGGCCTCCCGCGCCTTGTCGGTGATGAAGCGCTCGTGCAGGCCGGCGACGTAGCCCTGGATGGTCTCGGCGCGGAAGGGCATGGCGCCGTCGATGCGCACGGCCACCTCCGGCGCCCGGCCGCGCCGCAGGTCGCGCCCGAAGCCCGGCGGGATCTCGATCGCCAGCGCCACGTCGTTCTCCTGCAGCCGCCGGCCCAGTTCCGCCTCGTCGGATATCGGCGGCCTTTCCAGGAAGTAGGGGGAGCCGCTGAACTGCTCGACGTACGCCCGGCTCTCGGGCGTCTGGTCGCGGTCGAGGACCGCGAAGGTCAGGTCCTCCACGTCCATGGTGATGCCGTAGCCGAACACCAGCATCAGCAGCACCGTGCCCAGCAGCGCCACGGTGAGGCGCACCGCGTCGCGCCGCAGCTCCAGCGCCTCGCGCCACGCGTAGGCCAGCAGCCGGCGCGGCGAGAAGGCCCGGCGCTGCTCCGCCGGGCGCTCCACCTTTGCGACCGGAGGGGCCGCGTCGGGAACCCCGCCCTCCGCGTCCGCCGCCGCATGGCGCATGGCGGCGATGAAGGCGTCGTCCAGGGTGGCGGCGTTCTGCTGCCGGCGCAGCTCGTCCGGCGGGCCGACGGCGATGACGCGGCCGGCGTTCATGAAGGCGACGCGGTCGCAGCGCGCCGCCTCGTTCATGAAGTGGGTGGAGACGAAGATCGTTACCCCCTGCTCGCGCGACAGCGCCACGAGGTCGGTCCAGAACAGGTCGCGCGCCACCGGATCGACGCCCGACGTCGGCTCGTCCAGGATCAGCAGCTCCGGCCCGTGCAGGATCGCCACGGCCAGCGACAGCCGCTGCCGCACGCCCAGCGGCAGCCCGTCCGCCACCGCGTCCAGATAGGGTTCGAGGCCGAAGCGGTCGGTGAGATGGTCGAGGCGCTCCGCCGCCCGCGCGCCCGTCAGGTCGAACAGCCGCGCGTGCAGCTCCAGGTTCTGGCGCACGGTCAGTTCGCCGTACAGCGAGAAGGCTTGCGCCATGTAGCCGACGCGGCGGCGCGTTTCCAGGTCCTTGGGCTTGACCGGGGCACCGAACAGCATGGCCTCGCCCGCACTGGCCGGCAGCAGGCCGGTCAGCATCTTCATAGTCGTCGTCTTGCCGCAGCCGTTGGAGCCGAGGAAGCCGAAGATCTCCCCCCGCTCGATGCGGAAGCTGACGCCGTCCACCGCCGTGAATGCGCCGAAGCGCCGCGTCAGGCCGCGCGCCTCGATGGCCGGCGGCCCGTCGCCGTCCGGCCGGCGCGGCGGCACCACCAGCGCCCGGTGCCCGCGCCGCGCCTCCTCCGGCAGCAGGGCGACGAAGGCGCCTTCCAGGTCGTCCGCCCCCGTGCGCGCCTTCAGCTCAGCCGGGGTACCGTCGGCCAGCAGCCGGCCGGCGTGCATCATCAGCACCCGCTCGAACCGCTCCGCCTCGTCCATGTAGGAGGTGGCGACCAGCACCGTCATGCCCGGCCGGCCGGCGCGGATGCGCTCGATCAGCTCCCAGAACTGGCGGCGCGACAGCGGGTCGACGCCGGTGGTCGGCTCGTCCAGGATCAGCAGGTCGGGGTCGTGCAGCAGGGCGCAGCACAGCCCCAGCTTCTGCTTCATGCCGCCCGACAGCTTGCCGGCCAGCCGGTCCGGAAACGGGGCGAGGCCCGTGGCGGCCAGCAGCTCCGCGATGCGCGCGGCGCGGGCGGCGGCGTCCAGGCCGAACAGGCGACCGAAGAACTCCAGGTTCTCGCTCACGCTGAGGTCGGCGTAGAGGTTGCGGCCCAGCCCCTGCGGCATGTAGGCGATGCGCGTCTGCAGCATGGCCCGGCCGCGGGTGTCGCGCATGTCGGTGCCCAACACCGTCACCGTTCCGTCCTGCAGCCGCTTGGCCCCGGCGATCAGGCCGAACAGCGTCGACTTGCCCACCCCGTCCGGCCCGATCAGCGCCACGCTGGCGGCCGGCGGCAGGCTGAGCGCCACGCCGTCCAGCGCCACCGTGCCGCCGTAGCGGTGGCGCACGCCCTCCACCACCACGGCCGGACCGGCGGCAAGGCCGGCGGTCATGACTGCGGCGCCCCCGCCGCCGTCCCGTCCCGCGTCAGGCGCGATTCCAGCCAGTCCGGCCACGCCACGCCCGCGTCCAGCTTCACGTAGGCGACACCGGTGATGCCGGTCTTCACCCGCTCGATGTATTTGGTCACCAGCGCCTCGGGGATGCGGGCCTTGACGCGGAACATCATGCGGTCGCGTTCGGATCGGGTCTCCACCTGCTTGGGCGTGAACTGCGCGCGCGGCGCCACGAAGGACACCTGCGCCGGCACGGCGAGGTCGGGCAGCGCGTCCAGCAGCACCCGCGCCTCCGCCCCCAGCGCCAGCGGCCCCACCTGATCGGTCGGCAGGAAGAAGGTCATGTGCACGTTGGAGAGGTCGAGCAGCGTCACCACCTTGCCGCCGGCCGCCAGCACCTCGCCCGGCTCGGCCAGCCGGTAGAGCACGCGCCCCTTGCGCGGCGCCTTCAGCGTGCCGTCGGCCACCAGCTCCTGCAGCCGGTCCACCTCGGCCACGGCGGCGCCGATGGCCTCGGCGGCGTTGTCGCGCTGGCTGCGCGCGGCGGTCAGCGCGGCGTCCGCCGTGCGGCGCTGGTTGCGCGCCTGATCGACGCGCTGCTGCGAGACGTGGCCCTTGCCGAACAGCACCAGCGCCCGTTCCAGCTCCTTGGCGGCGAAGTCGGCCTCGCTCACGCGCTGGGCGATCACGGCCTCGGCCGTGGCCTGCGCCTGCCGGGCTTGGCGCAGTTGCGCCTGCGCGGCGCGCAGCTGCGCCTCCAGGTCGCGGATGTCCAGGCGGGCGATCACCGCGCCGGCATCCACGAGGTCGCCCTCCTCCGCCGTCACCTCGGCGACGCGGGCGGCGTACTTGGTGGCGATGTCGATCTCGTTGGCCTCGATGCGGCCGTTGCCGGACACGATGCCGGCCGGCAGCCGGCGCGTCTGCATGGCGTCCCACGCCACGTAGGCACCCACGGCGCCGAGGATCAGGACGAGGGCGGCGAGGATCAAGGATTTCGTTTTCACGGCCGTTCTCCCGAACCGGCGGCCGTTGGGCAGGGAAAGGCGATGCGCGGAGGGTACGGCCGTGCAACCGGCCGGCTGCCAACGGACTTTCGAACAAAAGGCTTTCGGACACGAAAGGTTCGATTATTTCAAACCCCTCCCGCCGGCCCGTCAAGGGCGCGGAGTGACGCGGACGACCGTGCAGGCCAGCCGCGTGCGGGGCGCATGGAACCCTACCCCGGCCGCCGATCCCCACCGTCCACGCGGAACCAGCGGAAGCCGTAGCCGCGCAAGGCGATGGCCTCGCCCCCCTTCGGATACGGGTCGTCGCCCGCGATCTCCACCAGCCGCCCCCGTTCCCCCTTGTCAAGCGGCAGCGTCACGGACACCTCGCGGTCGGACAGGTTGTTCAGCACCACCACGCTGTTGCGCCCGTCGCAGCGGTGGGCCAGCACGGCGGGCTCCCCGGTGTCCAGGATCGTCATCCGCCCCACCCCCACCTCCTCGCAGCTGCGCCGCACGCGGATCAACCGCTCGATGCGGTTGAGCAGCGAGCCGGGGTCGAGGCGCTGGGCCTGCACGTTCAGCCGCTCGTACCCGCAAGGCCCACCGCTGATCACCGGGCGCACCAGCCTGTCGGCCGGTGCCGTGGAGAAACCGCCGTTGGCGTCGTTCGACCACTGCATGGGCGTGCGCACCGCCAGCCGCTCCTTCAGCGAAAGGTCGTCCCCCATGCCGATCTCGTCGCCATAGCGGATGACCTGCGCGCCGGGCAGGCTGAAGCACAGGCTGTGCGCCATCAGGATGCGCCACGCGTCGTTGCCCAGCATGGGGGCGAGGCGGCGGCGGATGCCGCGGTCGTAGATCTGCATGCACGGGTCCGGGCCGAAGGCGGCGTAGACCTCCTGCCGGTCGGCGTCGCTCAGCCGGCCCAGGTCCTGCTCGTCGTGCAGGCGCAGGAACTGCGCCCACTGCGTGTGCGGCGGGATCGGCGGCAGCTCGCGCAACGCCTTGGCCAACGGGGCCGCCTCCATCCGCGCCAGCGCCAAGTAGAGCGGCTGGTTGACCAGGAAGTTGAACAGCATGTGCATGCGGTGGCCGCCGCCGAAGTAGTCGCCGATGTGCTCGGCCGTCACGTTGGCCTCGGCCAGCAGGATGGCGTCGCCCTGGCGCCAGGACAGGAAGGTCTGCATCTCCTCCAGGAACTCGAACATCGCCTTGCCCTGCGGCCCCTCGCCGCTGGTCAACTCGATCAGGAACGGGGCGGCGTCGACGCGGAAGCCGGCCACCCCCAGCTCCGTCCAGAATCCCATGATGCGCAGGATCTCGTCGCGCACGGCCGGGTTGGCGATGTTCAGGTCCGGCTGATGGCAGAAGAAGCGGTGGAAGTAGTAGGCCTGCGCCTGCTCGTTCCAGGTCCAGGTGGTCTCCTGCACGCCGGGGAAGACCATGCCCTGGTCGGCGTCCTTCGGCCGCTCCTTCGACCAGATGTAGAAGTCGCGGTAGCGCGAGTTGGGATCGGCGCAGGCCGCCTTGAACCACGGATGCTCGATGGAGGTGTGGTTGACCACCAGATCGATGATCAGGCGGATGCCGCGGTCCCGCAGCGCGTGCGTGAAGGCGACGAAGTCGCCCAGCGTGCCCAGGCGCGGGTCCACGGTGTAGAAGTCGGCGACGTCGTACCCGTCGTCCAGGTTCGGCGTCGGCTGGAACGGCTGCAGCCACACGCAGGTGACGCCCAGCGTTTCCAGGTGGTCGAGCCGGTCGGTCAGGCCGCGGAAATCGCCGATGCCGTCACCGTCGCCGTCCATGAAGGTTTCGACGTCCAGGCAATAGATGACCGCGTTCTCGAACCACATGGCTGCCCTCCCCCGTGTTGTGGGAGAATCAACCCCGCACCCGCCGACTTGTGCCCGGAAGGGCGCCGCAACCGAGAAAGGAAGAGGCCGGAATGCGCATCAGTCTGGTGGTGGCCGCCGCGCGCAACGGCGTGATCGGCCGCAACGGCGCCCTGCCCTGGCACCTGCCGGGCGACCTCAGGCGCTTCAAGGAGCTGACGCTGGGCAAGCCGACGCTGATGGGCCGCCGCACCTGGGATTCGCTGCCCCGCCGCCCCCTGCCCGGCCGCGAGAACATCGTGCTGAGCCGCAGCTGCGAACCCGGCGCCCATGACGGGGCGTCGTGGTTCCATGACCTGGGCGCCGCCATCGAGCACGCGCGGTCTTCCGGCGCAGAAGAACTGTGCGTGATCGGCGGGGCCGAGGTCTTCGCCGAGGCCCTGCCGCTGGCCGACGTGATCCACCTGACCGCCATCGAGCAGGACATGGACGGCGACACCATCATGCCGCCGTGGGGCGAGGGCTGGGTGGAGGTGCGCGCAACGCCGGTGCAGCACGAGAACGGGCTGGCGTTCCGGTATGTGGATTACGAGCGGGTGCGGTGAGGTCCGATGCCCCCTCCCGCCCTCCGCTTGCGCTCCGGGCACCCTCCCCCTCTTCGAGGTGGAGGGTTTGTCGGCTGGCGGCGGAGTTCCCTCCACCGCAGCGCGGGGGAGGGTTAGGGAGGGGGCAAAAAACTCCTCAAATGCTGTAGTTGTCCGCGATCCCCGCCTCGATCCGCGCCACCTGGTCGCGGAACAGGTCGCCGTCGCGCCGACGCTCGGCGCGGTGGCCGTTGGTGATGTCCTGCGTCACCTGCGCCGGGCTGCCGCCCAGCAGCAGGATGCGGTCGGCCAGATAGACCGCCTCCTCGATGTCGTGGGTGACGAACAGCACAGTCTTGCCGGTCTCCGCGTGGATGCGGCGCAACTCGTCCTGCAAGGCGCGGCGGGTGATGGCGTCGAGCGCGCCGAACGGCTCGTCCATCAGCAGGATTTCCGGATCCACGGCCAGCGCCCGGGCGATGCCGACGCGCTGGCGCTGGCCGCCCGACAGCTCGTAGGGCCAGCGCCCGCCGTAGTCGTCCAGCCGCACCAGCCGCAGCGCCTCGCGCACCCGCTCCTCCCGCTCGGCGCGGCCCAGCGGCAGGCCCTCCAGCCCGAAGTGCACGTTGCGCGATACGCGCCGCCAGGGCAGCAGGCGCGGGTCCTGGAAGACGAGGCCGACGGGGCGGCGCCCCGCGCGCTCCTCCGCGTTGATGATCACGCGGCCGGCGCTGGCCTGATGCAGGCCGGCGACCACGCGCAGCAGGGTCGACTTACCGACGCCCGACGGCCCGACGATGGCGACGAAGCTGCCGCGCTCCACGCTGACGCTGACATCGGCCAGAACCGGCGGCTTCCCCCGGCCGTAGCCGAGCGTCACGCCAGAGAGTTCGATCACCGCTGCCATGCCAGCACCCGCGTCTGCACGCGCACGAACAGGAAGTCGGAAATCCCGTACAGCAGCGCGATGGTCACCATGTAGAGAACCACGATGTGGGTGGCGAGCAGGCCGGAGGCCTCCATCATCCGCATGCCCACGCCGGGGATGCCGAAGAGCTCGGCCGCCACCACGGTCATCCAGCCCTGCCCCAGCCCGGCGCGCAGGCCGGCCAGGATGCCCGGCAAGGCACCCGGCAGGATGATCTTGAACAGCCGCGGCACCAGCCCGCCCTGGCCGAAGGCGTAGCCCAGCTCAACCAGATCCTTGTCGACGCTGCTGACCGCGGCGAAGGTGGCGAAGTAGTTGATCCAGAACACCGTCAACGCGATCAGGAACGCGGCGGAGCTTTCCGACACGCCGAACCAGATGATGGCGAAGGGGATCCAGGCGATGGCCGGGATGGGGCGCAGCATGCGCACCACGCCGGCCTGCAGCGCGTTGAACACCGGCGACAGCGCCGCCGCCGTGCCCGCCGCGATGCCCAGGAACGACCCCAGCGCCAGCCCGGACAGGTAGTGCGACAGGCTGGCCATCACCATCGCCTGCCACTGGCCGTTCCTCACCTCCGCCAGGAAGGCGGCGGGCACGGCGCTGGGCGACGGCAGCAGGCGCGACGGCACGATCCCGCTGCGCGCCAACCCCTCCCACGCCAGCAGGAAGACCAGGACGCCGAGCGCCGACAGCAGGGCGACGGTGCGCTTGTTCATCGTCTTATTTCGCGGCGTCGTAGAAGCGGAAGTCGAACGCCTCTTCCACCGGGGTCGGCGCGGCGGCGGTGCCGATCTCCAGTTGGAAGGCCTGCATGGCCTTCACGGCGGCGACGATGGCGTGCGGGTCGGCGGTGAACTTGCTGGCCGGCGACTTCAGCGCCGCCTCCAGCACCTCCGGCTCGACGAGGCCCTTGCCCAGGTGCTCGTTCGACAGGGCGGCGGCGCGCTTGGGATCCTTGGACACCACGTCCACCGCGCGCTTGTGCAGGGTTACGAAGCGCTGCACGGCGTCGGCCTTGCCGCGCAGCAGTTCGCCGCGCGCGGCCACCACGGTGCCGGGCTGGCCGGGGAACATCTCGTTGCCCAGCGCCAGGATGGCGGCGGCCGGGTCGGCGTTGCGCACGATGGTGATGGTCGGCTCGCGGATGTCGGCGGCGTCCAGCGCGCCGGCCATCAGCGCCTGCTGCGTCTTCTCGATGCCCATCGGCACGATCTCGACGATCGCCGGGTCCAGCTTGGCGACCTTGAACAGCCAGTGGCGCAGCACCGTGTCCGGCACCGAACCGGCCGGCTGCGTGCCGAACTTGATCTTGCGGCCGGTCTGCGCGGCCAGTTCCTTCACCGCCTCGGCCGCCGGCTTGTCCTTGGCCAGCTTGGCCAGCGGGCCGCGGGCGACCAGCACCAGCTCTTCCACCGCCGAGTTGGCGACGACGGACACGTCCACGCCCTTGGACCGCGCCACCACCACCGGCGCCACGCCGGCGTACATCACGTCGATCTGCCCGGCGGCCAGGGCCTGGATGGCGGCGGGGCCGTCGACGAAGCGGGTCAGCTTGACGTCCAGCCCTTCCTGCTTGGCCCAGCCCTCGCCGGTCAGCACGAACAGCGGTGCCGCGGCGAGGATCGGGATGTAGCCGACCGAGATCGTCACCGGATCGGCGGCGCGCGCGGCGGGCGACGTGAACGCCGCGACGGCGGCGACGGCCAGCGCGGCAAGGCGGGTGGTCAGCGACATGGGGCGAGGCTCCTTCGTACGGTGCCCCAGATGTATCCACATTCCCACCGGCTTCCAAGGGAAATATTTTACATTTTCACATGTCCATAACGTTCAATGCGCCGACGCCGGTCATGAGAACGTCACCGACGCCGGCCGGCCGGGCAGGTCCAGCTCCGCCTGCACGGGTGCGCAGCGGCTGATCACCGCGCCCCGGCGCAGCACGAACAGGCGCGCGGCGCGGGTGCGGATCGCCGCCACCGGGTCGGCGGCCTGCAGCACCACCAGATCCGCATGGCAGCCCGGCTCCAGCCCATAGCCGTCCAGGTGCAGCAGCTTCGCCGGGTTCTCCGTCACCGCGCGGAAACAGGCGGTGATGCCGTCGCTGCCCGTCATCTGCGCCACGTGCAGGCCCATGTGCGCGACCTCCAGCATGTCGCCGGTGCCCAGCGGGTACCACGGGTCCATCACGCAGTCGTGGCCCAGCGCCACGGTCAGCCCGGCGGCCATCAGCTCCGGCACCCGCGTCATGCCGCGCCGCTTGGGGTAGGTGTCGTGCCGGCCCTGCAGGACGATGTTGATCAGCGGGTTGCTGATCACGCCCAGGTCGGCCTCCGCCATCAGCGGAATGAGCTTGGAGACGTAGTAATTGTCCATAGAATGCATGGAGGTGAGGTGCGATCCCGTCACCCGCCCCTGCATGCCCAGCCGCTGCGCCTCATAGGCCAGCGTCTCGACATGGCGCGACAGCGGATCGTCCGACTCGTCGCAGTGCATATCGACCAGCAGCCCGCGCTCCGCCGCGATCCCGCACAGCAGCCGTACGGATTCCGCCCCGTCCGCCATGGTGCGTTCGAAGTGCGGGATGCCGCCCACCACGTCCACACCCATGTCCAGCGCCCGCTTCAACAGGTCCACCGCGCCGGGGGAGCGCAACACCCCGTCCTGCGGGAAGGCCACCAGCTGCAGGTCGATGTACGGCGCCACGCGCCTCTTCACCTCCAGCAGCGCTTCGGTGGCCAGCAGGCGCGGGTCGCAGACGTCCACGTGGCTACGGATCGCCAGCAGGCCGCGCGCCACCGCCCAGTCGCAGTAGGCCAGCGCCCGCTCGATGATGGCGTCCTGCACCAGCGTCGGCTTCAGCTCGCCCCACAGCGCGATGCCCTCCAGCAGCGTGCCGGAGCGGTTGACGCGCGGGATGCCGTAGCTGAGCGTCGAGTCCATGTGGAAGTGCGCGTCCACGAACGGCGGCGTGACCAGCCGCCCGGTGGCGTCGATCTCCGCGCCCGCCTCGCCCGCAAGGTTCGGCTCCACGGCGGCGATGCGCCCCTGGCGGACGCCGATGTCGACGCCTGCGCGCCCGTCCGGCAGGTTGGCGCGGCGGATGACCAGATCGAACATCAGCGTTCTCCCTTGCGATACGGCACCATCAGGGCGCGCGGGTAGGCGGCCCGGCGCGCCACCAGAACCAGCGCCAGGATGCTCAACAGGTACGGCAGCATCAGGAACACCTGGTAGGGCAGCACCCCGCCGGTCATCTGCTGCAAGCGCAGCTGGAAGGCGTCGAAGGCCGCGAACAGCAGGGCGCCCAGCAGCGCCTTGCCCGGCCGCCAGGAGGCGAAGACCACCAGCGCCACGCAGATCCAGCCGCGCCCGTTGACCATGTTGAAGAAGAAGGCGTTGAAGGCCGACAGCGTCAGGAACGCCCCCGCCAGCCCCATGAGCGCGCTGCCCGCGACCACCGCCCCCATACGCACGGCCGTGACGTTCAGCCCCTGCGCCTCGGCAGCATCCGGGTTCTCACCCACCATGCGCACGGCCAGCCCGACCGGCGTGCGGTACAGCACGTACGCCACCACCGCCACCAGCACGGCGGCGAGGTACGTCAGCGGCGTCTGCGCCAGCGGTCCCGGCAGGTCCAGCGGCTGGAACGGCACGATGGTCGGCGGCGTGCTCGCCTGCGGCAGCGCCAGCCGGTAGACGAAGTAGGACAGGCTGGTGCCCAGCAGCGTCACACCGATGCCCGCCACGTGCTGCGACAGCCCCAGCGGCACGGTGAGGCACGCGTGCAGCAGCCCCATCAGCGCCCCGCACCCCATCGCCACCAGCACGCCGGCCCACAGGTCGGCCCCCTGGTACACCGCCATCCAGCCGGCCATGGCGCCCAGCACCATGATCCCCTCGATGCCCAGGTTCAGCACCCCGGCGCGCTCGCACAGCAGCTCCCCCAGCGTGCCCAGCACATAGGGCGTGGCGATGCGCAGCACGGCGGTCCAGAACGCGGCGGAGACGAGGACGTCCAGTATTTCCATGCCTCACCCCCGCCGCAGGCGATAGCGCGCCAGCAACCCGGCCACCAGCATGCACAGCAGGCTCGTGGCGACCAGCACGTCGGCGATGTAGTTGGGCACCGGCATGGCGCGGCTCATGGCATCGGCACCCACGAAGATGCCGGCGATGAACAGCGCCGCCCCCACCACGCCCAGCGGGTGCAGCTGCGCCAGCATGGCGACGACGATGCCCGAATAGCCGAACCCCGGCGACAGGTCGAGCGTGAGATACCCCTTCAACCCCGTCACCTCCGCCGCCCCCGCCAGCCCGGCCAAACCGCCGGACAGCAGCGCCGTGCGCAGCATGACGCGCGTCACCGGCATGCCGGCGAACGCCGCCGCGCGCGGGTTGGCGCCCACCGCCCGGTTCTCGTAGCCCCAGATGGTCCGCGTGTCGATCAGCCACAGCAGCACCGCCAAGGCGAGCGCAATTACCAGCCCGGTGTGCAGCCGCGTGCGCGCCACCAGCTTCGGCAGCTCCGCCGCCTCCACCACCGGCGCCGACTGCGGCCAGCCCATGCCCATGGGGTCCTTCAAGGCACCCTCCAGCAGCATGGAGACGAACAGCAGCACGACGAAGTTCAGCAGCAGCGTCGTCACCACCTCGTCCACGCCGAAGCGCACCTTCAGCACGGCCGGCCCCAGCAGCGTCAGCCCGCCCGCCAGCGCACCGGCCAGCAGCACCACGGGCAGCAGCAGCCAGAACGGCAGGTTCAGCATCCCGCCCCCCAGCACCACGGCGGCCAGCGCGCCCATGTACAGCTGCCCCTCCGCCCCGATGTTCCACAGCTTGGTGCGGAACGCCACGGCGGCGGCGAGCCCGGTGAGGATCAGCGGCGTGGCGCGCGTCAGCGTTTCGGTCAACGCGAAGCGCGAGCCGACCGCCCCCTCCACCAGCAGCCCATAGGCCGTCAGCACCGGCGCCCCGGTCCAGGCGACCAGCAGGGCGCACAGCGCCAGCGCCGCCATGACCGCGCCCAGGGGCGCCAGGATGCGCACGGCCAGCGGCGTGTGCGTGCGCGGTTCAAGCCGCATCGGCGATCTCCGACAGAACTTCCCAATGCCCGGCCATCAGCAGGCCCAGCTGGCGCACCGACACGCGGTCGTGCGGCAGCAGCGGCGTGATGCGGCCGTGGTAGACCACGGCGATGCAGTCGGCCACCGCCAGGATCTCGTCCAGATCCTCGGAGATCAGCAGCACCCCCGCCCCCGCCGCCCGCGCCTCCAGCAGGCGCCCGTGCACGTAGGACACCGCACCCACGTCCAGCCCGCGCGTCGGCTGGCTGGCCAGGATCAGGTCGGGGCCGTAGGCCAGCGTGCGGCCCAGGATCAGCTTCTGCATGTTGCCGCCGGACAGCAGCTGCGTGCGCGCGTCCGGCCCCGGGCAGCGCACGTCGAAGGCGCGGATCGCCTCCTCCGCCGTGCGGCGGGCGGCGGCGCGCTTCAGCACGCCCCAGCGCTGGAACGCGGGATCGCGGTAGCGCTCGGCGATCAGGTTCTCCCAGACGGCCATGGAGCCGACGAGGCCGGCGGCGTGCCGGTCCTCCGGAATGCGCGCCACGCCGCGCCGCACCATGGCCGCCGCGTCGGCCGCGCGCACCGCCTGCCCCTTCAGCGCCAGCGTGCCGCCGTCCGGCACGATCAGGCCGCTGACCAGATCGGCCAACGCCGTCTGCCCGTTGCCGGACACCCCGGCGATGCCGACGATCTGGTGGCGGCGCACCGTCAGGTCCGCCCCGTCCAGGTGCGGCCGGCCGTGCCCGGACAGCACCGTGACCTCCTTCAGCTCCAGCACCGATTCCCCCGGCGCCATGGGGGCGGGTGTCGGCGGCTTCACCGCGCGGCCGACCATCAACTCGGCCAACTCCTCGCGGCTGGTCCCGGCCACGGCGCGGGTGGCGACCAGCCGGCCGCCGCGCAGCACCGCCACCGTGTCGCTGACCGCGAAGACCTCGTGCATCTTGTGGCTGATGAACACCACGGCCAGCCCGTCGGCCGTCAGCCGGCGCAGCGTGTCGAACAGGCCGGTGGCCTCCTGCGGCGTCAGCACGGCGGTGGGCTCGTCCAGGATCAGGATTCGGGCGTCGCGGTAGAGCGCCTTCAGGATCTCCACCCGCTGCCGCTCGCCCACCGACAAATCGCCCACCAGCGCGTCGGGGCGCACGCCCAGGCCGAAGCGATCGGCCAGTTCCAGCAGGCGCCGCCGCGCGCCGGCACGATCCGACCGGAAGCGCCACAGCGGTTCGGTGCCCACGGCGACGTTGTCGAGCACCGACAGATTGTCGGCCAGCGTGAAGTGCTGGTGCACCATGCCGATGCCCGCGGCCAGCGCCGCCTTCGGCGACCCCGGCGGCAAGGGCTGGCCGAACGCCTCGACGGTCCCTTCGTCGGCCACGTAATGGCCGAACAGGATGTTCATCAGCGTGGTCTTGCCGGCCCCGTTCTCGCCCAGCAGCGCCAGCACCTCGCCCGCGTGCAGCGTCAGCGAGATGCCGTCGTTGGCGACGAGCGGACCAAAGCGCTTGGTGATGCCGGTGAGGCGAAGGACGGCCGGCTGGATGGGATTGGTCATGGCTTTGCGAGCGGTTGCCCCCTCCCCATTCCTCCCCCGCTTTGCGGTGGAGGGGGCAGAGCGGCGGAGTTCCCTCCACCTCGAAGAGGGGGAGGGTTAGGGAGGGGGCATTCGCCCTTTACATCGTCGACTTCGGCTCGTTGTCGTTGACCTTCACGGTGAACGTGCCGGAGCGGATCTCCTGCTCGCGCGCCTTCACCTTGGCCACCACCTCGGCCGGGACCTTGCCCTCGAAGGTGCCCAGCGGGGCGAGGCTGGAGCCGCCGTGCTTCATCATGCTGTAGGGGCCGTAGTCCTCGGCCTTGTAGGTGCCGGCCTGCACCGCCTTGATGGCGCGGTCCACCGACGGCTCCATGTGCCAGAGCGCACTGGCGACCACGGTGTCCGGGTACTGCGGCTGGGTGTTGATGACGTTGCCGATGGCCAGCACCTTGCGCTCCTTGGCGGCGTCGGAGACGCCGAAGCGCTCGGCGTACATCACGTCCGCCCCCCGGTCGATCATGGCGAAGGCCGCCTCCTTGGCCTTCGGCGGGTCGAACCAGGAGCCGATGAAGCTGACCGAGAACTTCACCGCCGGGTTCACCTCCTTCGCCCCCTCCATGAAGGCGTTCATCAGGCGGTTCACCTCCGGGATCGGGTAGCCGCCGACCATGCCGATCATGTTCGACTTGGTCATGGCGCCGGCGATCATGCCGGTCAGGTAGGCCGGCTCCTGGATGTAGTTGTCGAAGACGGAGAAGTTCGGCTCCTGCGGCTGGAAGCTGGAGCCCATGACGAAAGCGGTCTTGGGATAGTCCTTGGCCGCCGCGCGCGCCGCGCGCTCCACGCCGAACACCTCGCCGAAGATCAGCTGCCGGCCGCCCTCGGCGTACTGGCGCATGACGCGCTCATAGTCGGTGTTGGCGACCGACTCGGCCCAGACGTATTCGATCTCGCCGCGCGCCTCGGCGGCCTTCAGCGCCGTGTGGATGCGGCTGACCCACTGCTGCTCGATGGGCACGGTGTAGACGCCGGCCACCTTCAGCTTGGTCTGCGCCAGGGCCGGTGCGGCCACCGCCACGGCCGCCGCCGCGATACCGCCCAGGACCGCGCGCCGCGCGATCGTGAAACCCCCGAATTCCGAAAAAGCCCCCATGAAGAAACCCCCTCTGTCCATTGCCGTTCCGGCTTTGACACTGCAACAGGGATGCCAGCCACGGAGCACAGCGCTGCCGTCGCCGTTCCGGCGGGTGCGGGCATTCCACGGGCAGAGACGGTGACACGCGATCAAAAAGGCGGCAACCGGTATTACCGCGTTCCGAACATCCGGTCGCCGGCATCGCCCAATCCGGGCAGGATGTAGCCGTGTTCGTCCAGCCGTTCGTCCACCGATCCGGCGTAGACGGCCACGTCCGGGTGCGACTCGTGGAAGGTGCGCAGCCCCTCGGGTGCCGCCACCAGCACGGCCAGCCGGATCGACGCCGCCCCCGCCTCCTTCAGCCGGTGCACGGCGGCGGTCGCCGTGTGGCCGGTGGCCAGCATGGGGTCGACCAGGATCACCAGCCGCTCCTCGATGTCGCTCGGCACCTTGAAGAAGTACTCGATCGGCGTCAGCGTCTCCTGGTCGCGGTAGAGGCCGATGTGGCCGATGCGGGCGGAGGGAAGCAGGCTGCGCATGCCGTCCAGCATGCCCTGCCCCGCCCGCATGATCGACACCAGGCACAGCTTCTTGCCACTGAGCAGGGGTGCCTCGAACGTGGTGAGCGGCGTGGTGACCGGCCGCTCCTCCAGCGCCAGGTCGCGCGTCAGCTCGTACCCCATCAGGACGGAGACCTCGCGCACCACCTCGTGGAAACGGCCCGTCGGCGTCTCCCTGCGGCGCAGGATGGTCAGCTTGTGCTGGACCAGCGGGTGGTCGATGACGGTCAGCGTCGGTATGGGCCCTGGTTGCTTCGGCATGCGCGGCCTCTTCTTCTCAGAACACGGTTCCGTCGCTGCGGATGCGGATCGGCGGGCCGCCGTCCGGACGCAGGCGCCGCGCGATCACCCGCCCGGCCGTCCAGGTGCCGCCCTGCAGCACCTTGGCGAGCGGGAAGCCGGCCGCCGCCACCCCCAGCCGCCCGCGCACGGCGTCGGCGACGCGGTCGAGCAGCGCCACCGTCAGCGCCCGCCATTCCACCACCGCCGGGTCGTCGACCTCCAGCGCGTCGGTCAGGATGCGCGGCTCCCTGGGCACCAGCACGCCGGTGTCCACCAGCAGGCCGCCGTTGCGGTATTCCGGCAGCCCGGTCAGGCGGTCCAGGTCCGTGACACGGATCCCAGCACCCTCCAGCGGCTCCACCAGCGAATAGCTCAGCCATTGCGACAGCTTGTGGAAGGGCACCAGCCCGCCCGCCGGATGCCGCCAGACGTCGCCCAGGTTGACACCGTCCAGCACGATCCGCCCCGGCCAGATCGGCCCCAGCCGTCGCAGCACGATCGCCAGAATGGCGGGCGCCGGCAGCGCGCCGCCCACGGCCTGCCGCTTCAGGTCGTCGTACAGGTCGCCGACACGCCCCCCCGGCCCCAGCGCCTCGCCCAGCCGCCGCAGCAGGGCCGCGCGCCCCTCCAGCCCGACCAGCGGGTTGTCGCCGGATACCTGGAAGCCGCGCGCCAGATCCGCTTCCCCGACGCCGGCCAACGCCGCCGCGTCGGCGCGGAGCGGATTGCGCGGATCGGCGGAGAAGGCCCCCGCGCGGAACATGTCGAAGCTGGCGATGGCCAGCCCTTCGGAGCGCGCCAGCTCCGCCCCGCCGGCGGCATCACGATAGCGCCAGCGGTCCCCGGCGCCTGCGTCCAGCAGCACGCTGGTCACCGTGAGGTCGAAGCGGATGCGCGCGACTTCGTCGGCATCCTCGTTCAGCCCGGCCGCCAGCCCCGCCCAGCGGTCCTCCCCGCCCACCACGAAGTGCCGCCAGCGGCTGTGGTAGGGCACGTCCAGGTCCGGGTAGGCGGCGCGCGTCACCTCGGCCACCAGATCGGCGGCCGCGCCCAGCCGCTCCGGCCGCACCGCGAAATGCGCCAGTTCGCCCCGTTCGCCCAGGTCCAGCAGGGCGTGCGCCCGCTCGCGCACGGCGTCGGCGGACAGCAGCCAGGAGACGTCCGCGCTCAATCCGTCAGCCCCCGGCCCTTGGCCGCCGCCAGTTCCTCCGGCGTCGGCACCGTGGGGGTGAAGTAGCCGGCGGCCTTCTTGGCGTCCATCTCCACCTTGGCGTCGTCGGGGATCAGCTCGTCCGGGATGGGAATCTGCTCGACGATCTCGATGCCGGCGCGGCGCAGCGCGTCGGACTTCATGTTGCTCATGGACACCATGCGGTCGATGCGCGTCACGCCCAGCCAGTGGAAGACGTCCGGCATCAGCTCCTGGAAGCGCATGTCCTGCACGCCGGCCACGCACTCCGTCCGCTCGAAATAGGCTTCCGCCCGGTCGCCGCCGGGCTGGCGCTTGCGGGCGTTGTAGACCAGGAACTTGGTCACCTCGCCCAGCGCCCGCCCCTCCTTGCGGTTGTAGACGATGAGGCCGACGCCGTCCTCCTGCGCCGTGCGGATGCACTCCTCGATGCCGTGCGTCAGGTAGGGGCGGCAGGTGCAGATGTCGGAGCCGAAGACGTCCGACCCGTTGCACTCGTCGTGCACCCGGCAGGCCAGCCGGTGCCTCGTGTCGCCGATGGCCGCCGGATCGCCCAGGATGTAGACGGTCTGCCCGTTGATCGGCGGCAGGAAGACCTTCAGGTCGGACCGCGTCACCAGTTCGGGGAACATGCCGCCGGTGTGCTCAAACAGGCCGCGGCGCAGGGCGCTCTCGCTGATGCCGAAGCGCTTGGCCACACCGGGCAGGTACCACACCGGCTCGATGGCGATCTTGGTGACGCGCGCGTCGCCGCTGTCCAGCAGGATCCTGCCGTCGGGTTTCAGCCGGCCGGCCTGCATGGCCTCGGCCAGTTCCGGCACCTTGATGCGCGCCTTGGTCACCGCGATGGTCGGCCGCACGTCGACGCCGCGGTCCAGGTGATCCTTGAAGGCCTCGCTCACCACGTGGCCGAAGGGGTCGATGGAGACGATCTTTTCCGGATCGAACCACTGCGGGTGCGGCCCGATGGCCTCGGCCGGCGCCGTGTTCGTCAGGTCCGGCACGTGGTAGGCGCTGAGCTGCCCGGCCGCCACCGCCAGCGCCCGGTAGACGGCGTAGCTGCCGGCGTGCGCGCCGATGGCGTTGCGGTGCGACGGGTCGGACAGGGAGGCGACGACCGGCCCGCGCTCCGCGGCACTGGCGGCCCCCCAGTGCACGGGGGTGTGGCGTGGCCGGGCACCGCCCGGGTGCGAGGTCAGGACGATGTGTCTCGGCGGCTGGTTGCGGCGGCTCTCCATCTCGCGGCCCTCGATGCACTCGAATGCGACATGGTGACACACTCGGGCGCCCAAGCAATACGGGACAAAGGGCCAGTCGCCCCGACATTCAGCAGAGGGCCCTTCAGCAGGGGGCCTTCAGCAGTGGGGCCTTCAGCAGGTTCCGTTCAACACGTCCCCATGGGCCGCATGGTCGCCAGTTCGCCGCGCGGGCCGGTGGACCGGCGCTCCTCGCGGTGCGCGCGGACCAAGTCGGTGGCGGCGGCGACGCACACCTGCTCGATCTCGCTGCGCGCCTCTTCCGGGTCGGCGGGGTAGCCGCGCCGGTCCGGCGGGGTCACCAGCGTCCACGCCTCCTCCGGCTCGCCGATCAGGCGCATCCAGGTGCCGCGCCCGTCCTCGCCGGTGCGGAACTCCGCCGCCACGGCGAAATCCGCGTCCTCGTCCGTCGTCAGCAGCATGGTCCAGCGCCAGCCGCACGGCCCGTGCCGCACGATGGACAGCCGGATGTTGGCCTCCACGTCCTGCTTCTCCATAGCCTTCTCCTGCCGTCACCCGAGGGCAGGATGGACGACCAGTCGTTAAGATCACGCTACGTTTGCATGCCCAGCTATGCAGCCGTGCCGAGGCTGGTCAGCGTTCCGGCGTTGGGGCAGACCGCATGGTGTTCCGCCGCCGGCGCGCCGGCCGCGATCAGGCGCCGGCATTGCCGCACCGTCGGGCAGGCGCTGCACACCCGCTGCAGGTCCCACAAAAGGTCACGACGCCGTTCGTCCAGCCAGACGGCGTCGACGCCGTTCAGGCGCAGCGCTTCCGGCAGAAGCTCCGCCACGTGGCCGGAACGGTCGAGCACGCACGGCAGGTCGCTCTCGCACAGCCCCACCTCGGCCAGCACGCGTTCCCGGTCGCGCGGCTCCATGGTGTCGAGCGCGCGGCGCTCGGCGCGCCGCAGCATGACCCGCCGCAGCCAGGACGGGCGCGGGATCGCCGGGGAGTGCAAGCCGGTCTGAACGTTCGCCATGGCACGAAACCTCCTTGTCGCCGAGCTTCAGCCTAGCGGACGGTCCGGAGGGCGGCTTTGACCGCGATCAAGCCTTGCGCCTGCCCAAAACAGCGGCAAGTCGTCATTTGACAATAGTTCTCATTCGCATATGCGCCAGGACTGAATAAATTGGGTCCGTCTTGCCGATACTTGACGGTGCGCTATCTGCATGTCACCGGCATCTTAGACCAGCCCCAGACAAACCTTCCGGCTCTGCTTCCCAAAGACCCATACAGGAGAAGGGACAATGAAGGGCGATCCGCAGGTCATCGCGCACCTGAACAAGATCCTCACCAACGAGCTGACCGCCATCAACCAGTACTTCCTGCACGCGCGCATGCTGAAGAACTGGGGCCTGAAGCGGATCGCCCACAAGATCTACGAGGAATCCATCGGCGAGATGAAGCACGCCGACAAGGTGATCGAGCGGATCCTGTTCCTGGAAGGGCTGCCCAACCTGCAGGACCTGGGCAAGCTGATGATCGGCGAAGACCTGCCGGAGATGCTGACCAACGACCTGAAGAGCGAGCACACCGCCCGCGACGGCCTGATCGAGGCGATCGCCCACTGCGAATCCGTGCGCGACTATGAAACGCGCGACCAGCTGGAAGACCTGCTGGAGGACACGGAGGAGCACATCGACTGGCTGGAAACCCAGCTCGACCTCATCCAGCGCATCGGCCTCCAGGCCTACCAGCAGGAACAGCTGTACAAGGACAGCTGAGCCCTCACACCGGCGCGGCGCGCGGCCCGAACAGGATGACGGCCGCGCCGCCCAGGCACAGCGCGGCGCCCAGCAGGTCCCAATGGTCGGGCCGCTGGCCCTCGACTGCCCACAGCCAGACCAGCGACGCGGCGATGTAGACGCCGCCATAGGCCGCGAAGGCGCGCCCGGCGAAGGCGGCGTCCACGCGCGTCAGCAGCCACGCGAACAGCATCAGGCTCAGCACGCCCGGCACGACCCACAGCGGCGACTTGCCCAGGCGCAGCCACGCCCAGAAGGCGAAGCACCCGGCGATCTCGCCCACCGCCGCCCCCGCATAGACCAGGATCGCCGACGCCATGCCCGTCACGACCGCATCGGCGTCAAATGGTTGTCCCAGCGCAGGCCGGCCGAGTCATGCCGCGCCCCGGCGTCGCGCCCGTCCGCGGCCAGCAGCGCCAGCGTGCCATGGCCGCTGGTGGCGACACAGCGGCCATCGGTCCACGCGATGCCGCAGCCGTCCGGCAGCGACGCGGCACCCAGCCAGTGCCCGCCCGCATCCCAGAACCCCACCAGCCCGCCGCGCGGCGAACTGGCCGCGATGGTCTGCCCGTCCGACGCCATGCTGCCGACATAGCCCTCGAAGCGCGCCAGCACGTCCTGCGGCAAGTCGAGCAGGCGGACGGCCCCGCCGCCCGGCCGGTGCGTGCCGACCAGCGGCTGGAGCGCGCCCGTCGGCCGCTCGTCCTGCGTGCCGAAGGCGACCGAACCGTCGGCCAGCACCGCCAGATGCCGGATGCCGAGGTTGGCGTGCTCCTCCGGCAGGCGTGCCTGGTCGATCAGGCGCCCGCTCGCCACCTCGACGTAGGTGAGCGACGCGTCCATGTCGTCCAGGTTCAGCTTGGCGCGGCCCGTGTCGGGGTGGGTGATGACGCCGCCGTTGGCCACCGCCAGCACGCGCCCGCCGTCCATCGCCACCAGCTCGTGCGGGCCGATGCCGTGCGTCGGCAGGACGCCGATGCGGCGGTAGCCGTCCGTGGCGTCGTACACGGCGATGGCGCCCGTCTCGCGCGGCACGTCGTCCTCGGCCACGTACAGCAGCCGGCCATCGGCGGAGAACACGCCGTGCCCTGTGAAGCGCCGGTCGTCCGGCACCGCCACCGGCGCGCCCGCCGCACCCGTCGCCAGATCGACGGGCACGAACCAGCGCCCCGGCCGCCGCGCGAAGACCACCGCCTGCGCCCGCGCCGGGTTCGGCACCACCGCGTGCGCCCGGCCCGGCAGCGCCGTGGCGAAGGCCACGGTGCCGTCCGCGTCCAGCGCCGCCACGCCATAACCCGGCTTGTCGCCCGCCGTCGCATAGGCCGTCAGGAATCTCGGCCCCGCTTCGGCCCGCGTGGGCAGCGGAACCGCCATCAGGGCCGCCATGCCGCCGAAACCGGCCAGCAGGCGGCGCCGGTCAATCACCGTCCAGCTCATTGAACCCCAGTGTCACGCCGATGAGGGGGGGAAGCTTCTGCACCAGCACGGTCTGGATGCCCTTGGCGGCGCGGAACGCCGCCTCGACCGCCTTGCGCTGCTTCGGATCGGCGACCGCCTTGTCCAGCGGCGCCGGAACGGCCTTCACCGCCGCCGCGGCGTCGTCGAAGGCCTTGACCACCGCCTTGCGGGCCGCCGTGCCGTCGGCGTTGTCGGGCAGCAGGGCGGCGAAGCCCGGCCCGCCATCCTCGCCCAGCACCATGGCGCGCATGGCTGCGAGGTTGATCGCGATGTTCTTCAGCGACCGCCCGGCGCGCGCCGATTCCGCCAGCGCCGGCTTGGCGTCGGCGGGGCTCTCCCCCAGCGGGATCAGCAGCTTCTGGTCGACCACCACCTGCAGCGCCGTGACCAGCGAGGCGTAGAGGTTGTCCACCGCCTCCCTGGCCGACGCGCCCACCGGCGTCGCCGCGCCCGCCACCAGCTGCGGCCCCAGCGCCGACCAGCCGTCGCGCACCTCGGCGCCCAGCTTCGCCACGTTGCGCGCCACCGCCAGCGTCACCGCGCAGCGATGGCCGCCGGCCTCGCCGGCAAAGGAGGCCGCCGTCACGCCGTCGCCGAACAGCAGCCGCTCGACGGCGGTCAGGCCCTGCACGGCCGCACTCTGCTTGGCGAAGGCGTCGGGCTCCAGCGCCTTGGGATCGCGGGCGGCCAGCAGCTGCTCGACCTGCCGGGCGACGATGTTGCGCCGCTCCGGCCAGAAGGCGATGCGGTCGGAGCGCATCTCCAGCAGCAGCGGCCCCGGCCGCACGTGCTGCACGCCGGCCCAGGCGTCCATGGCCGCACCATAACCGGCCCGCGCACCCTCCAGCCCGGCGCCATCGGGGGCGGCGCAGAACCGCTCCACCCGCGCGGCGAGGTCGGCCGTCGCCGTGGCCAGCGCGCCGGCGCGCTTCTCCACGTGCGTGCGGACCAGCCCGGCCAGCAGGTTCTTGTCCTGCTCCGCCGTGCGCGCCTGCGCCGGCAAGGCCGGCAGCAGAAGCGCCGCGGCCACGGCCGGCACCAGCGCCAGGAACAGTCGACGTCGCATCACCCGATACCCCTTCACCAAAAGACACCTACAGGGACAGCACGAACCGGATCAGCCGCTGCCGCTCGGCGCGCGACAGGGCCACGAACGCGCGGCGCGCGCCTTCCGCCTCCCCGCCGTGCCACAGGATGGCCTCGGCGACGCTGCGGGCGCGACCGTCGTGCAGCAGCGCCAGCCGCCCGTCCTCGCCGGCCAGCCGGTTCATGCCCCACAGCGGCGCCGTGCGCCACTCGCGCCCGGACGCCAGGCCGGCCGCCACGCCGTCGGCCAGCGCGTCGCCCATGTCGTGCACCAGCAGGTCGGTATAGGGAAAGATCGTCCGCTTGGACAGGTGCGGCGCCGCCGCATCCCCGGCCGTGGTGAAGGAGGGGCGGTGGCACGCGGCGCAGCCGGCGGCATCGAACAGCTCCGCCCCCTTGGCCTTCGGCGCCTCCAGCCCCCCGCCCGGCGGCAGGTCGCGCAGGTAGCCGTCCACCAGCGCCAGCATGCTGGAAGGGATCTCCAGCCCCTCGAACTGCGGAGAATCGCCGTGCGGCGCGCCGCGGCAGGCATCCTGCGCCGCCGTGCAGTCGGCCCAGGCGGCAGGGAAGTGCGGCGTGGACATGCCGATGTCCAGGCTGAACGCCTCGGCGTCCTGGTAGCTGAGCGTCGGGTTGGCCGCCTTCCAGCCGAACCGGCCGAGGGCGCCGGCCGCCGTGCGGTTGGCGCGGCCGGAGATGCCGTCGCCGTCGCGGTCGTCGGGGTCCTCCTGCGCCAGGATGGCGTCCTCCGGCACGCGCTCCAGCAGGCCCAGGCCGCGCACCGGCGGCGCCACGCGCGGCGACAGCGCCGCCGCCCCGGCCAGCGCGCCGTAGCCGAGGTCGGCGACACCCCAGGTGGGCCGGCGCAGCACGGTGACGGAGCCGTCGGGGAACGGCACCTTCTCGTCGCGCCATTTGACGGTGGGGCGCCCTTCCGGCACCTGTCCGGGGGTGCCCAGCGCCTGGATCTGCCGGCCGTACACCGGATCGTCGTTCAGGCGCAGGGCGAAGCCCACGCCGAAATCCTGCGGGTCGCGGCCGGCGGGCGGATGGCCGCGCCCGGCCTGCGGGTGGCAGGCGGCACAGGAGCGCGCGTTGTACAGCGGCCCCAGCCCGTCCGCCGCCTGCGTGGCGGTGGGGGCGGCGACCCACAGCCGCTCGAACACCGCCTGCCCGATGCCGAAGTCCAGCTCGTCGGCAACGGCAGATGCGGCGGCGCCCGAAAGCGCCGCCGCTGCAACAAGGCCTGCAATCCCGGACCTCCACCCCCGTCCCGGCCGCCGCGGCAGGAGGGGATCGGAACCGTCGCCGGACACGGGACGGGGGCGAAGCCCGCAGATCACTTGGTCTTCACTTTCGAGGGCTTGTCGAGGCTGTCGGAACCGAGGATGTCGATCTTAACGCCGATCTTGGCGACCGCACCCTCCAGCGCCTTCTTCTGGTCGACCAGACGGTCCACCGCCGCGGCCACGAGGCGGTTGCCCTCGTCGTTGCCGGCGCCGATCATCTGGTCATAGGCCATCTTGCCGCCGTCGGCGGTGTCCTTGATCGCCTGCATGGCCTTCACGGTGGCGTCCAGGCTGGCGCGGACCTTCGCGTCGGATTCCGCGTCCTTGGCCGCCACGTACTGCGACAGCGACGGGCCGGAGACGACGCTGCCGTCCGTGCGCTTGTACTGGCCGGTGTAGACGTTCACCATGCCGATCTGGTCGTAGTAGTGCGAGTTGTGCGTGTTGTCGGAGAAGCAGTCGTGCTCCTCCTCCGGGTCGTGCAGCATGAGGCCCAGCTTCATGCGCTCGCCCGCCAGTTCCCCGTAGCTGAGGCTGCCGAGACCCGTGAGGATGCGGGCGATGCCCTTCTTCTCGCCGGCCTTGGCGATCGACTCGCGCGCCTTGCCCTTCGCACCCCAGGCCTTGGCCATCTCCTCCAGGTCGGCGACCAGCAGGTCGGTGGCGACCGTCAGGAACTGCACGCGGCGGTCGCAGTTGCCGTTGGTGCAGTTGGCGGTGGAGAAGTCGGTGGCCTTGCGCGCACCCGCACCCGGACCGGTGCCGTTCAGGTCCTGGCCCCACAGCAGGAACTCGATGGCGTGATAGCCGGTGGCGACGTTCGCCTCCACCTTGCCGGCTTCCTGCAGCTTGTCGGCCAGCAGGGCGGGCGTGATCTTGCCGGCGTCGATGGTCTTGCCGCCGGCGCGGATCTTCTTGTTGGCGATGACGTTGGCGGTGCCGTACGGGTTGTTCTCGCTGGCGCCGTAGGAGGCGTCGACGTAGTCGATCAGGCCCTCGTCCAGCGGCCAGGCGTTGACCTTGCCTTCCCACTTGTCGACGATCGGGTTGCCGAAGCGGAACGCTTCGGTCTGCATGTACGGCACGCGGGCGACGACCCACGCCTGACGGGCCTTGGCCAGCGTCTCCTCGGTCGGGTTGGCGACCAGCGCGTCCACGGCGGCCTTCAGCGCCTTGGCCCCACCCAGCGCGTCCTCGTAGGAGGCCTGCGCGATGTCGGCGTAGTTCTTGAGGATGTCCTTGGCCGCCGGGGCCTGCGCGTGCGCGGCGAGCGGAAGCAGGACGGCGGCAACGGCGACGAAGCCGGCAACGCGCTTTTTCATGTGGGGGACTCTCCTGAACACGTCTGCGAAAGAATGAAACTGCGACTAAGTCGCATTAACACAGCCAGATTGTGGGTATCTGTCAAGCGTGAAGTTGGGCGACCGACGTTGGGTTTTCGGCCTGCGGCCTCAACCCAACCTACGGAGCGCCTGTAGGTTGGGTTGAGCGTCAGCGAAAACCCAACGCCGGCCGCCCGGCATCCCTCACTCCGGCACGTACAGCATGGACCCGTCCTTCAGGCGGTAGGCGACGCCGGCCTTGGTGCCCTCGCCCTGGCCGACGCTGCCGCTGGATTTGTAGCGGTCCAGCTTCTGGCCGTCCTTGACGACGATCTCCATGTCCGGCTGGCCGGGGTTCTTGATCATCGTCACCTTGTCGTGGCTGAACGGGTTCATCGGGTTGTTGGCCGCCGCCAGCAGCAGCGCGGCGATGATCACCAGGAACACGTCGATGAGGTTGACGACCGACAGGATCGGGTCATCGGCCTCCGCCTCCTCCAGGAGCTTCAGGCTCATTCCGCGCTCTCCTGCGCGAGGCCATGCACGGCGTCGGCGGCGCCCGCACCGGCGGTACCCCGGCCGGCCCGGCAGCGTTCGATCTCCAGCAGCTCCTCGGCGTACCAGCGGCGGCGCACGTTGACGACGAGGTAGGTCAGCGACGCCGCGATCAGCGCCAGGATGACGGCGGAGAACGCCACGGTCAGGTTGGCGCTGACCGCCGACAGCTGCCCGTCGGCCAGCGCGGTCAGCGCCGGCCCCATCGGGATCATGGTGGCGACGAGGCCCAGCATCGGCGCCACGCGCGTGGCGATGCGCAGCACCTCCAACCGCTTGAAGGCCAGCGTCTCCAGCTCGGTCGGGGTCAGGCGGCGGTCGTCCTTCCAGGCGGCGCGCAGGTCGAAGCCGGCCGGGTCGCCGGCGCGGCGCTGGCGCGCCTGCCACAGGAACGCCCCCAGCGCGTAGAAGGAGTAGAGGAACAGCGCGATCACCGCCAGCAGCACCGGCAGCATGAAGACCTGACTGGCCTGATAGAGCAACGTCTCGATGGATGCCTGCACGGGTCAAAGTCCTCGCGTGTACGGGGTGTTGAAGGGATGGGCCGGCGGGGAGCGGCGCGCCTGGCGCAGCATCCCGCCGGCAAAGGCTGCGGCGATGAGGGCAAAGGCGAACGCCGTCGGCCACGGGGCCGGCGCCGGGACGGCCTCCGGCGTTTCCTGCTTCTCGAGCCGCTGGCCCTGTACGGTCTGCGCCTGGGGTTCGGCGGGCTGGGCCTCGGGCGGCTGCGCCGGGTTCTCCTGCGGCGGCGCCCCGGCGTTCAGGCCGAATCCGGCGGCCTGCTGCACGAACTCGCGGAACTTCTCGTTCTCGCTGACCACGTCGAAGCGCTGCGACAGCTCCTGCCAGCGCTGCGCCAGCTCGGCCACCGTCTGCGCGTCGGCCTGCCAGTATTCCTTGCGCACGGCTTCCAGCATGCGTTCGATGATCTGGGCCTGGGCGTGCGGGTTGTTCTTCTCGAACCACTCCTTCATGCCCATCTTGTACTTGTCGTCGACGTAGACGGCCTTGAACTCGGCCCACTGGTCGTCGCGCACCACCTCCGGCGCGGTGGCCTGCCAGCCCCAGAAGTTGTTGACGGTGCCCAGGACCTCCAGCGTGCCGCTGTAGCCCTGCTTCTGCATCTCCGCGATCCAGCCGGGGTGGAAGTAGCGGCCCTTCAGCTCCTTGGACAGGAAGCCCGCCGCCGTCTCCGTGCGCACGTTGCCGCTGTCGCGCAGGTTGGAGATGTAGAGTTCCGGCGACTTGCCCGTCAGCTGCCGCACCGCCAGCCCGATGCCGCCCAGGTATTGGAACGGATCATCCGTGGTCAGCATGCCGTAGAGGTTGGAGCTGCGCGACAGAAGCGCCCCGTCGATGCCCTTCAGATGCTCGGCATAGGCGTTGACCGGCGGCTTCTCGCCCCACTTGGACTCGTCTGGCCCATAGGCGAACTGCATGCGGTTGAGGTAGAGGGTCGCCAGCTTGCGGTCGCCCTCCTTCCGGTCCTCCTTGCCGTCCGCCCCCGTGCCCCAGCTGTCGGAGGCCAGCGTCGCCTCGTCCAGCCCGGTGCCATAGGCGCCGGATTCGGACGAGAAGACGCGCGTCTGCGCGAAGCGCCTGGCCTGATCCGCCGGCACGCCCTGGCCGACCAGCGTCGCCTCGATGGCGCGGGTGTTGGCGGCCACGGCGTTGCCGGGTTCGTCCAACTCGCCGGCCTTCTTCGCGGCCTCGGCCAGCATCTTCATGACCTGCGGGAAGTGGTCGCGGTAGAGGCCGGTGGCGGAGATCACCGCGTCCACCCGCGGCCGGCCCAGTTCGGCGGCCGGGATCGCCTCCACCCCCGTGATCCGCCCGCCGGCGTCCCACACCGGGCGGAAGCCCATGACCGCCAGTGCTTGCGCCTCCAGCATGCCGAAGTGGCGCATGGTCTCCACCGACCACAGGGTGAAGGCCAGCTTCTCCGGGAAGCGGCCGTGCGTCTGCTTGTGCTGGGCGATCAGCTTCTCCGCCGCGTCGCGCCCGGCCTCCCACGCCTGTTTGGTGGGCACGCGCGAGGGGTCGAAGCCGTAGAGGTTGCGCCCCGTCGGCAGGCTGTCCGGGTTCTTGATCGGGTCGCCGCCGTAGGAGGTGGCGACGTGCCGCCCGTCCAGCGCCGCAAGCAGCGCGTCGTTCTCCGCATTGCCGGACAGCGCGGCCCAGTGCCGCCGCCCCGCCTCCAGCAGCTCCGCCAGCTTCGGGTCGCCCGTGAACGGCTCGGCCCGGCGGATGTGGCGGTCGAGCAGCGTCCAGGCCGCCGTCTCCTTCAGCTTGGTGTAATCGGTGACGACCATCTCCTCCGGGTCGTCCGGCATCAGCGCGGCCAGCAGCGGCTTGCCCAGCATCTGCATCACGGTGAACAGCCGCAGGTCCGCGTCGTGCGGCTTGCCGAAGGTGGCGAGGCCCAGCGGCTGCTGGTGCAGCGCCAGATCGTGCAGATGCGTGTGCAGCGTGTCGGTGAAGGGCTTCAGGTCGCGCTCCGCCGCCGCGAGGTCGACGGCCATGTCCTTGTCCAGGTTCAACTCGCGCACCAGCGCCAGCATGTCGCGCGCCGTGGCGGCGCGGACCTCCCCCTCCTCCATGTTCAGCCAGCTGTGCAGCAGGTCGTGCAGGCGGTTGATGTCGCCGTGCAGCCCGGCCGGCGCGAAGGCCGGCGTGGCGTGGGAGATGGTCACCGCCCGCCCGCGCCGCTTGGTCTGCAGCGCCTCGCCGATGTTGTCGACGATGTACGGGTAGACCACCGGCGTGTCGCCCAGCACGAGGTAGGGGTAGTCGGTGACCGACAGCCCGCGCTCCTTGCCCGGCTGCCACTCCTCCGTCCCGTGCGTGCCGTAGTGGACCAGCGCGTGCGCCCCGAACTGCTCGCGCGCCCACAGGTAGGCGGCGAGGTAGAAGTGCGAGGGCGGCACCTTGGTGTCGTGGTACATCGCCTTCTCGCGGTCATCCATCTTCTCCCCGCGCGGCGGCTGCGGCAGGATGGTGACGTTGCCCAGCTTCAGGCGCGGCACGACGAAGGCCGGCTCGCCGTTCACCTCCATCGCCATGGCGGACTTCGCCGGGTCGCCGAAGCGCTCCATGATCGGCGTCCGCACCGCCTCCGGCAGCGCGTCGAACCACGCGCGGTAGCGGGCGATGGGCAGCGCGTCCGCCAGCCCCTTGTCCAGCAGCGCCTTCAACTGCCCGTCGCGGTAGTAGGCCGACAGCAGCGCCGTCAGTTCCTCGACCAGCGCATCCTCGCCGCGCGGCTCGACCGTGTAGCCGTGCGCCTGCATGGCAGCCAGCGTGCTCTCCAGGCTGCGCGGCAGATTGAGGAAGGAGGCGCCCAGGTTCTTCTCGCCCGGCGGATAGTTCCAGAAGAAGACCGCCGCCTTCTTCTCCGCCATCGGCACGCGGCGCAGCCGCGCCAGGGCCGCCGCCTTGTTCACGACCGACTGCAGCTGGGCGTCGATCGCCACCACGTCGCCGTCCGACTTGCGGGTGAAGGCGGCGACCAGCGGGTCGACGATGCCCGCGTATTCCGGCTGGGCGAGGTAGAACGGCACGTCCATGGGCGTCACGCCGATGGGGTCCTGCTCCCAGTCCGCCTGTTCCCCCTTGCGGTAGGGCATGGCCTGGATGACGGGGATGCCCAGGCGCTCGAACTCCGCCTTGCGGCCTTCCGGGTTCAGGACGATCTGCGTGTTGATCAGCACGTCGAGGATCGGCACGCCGTCCACCGAGGCGAGGCGCGTGATGTCGCCGTTGGTCATGGCCGGGGCGTAGATCGCCAGCGCCACCGCACCCGTCTTCTCGATCCGGCGCACCGTCTCGTCCAGGAAGCCGGTCAGCTCCGCGCCCAAGTGTGCTTGATGGAACAGAACGCCGATCACCGGCGGGCGGTTGGCAACGTCCATCGGCCGCCACGCCAGATAGTCCTTCAGTTCGGCAAAGACCCGGCCGGGGTGGTCGGGGTGGTAGACGCCGGCCTCCGGGAACACCTGCGGCTCCGGGCAGTCGGGACCGGGCGCGCCGAACTGCCGGCGGGCGATCTGGCACAGGAACCCGGCGAAGTTCGCCCGCCCGCCGTTGGTGTAGTAGCCGTGCAGGAGCGTGGCCGTCTCCTCCGCCACGCCGTTCTGCTCGGTGCCCTTGGACTGGATCCACACCCAGGGCGCCGTGATGCCCTTCAGCATCGGCGACAGCCGCGCCCGCATCTGCGCCAGCGCGGAGCCGTAGGGCGCGTCGATGACGATCAGGTCGTGGCGCGACAGGTCCGCCGCCTTGGTGTCCGCCGCCATCCTGTCGACGAACAGGTATTCCATGTCGATGCCCAGCTCGCGCGCCAGCGGCTCGATGCGCTGGAACTTGCCGGGCTGCGTCGGCGGGGCGGACAGGAACAGCACGCTCTTGCCCCACGCCGGCGTGGCGAAGGCCAGGAACGCGGAGAGCAGCAGCAGGACCAGCCGGTTCATCGACAAACCCTTCCTTGAATGAAGGCGGCGCGCGGATCCGGTCCCGCGCGCCGCCCGACCCGCCGGCGATGGTTACCAGCGGACCGTCGCGTTGACCGCGAAGGTGCGGCCCGGCCGCGCGTAGCGGTCGATGGTCGCGCTGTTCGCGGCGAGGCTGTTGACGTCGCGGAAGCCGAAGTACTTCTTGTCGAAAATGTTGAAGACGCCCGCGTTGACCGACAGGTGCGGGTCCCACTCGTAGGAGACGGAGGCGTCGGCCACCACGTAGCCCGGCGTCTGGAAATAGGTGGGCGAGCTGACGCGGTCGTGCTTGGCCGCCGCGCGGCCCACCAGTTCCGCCCCCCAGCCGTCGGCGCGGTCGTAGCGCACGCCCAGAACGCCGGTCAGCGGCGCCACGCTGTCCACCGGCAGGCCGCTCTGCTTGTCCTTGCCGCGGGCGAAGGCGGCCGAGCCGAACAGCGCCCATTCCGGCGCCACGCGCCACTCGCCGCGCGCCTCGATGCCCCAGATCTCGACGCGCGGCAGATTGCGGTACTGGTACTGCGTGATTCCGTCGCGCCGGCCGATGATCTGGCTGTCGATGAAATCATCGTACAGGTTGTAGAAGGCGCTGACGCCGAAGTTGCTGCCGCCGCTGAAGCGGCCGCGCAAGCCCGCCTCGAAGCCGTCGCTGGTCTCCGCCTTCAGGTTCGGGTTGGGCAGCATCTCATAGCGCTGCGGGCCGTTGGTGTAGCCGTTGTTGGCGCTGTCGAACGGCGGGCTGCGGAAGCCGCGCGCGTACAGGCCGTACACCAGATACTGCTCGTTCAGCTTGTAGGTGATGCCCAGCTTCGGCGACACCGCGAAGTCCGACACCTCGCTGACGGGCGAGCTGCGGAAGTTGCTGTTGGCGAAGTCCCGGTCGGGGTGCGGCGTCATCTTGTAGTAGTCGACGCGCACCGCCGGGGTCAGCGTCAGGGCGCCCAGCGACACCTCGTCCTGCACGTAGGCGCCGGCCTGCACGGTGGTGGAGTCCGGGTAGTTCTTGTTGGGGAAGGTCTCCGCCGGCACGCCGGGGCCGCCGGAGAAGCTGCGCGTGGTCACGCCGGTGGCGAGGTTCGTCTCGTACCGGTCGCGCGGGCGCGTGGTCTTGGCGCGGTCCAGGCTGCCGCCGTAGGTGAATGTGTTCTTCGCCCCGAACAGGGTGGCGGTGCTGGTCAGCTGCACGTCGCCGCCGACGATCGTCTGCTCGAAGTCCAGGTTGGTGACGCGGCGCGCCCGCGTGGCGCCGGTGGCGCGCAGCTGCTCGGTGTCCTCGTCGCGGGTGACGCGGGTGCCGTACAGGCGCCATTCCAGCCGGTCGATGAAGCCGATGGGCGCGCTGTGCACGTGATCGATGCTGAGGCGCGTACGCTGGGTGATGTCCTGGCCGACGCTGTTCAGCACGGTGGACGTGCGCTCGCTCCACAGGTCGGTGTCGGTGCGGCGGCGCAGGTGTTCGGCGGTGACGCGGATCTTGTCCGCGCTGGTCGGCCGCATCACGACCTTGGCCAGGATGTTGTTGGAGCCGTAGTCGACCGGGTTGGGTGCGATGCTGCCGTTGGGCTTGATCTCGCCGCCGTCGCGGCGGGTGTAGGCCACCATGCCCTCGACCCAGGCGGCGCGGGCGGCGGCGACCAGCGTCTTCGACAGGCTCGTGTCGGCCGAATCGTAGCCCACCTTGGCGATCGCCGCCCAATCCTTGCCGACGCGGTTCAGGTAGTCTTCCGGATCCTTGGTGACGAAGGCGACCACGCCGCCGATGGCGTCGCTGCCGTACAGCGCCGAGGCCGGGCCGCGCACGATTTCCAGCCGCTTCAGCGTCTCCACATCGACGAAGTCGCGGGTGTAGGTGCCGGGGCCGGCGTTGGAGCCGGGGAACTCCGGCACGCGCACGCCGTCGATCTGCAGCCGCACGCGGTTCTCGCCGATGCCGCGGATGGAGAAGTTGGTCGCACCCGCGCGGGCCGGCTGGTTGCCGATGTCGACGCCCGGCTCATAGCGGGTGAGGTCGCGCAGGTTGCCCTGGTTGCGCCGCTCCAGCTCATCCCCCTCGATCACGGTGACCGACTGCGGCGTCTCGTAGACCGACTTTTCGGAACGGGTGGCGGTGACCGAGATGGGATCGAGCGTCATCCCGGCGTCCGTCCTGGCCTCCTGGGCCAAGAGGGGGGCGGCGAGGAGCAGGACGAACGGCAGGGGCGCCAGGCGAAGGGTGTTGCGGAAAGCACGCATGCGGGGGAGTCCGTGGCTGAAGGCAGGGGAAGGCATGCCTTGGCTGGCTCGCGCAACGACGCTGGCTGGCTCGGCGATTGGGCTGGACGGATGGAGCAGGGGTTACTTGATCAAAAGCAGCTTGTTCGCCCGCGTGACCCGCAGGCGGTAGTTCTGGCCGGCGTGTCGCAGGATGACCTCGCTGGCGCCGCGCATCAGCTGCGCGGTTTCGACGACGGCGAGCCCGGCCGCGGCCACCGGTTCCGGCGGGGCGGGCTGCTTCGAAGGAACGGCTGTCGTGGGTTCCGGCATGACGATGTTCTCCTCGCCCTCGGCGTTCGGGATTCCAGGTTATCGGCGCCCTGCGAAAGGTTTGCAATGAAAGTGATAATCATTCTCATAACGGCGCACACGGCCATATGTCAATGGTGAAGCTTCGGTGGATTGGGGCATCGCAGGTTGGGCTTTCGCAGGCGCTCGACCCAGCCTGCACCGCCTCTCCGCAAGACAAACGCAAGGTTTGTGAGCTGCCTCACAGTCGTCGGGCGACCGTCCCGGCATGCTCGGACGAATCCGCCCAAGAACCCGGCAGTAACGGCGGACCACCCCGCAACACGTTACGGAGCCTCACCATGCCCGCCCCAAAGCATCCACCGCCCGCACCCTCCACCCACGTCCTCATGGAACGGGCGCGGCGGGAGCGCAGCGCCTACATGGGCGACGTCTTCCTCGCCCTGTTCCGCGCCATGCTGGCCTTCTGCGCGTCCCTGTTGGCACCGCCACGCCCTGCCGTGCGGGTCCGCCCCGCCCCGGTGTTGAGGGTGGTGACGGCGCACGGCCGCGCGCGTCACCGCCACCGGTGACGAGAATCATCCACCAAACAAAAAACAAGACGTAGCCGCTCCGGGAGGAACCCCACAGGAGGCCTGCCATGACCTACACATTCCCGTTGAAGAACTGGACCGTATACAGCCTGTCCGAAGAGACGGCCGCGTACAGCATCAACGAAGCCACCAACACCCTCACCCTCTCCCCGTCCCTGACGGATTCGGCGCCGGTCGTCTACCAGTTCTACGACAACCTGTTCGACACCAGCACCAGCAACGTGCGCAACGACCTCAGGTTCAATCTGGACCTGAAGCTGACGAACAACGGCGACGCGTCCTATTCCAACGTCGTCGTCGACGCCGTGACCATGCGCCCGATCAACGTCGCTGGATACCCGGCGCACCCGACGATCGCCCACTTCCACCCGGCCGACAATCCCGGCCCCGGGACGCTGACGCAGTCCCAGTCCTACTCGATCCAGCCGGAGGAGACCTACGCGTCGCTCCTCAACGACCTGAACGGCGCCACCCGCGCCCACCTCACCGGCAACACCATCGAGCCGGGCGAGACGGCCAACTGGACGGCCGCCAAGGTGCACCATTGGGACGGCGTCTTCGCGCTGGTGGTGACGCCGGTGTCCACCCTGCCCTACGGCGACGTCGGCAACCGGCTGCAGGGGCTCGACCCCGCCGCCCCGGCCAGCGGCTCGCAGTTCGCCTACCAGAGCGTGGTGAACCAGCACTACTCCGGCACCGCGGAAGGCACCTTCGCCAACGACCTGCTCGTCGGCTCCGACGGGGCGAGCACCATCACCGGCGGCGCCGGCCGCGACACGGCGCTGGGGCGCGACGGCAACGATGTCGTCTCCGGCGGCGACGGCGACGACTTCCTGTACGGCCAGAAGGGCATGGACACGCTGACCGGCGGCGACGGCAACGACCTGCTGGACGGCGGCGCCGACGCCGACATGGTGGAAGGCTGGAGCGGCGACGACATGGTGCTGGGCGGTGCCGGCAACGACACCGTTAACGGCGGCGACGGCAACGACACCGTCGACGGCGGCCTCGACGAGGACACGGTCGATGGCGGCTGGGGCAACGACATCGTCGGCGGCGGCTATGGCAACGACATGCTGTATGGCGGCTACGGCAACGACCAGCTGTACGGCTACTGGGGTGACGACACCCTGCGCGGCGGCGTCGGCGCCGACACGCTGTTCGGCGGCGAGAACAACGACCGGCTGAACGGCGAGGACGGCGAGGACGCGCTGTTCGGCGGCTTCGGCAGCGACACGCTGAACGGGGCCGGCGGCGAGGACACGCTGCACGGCGGCACCGAATCCGACCTGATCGTCGGCGACGGCGGGCGCGACCACCTGTACGGCGGGTCGGAGGCCGACCGGTTCGATTTCAACTTCCTCCCCGACAGCGGAACCGGCTCCGGCCGCGACGTCATCGAGGATTTCAACCGGACGGAAGGCGACAAGTTCGACGTGGCCGGAATCGACGCGCAGCTCAACGCCGGGTCCGCCAACGACACCTTCACCTACATCGGCGCCAACGCGTTCGGCGGCGTCGCCGGCCAGCTGCGCTACGCCAACGGCGTGGTGCAGGCCGACGTGAACGGCGACCGCAACGCCGATTTCGAGGTGGAGATCGTGGGCTCCCCGCCGTTGCAGGCGGCGGACTTCATCCTGTAGCGCACCGGAACACCCTTCTTACGGCCCTGTTTCAGCATGGACGAACACCATGCGCGGGAAACGGGGGAGGGAACCGGCACCATGGCCGAGCGTGGAGCGCCATGCGATCGCGGCTGACGGCGGCCCTGCTGGGCCTGCTGCTGGCCCTGCCGTCCGGCACGCCGCCGGCGACCGGCCCCGCGCTGGTCGCCGGCGGCCTCGTCGTGCTCGCCCCCACGGGGGACGCGCAGGCGCGCGCCGGCCGGACCAGCGGCGGGTACAGCCGCCCCAGCGCGCCGTCGCGCACGCCGTCCTTCAGCGCCCCGCGCTCGTCGCCGTCGCCATCGGGCAGCGGCGGCTACCGCCGCCCGTCCGTCTCCCCGCCCGCGGCCCGCCCAACCCCAACCTACCACAGCCCCGCCGACCGCGAGCTGTCGCGCCGGCAGAGCGGCGAGGCGCTGGAACGCTACCGCGCACCCCGCCCGGACGCTGGCGGCGGCTTCCCGGCCCCCACCCCCACCGCGCCGCCGCCCGGCGCCCGGCGGCATGGGCAATCCGACGATTGGGGCGGCTACCGCAGTCCCGGCGGCTGGGGCGGCGGGTGGGGCAGCGGCTGGGGCGGGAGCCGGGGAACCGGCTGGGGTGGCGGCTGGGGTGGCGGCTGGGCCGGGGGCTGGCGCCCGCCGGGCTATGCGTACAATTCGCCGCCGCGCTTCGGCATCTGGGACGGGCTGTTCCTGTGGTTCCTGCTCGACAACCTCACCCGCCCCGGCTACGCCGACTTCTTCCACAACCAGCGTGGCGACCCCGGCTACCAACAGTGGCGGGAGGAGGCCGAACGGCGCGCCCAGGGGGACGCCGAGCTGCGCGCCAAGCTCGACCAGCTCGACCGCCAGCTGGCCGAGAAGCAGGGCCAGCCGGCGGACCCCAGCTACCTGCCGCCCGGCACCCCGCGCGAGGTCGCCATCGCCGACGCCCGCCCGGTGTCGGACACCGGCAACGCGGGCGACGATGCGGGCGGCGGCTTCGGCGGCGGCTTTCTGATCCTCGTCCTGCTGGCCGGCGGCGGCGTGCTCGTCATGCTGTGGCTGGCGCGCCGCCGCATGACGCCGCGCGCCGCCGGGGCGGCGCCGGCGTCGGGGCCGCTGGACACGGCGGGAAAGATCCTGCGCGCCAAGGTCTCGGGCGAAGCCTACGCGCCGTCGCTGTTCCGCGTCGGCATGACGCTGACCGCCGACCCCACGCCCTTCATCCTGGCCGGCGGCGCCACCAAGGTGACCGCGCCCGATATGGGCGGCGGGCTGGTCAGCGTCGAGGCGGTCGGCCGGCTGACCGCCGGCAACACCACATTGCACCGGCTCTACCTGCCGGGCGGGAGGAGCTTCTTCCAGCTTCACCTCGGCGCCGACGGCCGCCCCGACGAATGCCGCTACTTCTCCCTGATCGACGAGGTGTCGCCGGCCAGCCAGGAGGAGTGGGCGTTCTGGCTCGATCCGGCCGAAGGCATGATCGGCTGGCCGGAGTTCCAGACCAAGGACGGCAAGCTCTACGCCCGCCAATGGGCGCCCGGCACCGCCCGCATCGCCCCGCACGACTTCGCCGAGACCCGCACGGAGGGGGGCGGCGAGCGCGCGCGCCGCCTGCACGCCATGCTCTACGCCGCCCCCACCGGCGCGCCGGCCCCGGCGCCGGAGACCGAGTACGTCCTGGTGGCCGCGGTCGAGGACGCCGGGCAGGCCTGGGTCGAGGTCCACGCCGGCATCGACGTCAACCCCGCCACCCTGTCGCTCGCCTGATGCAGCCCAAGACCCTTCCGGAGGAGCCCGTTCCATGGAGAGCAACACCGCGCTGATCCTCAACGGCCTGGGCAGCGGCCTGCCGATCCTCCTCCTGCACTTCGTCGCCACGGTGCTGCTCTTCCTGGGCGGGGTGGCGGCTTACGTGGCGGTGACGCCAATGCGCGAGCGCCAGCTGCTGGCCAGCGGCAACCGCGCGGCCGGCATCCTGCTGGGCGGCACGGTGGTGGCGCTGGCCATCCCGCTGGCGGCGACGCTGGCCACCAGCCTGTCGCTGCTGGACATCGTGATCTGGGGCGCCATCGCGCTCGTGCTGCAGATCGTCACCTTCGGCATCGCCGTGCTGTTGTTCCGTGACCTGCGGCCGATGATCGAGAACGGCAACGTCGCCGCCGCCACCACGTTGGCCGCGCTGCAGCTCGCCATAGCACTCCTCAACGCCGGCGCCATGGCCGGCTGATCTCATCTCTCAGGGAGGCACCCCATGTTCACGTTCATGCGCAACCTCGTCGGCGTGAAGACGGACCAGGCGGTCCGCAGCGCGGTCGAAGCGCTCGTCCAGTGGGACCCGAAATCGGCGACGGAGGCCGAGCTGCGCACCATGGAGGAACACCTCGACCGCCTCGGCCGGCAGGTGGCCGAGGCGCGCGTCGCCTACGACCGCGAGAAGAAGGAAGCCGACGCCATCGCCCAGCTCTCCCGCCAGCGCCTCGCCGCGGCCGAGCACCTGCAGCGCCAGATCGAGGGCGAGACCGACGCCGCCCGCAAGGCGCCCCTGGAGCAGAGCCTGACCACCCTCGTCGGCCTGCTGGAGCAGATGGCGCCGGAGGTCGACCGCGAGGCGCAGGACGCGACCGAGGCGGAGGAGTTCCTGCGCATGCTGGAGCAGACCTACGCCCAGGCCGGCGAGAAGCTGAAGTCCGCCCGCGCCGAGTTGACCCGCGCCGAGCGCGACATGGCCCGCGCCGCCCAGCAGCGCAACGTCGCCGAACAGCGCGCCGAGGCCGCCCGGCAGGCCGCCGGCCTGAGCGGCGCCACCAGCGGTCTGGGCATGGCGCTGAAGGCCATGCAGGACACCGCCGCGCGCGAGCTGGCCTCGGCGGAGACCGCCAACGCCAAGGCCCGCCTCCTGAAGCCGACCAAGCCGGAGGAGGACGACCCGAACATCAAGGCCGCCCTCCAGGCCGCGACCGGCGCCCTGCCCGCCCCGACCGACCTGTCCAGCCGCCTCGCCGCCATTCGTGCACGTCGGGGCTGAGTTTCGCCCGGTGCGGGGCGCGGCGGTTCAACGGCGTGATGCGCCTTTGCAATTTGACGATCGCCCGCCCCACCCTTGCCTATTGCCGTTTCCTAATTTGATCATGGTCAAGGCTCACCTACCCGAATAGGCAGATCCTGACCCCAGCCTTTAGTGCCGGACGGCCTCACGCCATCCGCCAAAGGTGCACACCAGTGCCGGGATGACCCGCTCCGCAGACGAGCGGGCGCCCGTGGGAGAGATCGCCATGGCCGGCTTCAGCCGAGCAGGTTTCCTGAGGGGGCGCGTCGGCGCGCCGCCCGCAGCCGCGCGCCCGCCCTGGGCGCTGGACGGCGAGCATCGCTTCACCGCGGCGTGCGACGCCTGCGGGCGGTGCGTCGACGCCTGCCCGGCAAAGATCATCACCACCGACCGCGCCGGCCGCCCGGCCATGAATTTCCAGGCCGGCGCCTGCGATTTCTGCGGCGCCTGCGCCGACGCCTGCCCGACCGGCGCGCTTCGCCGGGCGGAGGGTGCGGCACCGTGGCACATGGTCGCCGTCGTCGGCACCGCCTGCCTGTCGCTGCGCGCCGTCGACTGCCGCATCTGCGGTGAGCACTGCGAGCCGCGCGCCATCCGCTTCCGCCCGCTGGGCGGCGGGCGCCGGCTGCCGGACGTGGACGCCGCGCTGTGCACCGGCTGCGGCGGCTGCGTCGCGCCCTGCCCCGTCACCGCCATCGCCATCCGCCCCCACGGCCAAGAGCCCAAGATCCAAGAAATGGAGAAGGCCGCATGCGGCTGAACCGCTTCGTCCAAGAGGAAATCGCCCGGCCGCTCGCCGGGCCGGCCGCCGCGGGCCACAACATCTGCGGCGTGCTGGTCCACGCCGATCCGGCGCGCCTGACGGCGGCGCGGGCGGCGCTGCTGGCCCTGCCGGGGGTGGAGATCCACCAGGAGGCGGCGGACGGCCGTCTGGTCGTCACCATCGAGGATGCCGATGGTACCCCCGCCGCGCTGACGCTGAGCAAATTGACCGAACTCGAGGGAATCGCGTCGGCGGCCCTCGTCTACCACCACTGCGAGACGGACGCCCAGTCCGAGGAGATGCCCTCATGAAACTCAACCGACGCGACTTCGTTAAGGCCAACGCCGTCGCCGCGACCGCCGCGGTCGCCGGGCTGCCCGTCTCCACCAAGGTCGCCGAGGCGGCCACCGCCGATGGCATCCGCTGGGACAAGGGCGTGTGCCGCTTCTGCGGCACCGGCTGCGGCGTTCTGGTCGGCGTGAAGGACGGGCGCGTCGTCGCCACCCAGGGCGACCCGGACGCGCCGGTCAACCGCGGCCTGAACTGCATCAAGGGCTACTTCCTCTCCAAGATCATGTACGGCGAGGACCGGCTGAAGACGCCGCTCCTGCGCAAGAAGAACGGCGTCTACGCCAAGGACGGCGACTTCACGCCGGTGTCGTGGGACGAGGCGTTCGACATCATGGCCGCCAAGTGGAAGGAGGCCTTGAAGAAGACCGGCCCGTCGGCCATCGGCATGTTCGGCTCCGGCCAGTGGACGATCTGGGAGGGCTATGCCGCTTCCAAGCTGTTCAAGGCCGGCTTCCGCTCCAACAACCTGGACCCGAACGCGCGGCACTGCATGGCCTCGGCCGTCGCCGGCTTCATGCGCACCTTCGGCATCGACGAGCCGATGGGCTGCTACGACGACGCCGAGCACGCGGACGCCTTCGTGCTCTGGGGCTCCAACATGGCGGAGATGCACCCGATCCTGTGGTCGCGCATCACCGACCGGCGCCTGACGCACAAGGAGTGCAAGGTCGCCGTGCTCTCCACGTTCGAGCACCGCTCCTACGAACTCGCCGACCTGCCGATCATCTTCAAGCCGCAGTCGGATCTGGCGATCCTCAACTACATCGCCAACTACATCATCCAGACCGGCCGGGTGAACGCCGACTTCGTCGCCAAGCACCTGAACTTCAAGAAGGGCGTCACCGACATCGGCTACGGCCTGCGCCCGACGCACGCGCTGGAGAAGGACGCCAAGAACGCCGCCGACCCCAACGCCGCCGCGCCAATCACCTTCGACGACTACAAGGCCTTCGTGGCCGAGTACACGGCGGAGAAGACGGCCGAAATCTCCGGCGTGCCGGTGGAGCAGCTGAAGGCCCTGGCGGAACTCTACGCCGACCCGAAGGTGAAGGTCGTCTCCTACTGGACGATGGGCTTCAACCAGCACACGCGCGGCACCTGGGCCAACAACCTCGTCTACAACATCCACCTGCTGACCGGTAAGATCTCGCAGCCCGGCAACGGCCCGTTCTCGCTGACCGGCCAGCCGTCGGCCTGCGGCACGGCGCGCGAGGTGGGCACCTTCGCCCACCGCCTGCCGGCCGACATGGTGGTGACCAACCCCGACCACCGCGCCAAGACGGAGAAGATCTGGCAGCTGCCCGAAGGCACGCTGCCCGACAAGATCGGCTACCACGCGGTTCTGCAAAGCCGGATGCTGAAGGACGGCAAGCTGAACTGCTACTGGACCATGTGCACCAACAACATGCAGGCCGGTCCGAACATCAACGAGGAGCTGTATCCGGGCTGGCGCAACCCGGCCGCCTTCGTGGTGGTGTCCGACGCCTACCCGACCGTCTCCGCCCTGTCGGCCGACCTGATCCTGCCCAGCGCCATGTGGATGGAGAAGGAAGGGGCCTACGGCAACGCCGAGCGCCGCACCCAGTTCTGGCGCCAGCAGGTGAAGGCGCCGGGCGAGGCGCGCTCCGACGTCTGGCAGCTGATGGAGTTCGCCAAGCGCTTCAAGGTCGAGGAGGTGTGGCCGGAGGAGCTGATCGCCAAGAAGCCGGAGGTGCGCGGCAAGACGCTGTTCGACATCCTCTACGCCAACGGCGTGGTCAACAAGTTCGGCCTCGACCAGATCCAGGCCGGCTTCGAGAACGACGATTCCAAGCTGCTGGGCTTCTACATCCAGAAGGGCCTGTTCGAGGAATACGCCCAGTTCGGCCGCGGCAAGGCGCACGACCTCGCCGACTTCGAGCTGTACCACAAGGCCCGCGGCCTGCGCTGGCCGGTGGTCGACAACAAGGAGACGCTCTGGCGCTTCCGCGAGGGCTACGACCCCTACGTCAAGGCCGGCGAGGGGGTCAGCTTCTACGGCTTCAAGGACAACAAGGCGAACGTCTTCGCCCTGCCCTACCAGCCCGCCGCCGAGGCGCCGGACGCCGAGTACGACCTGTGGCTGGTGACGGGCCGCGTGCTGGAGCACTGGCACACCGGCTCCATGACCCGCCGCGTGCCGGAGCTGCACCGCGCCTTCCCCAACGCGGTCGTCTACATGCACCCCGACGACGCCAAGGCGCGCGGTCTGCGCCGCGGCATGTCGGTGAAGCTGATGACCCGGCGCGGCGAGGTGACCTCGCGCCTGGAAACGCAAGGCCGCAACAAGCCGCCGAAGGGGCTGGTGTTCATCCCGTTCTTCGACGAGAGCCAGCTGGTCAACAAGCTCGTGCTCGACGCCACCTGCCCGATCTCCAAGGAGACGGACTTCAAGAAGTGCGCCTGCAAGGTGGTGAAGGGCGCGGAGGCGTAACCATCAAAACCCCTCCCCCGGCCCCGCCGGGGGAGGGAGGGACCCACGCGAAGCGTGGGAGGGTGGGGGCAGCGGCCTCCCCGAGAAGCCGTAGCCCCCACCCTTCCCGCCTCCGGCGGGCCCCTTCCCTCCCCCTGCGGAGCAGGGGGAGGGCGTAGAATGTGCGGAGTGCTCATCATGGGCGCATCACAGGACAAGGCCGGTGTCGACCGGCGCCGGTTCCTCTCCGGCGCGGCCGGGGCGGTGTGCGGTGCTGGGTTCCTGACGCTGCTGCTGGCGCGCGTCGCGGCTCCGTCGCGCACGCTGGCGGCGACCGCGCTGCGTCCGCCGGGTGCGCTGGCGGAGGGCGACTTCCTGGCCGCCTGCGTGCGCTGCGGGCTGTGCGTGCGCGCCTGCCCCTACGACACGCTGAAGCTGGCCGACCTCGCCGACCAGGCGGCCACCGGCACGCCCTACTTCGAGGCGCGCCGGATCCCCTGCGAGATGTGCGAGGACATTCCCTGCGTCGTCGCCTGCCCCACCGGCGCTCTCGCCAAGAGCCTGACCAACATCGACGACGCCCGCATGGGCTCGGCCGTGCTGGTCGGGCATGAGACGTGCCTGAATGTGCTGGGCCTGCGCTGCGACGTCTGCTACCGGGTCTGCCCGCTGATCGACAAGGCGATCAGGCTGGAGGCCCGCCACAACGAACGCACCGGCCGCCACGCCCACCTGATCCCGGTGGTGAACACCGCCGTCTGCACCGGCTGCGGCAAGTGCGAGAAGTCCTGCGTGCTGGAGGAGGCGGCCATCAAGGTGCTGCCCGTCGAGTTGGCGCGCGGCCGTCTGGGCGACCACTACCGCCTGGGCTGGGAGGAGAAGGCCAGGAAGGGCGAGTCCCTCGTCGACGGCATCATCGACCTGCCCGACCGCGGCTACACGCCCCCGGCGCTGAACCCAGCGCTGAACAAGGAGTTCCGGCCATGAGCGCGGTCACACGGCGCCTGCCGGGGCCCGCGGCCGTCCAGGCCAAGGGCTGGTTCGCCGCCCACCGCTGGCTGATCGCCCGGCGGACGGCGCAGGCGGGCTTCCTCGCCCTGTTCCTCACCGGGCCGCTGTTCGGCGTGTGGATCACGCGCGGCACGCTGGCGACCAGCGAGACGCTGGGCGTGCTGCCGCTGACCGACCCGCTGGTCCTGCTGCAATCGCTGCTGGCCGGCCATGTTCCGGAAACGGCGGCCATCGTCGGCGCGCTGATCGTGTTCGCCGCCTATGCGCTGCTGCGCGGCCGGCTCTACTGCTCCTGGGTGTGCCCGGTGAACGTGGTGACGGACGCCGCCGCCGCGACGCGCCGCCGGCTCGGCCTCAGGGAGGGCACGGCGCTCGGCCGGCGCCTGCGCTTCCTGGTGCTGGCCGCCGTTCTGCTCGCCTCCGCGTTCACCGGCGTCATCGTGTGGGAGGTGGTGAACCCCGTCACGCTCCTGCACCGCGCGCTGGTGTTCGGCTCGCTGGCCGCCAGCGGGCTGGCCTGGAGCGTGGTGGCGGCGATCTTCCTCTTCGACCTCGCGGTGGCGCCGCGCGGCTGGTGCGGGCACCTGTGCCCGGTCGGCGCCTTCTACGGGCAGGTCGGCCGCTTCGGCCGGGTGGCCGTGTCGGCGCCGAACCGCGCGGCCTGCGACCACTGCATGGACTGCTACCAGGTCTGCCCCGAACCCCACGTCATCACCCCGGCCCTCAAGGACGCGGGCAGCGACGTGATCCATTCCCCCGACTGCACGGCCTGCGGCCGCTGCGTCGACGTGTGCCCACAGACCGTGTTCGCCCTCGGCATCCGCCCGCCCCGCCCGACGGGTGCGGCCCGGACCGCCGCCCCGGCGCCCAACGCCCAAGGAGACCTGACGTGAAAACCCGACTGAAGCTGATCGTCGCGGCGGCCGGCATGATGCTCGCCTCCGCCATCCTGACGCCGGCGGGTGCCGTGGCTGAAGAAGTCCGCTCGCTGCGCGGCCCGGTGGGCGTGCAGGAGAGCGACCAGGCGCCCTCGCTCAACATCTTCACCTACCAGGAAGGCGGCAACCACGCCCGCAACTTCCGCCAGCAGCCGCCGCTGGTCCCGCACAAGATCGAGAAGTACCAGGTCGACAAGAACGTCAACCAGTGCATCGGCTGCCACGAGTGGACCAACGCCAAGACCATGCGCGCCCCGCAGATCAGCGAGACGCACTACGTCGACCGCCAGGGGAACCGCCTGGACACCATCGCCGGCACACGCTGGTTCTGCACCCAATGCCACGTGCCGCAGACCGACGCCAAGCCGCTGGTGGACAACGCGTTCACGCCGGTCACCAAGGTCCGCTGAACGAAGCCCGCTGAACAACGTCCGCTGAAGACGGGGAGCACCACACCATGACCGCCAACACCCTGGACCGCGCGGGCGCGAGACGGCCGGGCCTCATCGCCCGGCTGTGGAGGACGCTGACCCGCCCCACCGTGCATTTCTCGCTGGGCTTCCTGCTCCTGGCCGGCGCCGTCGGCGGCGTGCTGTTCTGGGGCGGCTTCAACTGGGCGATGGAGGCGACGAACAACGAGCAGTTCTGCGTCTCCTGCCACGAGATGCGCGAGAACGTCTACGCCGAGTACCGCGGCACCGTGCACGACAGCAACCCGTCGGGCGTGCGCGCCACCTGCCCCGACTGCCACGTGCCCAAGGACTGGACGCACAAGGTCATCCGCAAGATCGAGGCGTCGAAGGAGCTGTACCACCACATCATCGGCTCCATGCCCACCAAGGAGGCGTTCGAGGAGCAGCGCATCCGCCTGGCCGGCAACGTCTGGCGGGCGATGAAGGCGACGGACTCGCGCGAGTGCCGGAACTGCCACAACTTCGCCGGCATGGACATCGCCCAGCAGGGCCCGCGCGCGCGCCCGCTGCACCTCCAGGCGCAGGAGCAGGGCCAGACCTGCATCGACTGCCACAAGGGCATCGCCCACAACCTGCCCGCCGGCGCCGCCGAACTGGAGCGCAAGGTGACGGAAGAGTTCGCGAAGAAGTGACAAAAGCCCCTCTCCCTTGAGGGGAGAGGGGTCGGGGGTGAGGGTGGTTACGCCCGGCAGGGCGGACAAAAACTCCTTTTCCCGCCTTCCGGCGGTAATGACCCCTCATCCCAACCCTTCTCCCCCAAGGGGAGAAGGGCGTCTTACGCCGCCTTGTGGCCGAAGAACGCCTGCCCGATGTCCGCCGTCACCAGCCCCAGCTGGACCTGGATCCAGTCGAGGAAGTCGTGCAGGCCGTGGCGGATCACGTCGTCCACCGTCTGGTCGGCCAGCGCCGCGCGGATCTCGTCCAGCCGCTCCATCGCCGCCGCGGCGCCGGACAGGTTGTAGCGCGAGCGCAGCTGGCTGAGGATCCATTCCACCTGCCGCAGGCACAGGCTGACCGAGCGCGGGAAGGTGTCGGAGAACAGCAGGAACCCCGCCACCGCGGCCGGCGTCATGCGCCCGAAGTACAGCCGCCGGAACGTCTGGTACCCCGCCACCGCGCGCAGCAGCGCGTTCCACTGGCTGAGGTCGAGGGCGGAACCCACGTCGTCCGCCTTCGGCAGCAGCAGGTGGTACTTGATGTCCAGCAGGCGCGTGGTCTGGTCCGCCCGCTCGATGTAGCGGCCCAATGAGTAGAAGAACCACGCCTCGTCGCGGTTGACCGAGCCCTCGACGATGCCCGTGTGCTCCTGGCAGGCCTTGCGGATCTCGGCGCACAGCTTCGACAGGCGCGGGGTGGCGATGTCCTCCTTCGTCAGCTGCCGGATGCGGTTGTGGAAGACGTTGAGCTGGGTCCACAGCTCGATCGACACCAGCGATCGCAGGGTGCGCGCGTTCTCGCGCGCCGCCTGGACATAGGCCTGGATCGACGTCGGGTTGCTCGCGTCCAGCAGGTAGAAGTCGAGCACGCTCTGCGCGTCGGCCACCGTGTGCTTGGCGAAGAACGCCTTTTCGTCGGCGTTGATCTGCACCACCGACAGCCAGTTGTGCGCACCCTTGTCGCGCGCGAAGGTCTCGGTGACTTCCAGGATGCGCGCCGTGTTCTCGACCCGCTCCATGTAGCGGGCCATCCACACGATGCACTCGGCGTAGCGGGAGAGGAGGTTCGCCATGATCGTCGTCCCTTACGCCAGCACCCAGGTGTCCTTCGACCCGCCGCCCTGCGACGAGTTCACGACCAGCGAGCCCTCCCGCAGCGCCACGCGCGTCAGCCCGCCGGGCAGCACCCAGGTGCTGGCCCCGGTCACCGCGAAGGGCCGCAGGTCGACGTGGCGCGGCACGATGCCGCCGTCGGCCAGCGTCGGCGCCACCGACAGCGCCAGCGTCGGCTGGCTGATGTAGTTGGCCGGGTCGGCCTTCAACTTGACGCGGAAATCCTCGATCTCCGCCTTCGTCGCCTTCGGCCCGATGATCATGCCGTAGCCGCCGGACTCGCCCACCGGCTTCACCACCAGCTGCTCCAGGTTGTCGAGCGTGTATTGCAGCGCGTCCGCCTCGCGGCAGATACGCGTGTCCACGTTGGGCAGGATCGGGTCCTGCTGGAGGTAGTAGCGGATGATGCGCGGCATGTAGGCGTAGACCGCCTTGTCGTCGGCGACACCGGTGCCCACCGCGTTGGCCAGCGCCACGTTCCCCTTGCGGTAGGCCCGCATCAGGCCCGGCACGCCCAGCATGCTGTCGGGGCGGAACACCTCGGGATCCAGGAATTCGTCGTTCAGGCGGCGGTAGATGGTGTGGACCGGCGCCAGCGCCCTGGTGGTGCGCATGTACACGCGGTCGTTCTCGACCACGAGGTCGCGTCCCTCCACCAGCGGGATGCCCATCTCGCGCGCCAGGAAGACGTGCTCGAAATAGGCGGAGTTGTAGATGCCCGGCGACAGCAGCACGACCTGCGGGTCGCTCACCGGGGCGATGGCCGCCATCGCCTCGTGCAGGCGGATGCCGTAGTCGTCCACCGGGCGGACGTGCGTGTCCTCCATCAGGTCGGGGAAGGCGCGCAGCATCAGCGTGCGGTTCTCGACCACGTAGGACACGCCGGACGGCGTGCGGGCGTTGTCCTCCAGCACGCGGAAGGTGCCCTCGTGGTCGCGCACCACGTCGATGCCGCAGACGTGGGCGTAGGTGCCGTGCGGCACGTTCAAGCCCCGCATCTCCGGCCGGTAGTTGGGGTTGTCCAGCACCAGATCCGCCGGGACGACGCCGTCCTTCAGGATCTTCTGGTCGCCGTAGACGTCGGCCAGGAACAGGTTGATCGCCGCCACGCGCTGCACCACGCCGGCCTCGACGTGCGCCCACTCGCGCGCCGTGATGACGCGGGGGATGACGTCGAAGGGCAGGATGCGGTCGATGGCGTCCTTCTCCGAATAGACGGTGAAGGTGATGCCCAGGTCGAACAGCTCGCGCTCGGCGTCGGCGTTGCGGCGGCGCAGCTGGTCCTGCGCCAAGCGGTCGAGCCGCCGGCGGATCCGCGCGAACTCCTCCGCCCCATCGGCGCGCGGGCTCGTCAGTTCGCAGAAGAAGCCGTTCCGGTCATAGTCCGACAGCAGCCCGGAAAAGTTTAATGCGTCGTCCGGCATGGGGTATCCGCTCGGTTCATCCATGACCATTCCTAAGCAATGGGCATGCCGCGCCGCTCAGGCGCGGATGCCGCAGCGCAGCGGCACGGGCGCCGCGAAAAACTGCCTCACTTTTGTGCAAGCCGGTTGCATTCTGCTCAACCCTCGTCCACCCGCACGTCGACGGAGACGGTCAGCGCGTGCTCGCCCCCGCCGACCACCTGCCCCTTGACGGGGCTGACGTCCTCGTAATCGCGGCCCCAGGCGCAGGTGACGTGCTCGTCCCCCACCAGCATGTCGTTGGTGGGGTCCAGGTCGACCCAGCCGCGGCCGGGGATCCACACGGAGACCCAGGCGTGCGAGGCGTCCGCCCCCACCAGCTTCGCCTGCCCCGGCGGCGGCCGCGTCAGCAGGTAGCCGCCGACGTAGCGCGCCGCCAGCCCCATGGCGCGCAGACACGCGATCTGCAAATGCGCGAAGTCCTGGCACACGCCGCGCCGCATCGCCAGCACCTGCGCCAGCGGCGTGCTGACCGTGGTGGCGGCCGGGTCGTACTGGAAGTCCGCGTGGATGCGCCGGGTGAGGTCAAATGCCGCATCCAGCACCGGCCGGCCGGGCGCGAAGCTGGGCCGGGCGTAGGCGCGCAGGTCGTCCGACGCGGCGGCGAAGGGGGAATCGCACAGGAATTCGGCAGCCTCCAGCGCCGGCGCGTCCGCCGGGCACGCCAGCGCCGCCCGCACCGCCTCCCACGGCGGCGTCGCCAGCGGATCGGCGGCGGGCGGCGGCGCCACCTCCACATGGCTTTCGGCGATCACCGTCAGCACCCGGTGCGAGGTCTGGATGGTCAGGAAGCTGACCGGGTTGCCGAAGTAGTCCACCCGGTCGGCGCGCGCCGCCGGGGCCGGCTCCACCGACAGCGAGGCGTCCAGGCAGCGCTGCCGCTCCGTCTCGCGCGGGATGAGGCGCGCGGCGTGGTGCGAGACCAGCACCGGCGTGGAATAGGCGCAGGTGGTGACGTGACGGACCCGGTACCTCACATCCGCCACTCCCGCTGGCGGGCGGAATGGCCACTGGCGTGGGCGAAGTACTCGCGGCTCAGCGTCTCCGACAGCTCCCACAGGCGCGCCTGCAGCACCTCTAGCAGCTTGCCAAGGTGGTACCAGCGCCCGTCCTCGTCCGCCACGGCCAGCACGTCGATGTCGGCGGTGCGGACCGATCCCTCCAGGAAGATCATCAGCCGCTGTTCGGGGCGGATGCGCGCCGTCTCGCGGATGGCGACCAGATGCTCGACATGGTCGGCCAGCAGCGCGAACTGGAAGGCGACGGAGCGCGGGTTCGAATCGTCGCACAGCAGCAGGTCCAGCACCGGCGCGAACTGCGGCGTCGGGAAATAGCGGGAGCGGTAGGTCATGCCGCTGTCCGACACCGCCAGCAGCGCGTCCAACGCCACCGGCATGTCGCCGCCGCGCAGCGTCAGCACGCCCGACAGCAGGTCGATCAGGTGCAGCGCCCGCTCCACGCGCCGGCCGATGTCGAGGAAGCGCCAGCCCAGGCCCCGCGTCATGTTCTCCAGCACCAGCCCGCTCGACGCCTCCAGCATCAGGATCAGGCCGTTCAGCGCCCCCAGCACCTCGCCCACGTCGGTCGCGGCGGCGGGCTTCAGGCGCAGGGCCGCGGCGTTGAGCTGCTGCACGTTGCGCCAGGTGTCCAGCGACAGGCGATCGCGCACGCGCGCCGCCACGCGCAGCAGCCGGCCCATGTTGGCGACCAGCCCGGTGCCGTAGGCCGGGTCGAACTGCTGGCGGCCCAGCAGCGCCGCCGCGTCCGCCACCGTGCCGGCCTGGGCGCGCGCCGGGTGCAGGCCCAGGAGGCTGAGGATGGCCGAGAGCGGCGCCAGCGTCTCCCCGCCGCCGCCCACGATGCCGCTCGCACTTTCCTCCACCTGGACGTAGACGGTGCGCAGCATGCGGGTGATGCCCTCGCTGCGCTCCAGGTAGCGGCCGAACCAGAACATGTTGTCGGCCACGCGGCTGGGCAGGTCGCGCCCGCCGCGCACGAGGCGCACGGGTGCGGCCGTCGGCGGGGCCGTGCGGCGCGGCGCCTGCGGCGCGTCCGACATCACCCAGGTGTCCTTGCTGCCGCCCTCGCCTCCCCCCTGCAGGGCCGCGTTGGTCAGGTCGCGCGCCGAGGACGCGCGCGCCAGCCCCCCGGGCATGGCGCGGTAGCCGTCCCCCTGGGCCGCCAGGAAGGCGCGCAGCACCATGGGCTTGGGCTCCAGCCGCCCGCCCGCCCAGACGGGCGTGGTGGAGGGGCTGACCGGCTCCTGCGCCACGAAGGCGTGCGGGCGCGCGTCGATGCGGGCGGCCAGCGCCTCGCGCTCCACCGCCACCAGCGCGTCGCCGAAGATCGCCGGGGCGCGCAGGTCGTAGGCCGAGCGGACCGTCAGCCGGTGGAGGTTGTCCAGCACGTGGCGGCGCGACGCCTCGTCCCCGCACCACCACGTCGGCACCGACGGCAGCGTCAGATCCTCGCCCAGCAGTTCCCGCGCTAGGCGCGGCAGGAAGGCGGCGATGGCCGGCGTCTCCACGACGCCGCAGCCCAGCGCGTTGGCGACGGTCACCGACCCGGCGCGCACCGCCTGCACCATGCCGGCGACGCCGAGGTCGGAGCGCGAATCCAGCTCCAGCGGGTCGCACAGGTGGGCCGGCGTGTGTCGCAGGATGACGTCCACGGGCTGCAGGCCGTCCAGCGTCTTCAGCAGCACCCGTTCGTCCCGCACCGTCAGGTCCTCGCTCTCCACCATCGGGCAGCCGATGAGGCGGGCGAGGTAGGCGTGCTCGAAGCTGCTGCCGGCGGCATCGCCGGGGCTGAGCAGGACGAGGCGCGGCTGGTCGAAACGGCGCGGCGACAGCGACAGCAGCGTGTCGCGCAGCACCTGAACAAAGGGCATCAGCCACTGCACCCGCGAATTGCGGAAGAACTCCGCCAGGATGCGCGCCGTGATCAGCCGGTTCTCCAGCGCGTAGCCGACGCCGGCCGGCGCGTCCGTCCGCTCCCCCACCACGGTCCAGCCGCCGTCCCGCGTGCGGGCGAGGTCGGCGGCGTAGAGGTGCAGGAAGATGCCCGACGGCGGCACGATGCCGTGGCAGGCGCGCAGGTAGCCGGGATGCCCGAACACCAGCGTCGGCGGCAGCAGCCCGTCGCGCACCAGCCGGCGCGGCCCGTACAGGTCGGCCAGGATCAGGTTCAACAGCCGCGCCCGCTGCTCCAGTGCCGCCGCCAGCGCGCGGCCCTCGGCGGCTTCCAGCAGCAGCGGCATGGGGTCCAGCTGCCACGGCCGTTCCAGCCCCTGCGGGTCGCCGTGCACGTGGAAGGTGACGCCGTTGTCGGCG